>JAAFJL010000007.1 GCA_013298865.1 Cytophagales bacterium | reverse complement strand
ATTAGTTTTCTTTATTGCATATAATTAATTTTGGGGGGTCAATTGGTTGACCTCCTTTTTTGTAACCAAGCAGGATTAAAATTTAACAAATGAAAGTAACAGAATCTCAACCAGCTATTTTGATGCTGGAAGATGGCACAGTATTCAAAGGTATTGCCCTTGGAAAAATCGGAACAAGTGGAGGCGAAATTTGCTTCAATACGGGTATGACGGGCTATCAGGAAATTTATACTGATCCTTCTTATTTCGGACAGGTGGTAGTTAATACGTCATCTCACATTGGTAATTACGGTGTCGTGAATGACTTGGAAGCAGAATCCTCTTCTGTAAAAATCTCAGGAATGGTCTGTAATGAATTTTCACCGATTCATTCACGCAAAACTGCGGATGATTCCCTCCAAAACTATTTTCAAAAAGCAGGGATTGTAGGCATTTATGGCGTTGATACTCGCCAGATTGTGAGACATATCCGCCAAGCAGGTGTGATGAACTGTATTATTTCTTCTGAAATCCTTGACCCTACCGAACTCAGAAAAGAATTAGACAAAGTACCTCAGATGGAAGGATTGGAGCTTTCTTCGGAAGTTTGTACCCAAGAGACCTATCATTTAGGAAATCCAGAAGCAGATTTTAAAGTTGCCGTTTTGGATTTGGGTGTAAAGAAAAGCATTTTAAGTAACCTTACCGATAGAGGTTGTTATTTGAAAGTTTTTCCTGCAAAAACAACCTTTGCAGAAATGGAAACTTTTGGACCAACAGGTTATTTTATCTCGAATGGTCCAGGCGACCCAGCCGTAATGCCTTATGCCATACAAACGGTTCGAGAAATTATTGAAGCAGATAAACCAACCTTCGGAATATGCTTAGGACATCAGATTTTGGCACAGGCTTCGGGGCTTTCGACTTATAAAATGAAGAACGGACACCGTGGTTTGAATCATCCTGTGAAAAATTTAGTAACAGGACTTTCTGAGATAACTTCGCAAAATCATGGCTTTGCTGTGGCAATGGAAGAAATAGATACTCACGAAAATGTTGAACTAACGCATATCAATTTGAACGATAATACCGTTGAAGGTATCAGAAGAAAAGATAAAAGGGCGTTCTCGGTGCAACATCACCCAGAGGCATCGCCTGGTCCCCATGATTCAAGATATTTATTTGATAACTTTGTAGAAATGCTGGGGGCGTAATTTGGTAATTTGAAAATGTGTAAATTTGAAAATGGATTCCCTGTATGGACAAGACGTTTTTTATGTAATGGACGAAATTGTGAGCGGTTTTGAAATCAGAAGTAACCGTTTTCAGATAGATAATCTTTCGGGCTTGAAAGTGGGCGATACTGTTGCTAAGGTGAAAAAGATGTTTCCAAAATCATACAAAATTAGAGATATTGATGATTTTAATCCCGCTTGGAATACCGTTAGTGTCCAGTTTGGGGCAACAGATTCATTCTTAGAAATTGCCATAGCCGACGGAAAAGTGAGGAGTATCATTACGTCTTCGGATGATGATGATGAGGAATAATTTTCGAGCTAATTGTCTAATTATCAGCACAATAAAAAAAGCGTTCTCGGTATGAGGACGCTTTTTTATTTACCTATACTGATAAACCCACCAAATCAGAACGCCCTGTAATGGCAAACGTAACCAACGAAAAGTAGCTGAAACTGACGCAAATTTTTCGGAAGTTGCCATGTAAAGATTGGCAGGAAAAACTGCTACAAACAGAGCAATCGAAGCCCAAGCGGCATAAGGTCTCGTTGCAGGAATCAATAGACCAACGCCACAGAGAATTTCGGCAATACCACTCAAATCTACCATCAATTGGTGGGCAGGAACGTATGGCGGAACAATTTTTAAGAAGAATTTGGGGTTCTTGAAATGTGCATAACCCGCATAAATCAAGAAAGCTGCCAAGACCCAAAGCGAAATATTGTAAAGTGTCAGATAAGAAAGTAATTGTTTGATCATAAAGTTGGTTTTTTCGATGAAGCTGTTTGATTTTAGTTTTTCGATGTTAGGGCGAGAAATAATTTTCTCTCAATTTTCTAAACCCCTTTTCGTTTATATTTGTAAATGTATGATAAATTCTGGGGTTTCCCAGTTTTAGACTCATCAACTTTACACTTTTTACTTAGTATTTTCAATCCTTATTTTATGAAAAAATTACTCAAATTCCTTGCTATTTTTATCGTGTTTTTGCTTGCTGCTATGGTGAGTATTCCATTTTTCTTCAAAGATAAAATCCAAGCAAAAGTTAATACCGAAATCTCTAAAAAAGTGAACGCTACGGTCTATTACAAAGATTTTGGTCTTTCATTTTTCAAACATTTTCCTCAAATAACAGTCTCTCTCAGTGATTTTGGTGTCGTTGGCAAATCTCCTTTCGTGGGTGATACACTTATCAATGCCCAAAGTTTTAATGTTTCTTTAGACGTGAAATCAGTATTTTCTGGGGGCGAAATTCAGGTGAATCACATTGGTTTGGATGCTCCCAAAATTTTAGTAAAAGTATTGAAAGACGGCTCGAAAAACTATGATATTTTAAAAAAATCAGAGGTTTCTCCAGATGATAAAAACGTTCAACCTTCTGATTTTCAGGCAAATATCAATGAATGGAAAATTACGGACGGACAAATTATTTACGATGATAAACTCCAGAATACCCTTGTAGAAATGAAAGGTGTAAACCACGAAGGAAGTGGAGAGATTTCAACCAATATTTATGATTTATTGACAAAAACTGAAATCCAAAACGCTACAATTTTGTATAACGGCAAAGAGTTTTTGAAAGATAAAAAAATCATGGCTGACATGGCGTTGAACATTGATAATGGGAATAAAAAGTATGCTTTCAAAGATAATACACTGATAATCAATGACTTTCCGATAAAATTTAATGGTTTTGTTGCTTTGCCAGAAACCGATAAAATCAAAATGGACATAAAATACAGTACCGAAGAAAGCGATTTCAAGAAAATTTTGTCTTTAGTACCAGGGGTTTTTACAGAAAAATTTAGCTCAATAAAAGCCGACGGAAAGGTGATTTTTGGCGGAAATTTCAAAGGAGAATATAGCTCAACGACCTTCCCTTCTTTTGATTTTGATTTGAAAATTCAGGATGGACAATTTCAGTATCCAGATTTGCCAACTGCCGTTACGGGTATAAACTTGGACATGACGGCATCTAACACGACCGAAGATTTGAATAATACGGTGGTTGACCTCAAGAAATTTGCCATGAATTTGGGACAAAATCCAGTGAAAGGTCGAGTACTTTTGGAAGGTCTGCGGAAGATGAAAGTTGATGCCGATATTGATGCAAAATTGGATTTACAACAGGTAGAACAGATGTTTCCGATGAAGGGTTTGGTAATGAAAGGACTCTACAATATTAAGTTAAAAGCAAAGGGAATTTATGATAGTTTGAGCCACCAATTCCCAGAAATAGACGGGCAAATGGTATTGAAAAATGGCTATATAAAATCTGATAAATTTCCAGAACCCATTGATAATCTGAATATTAACGCAAGTATTTTGAATCAGGACGGTGCTTTGGCTTCTACGAAATTGATGATTTCTGATTTGAGAATGGTCATGCAAAATGAACCTTTTGAGGCAAGTGGAACAATCACAGATTTTGAAAATCCGTCTTGGGAAATTAAGGCAAAAGGTAAAATTGATTTGACGAAAATTACAAAAATTTATCCTTTAAATGACATGACTTTGAAAGGTAAATTGGATGCCGACATAGAAACCAAAGGCATGATGGCAGACGTAAAAGCAAAACGGTACGCCAAATTACCGACTTCGGGCAAGGCGAAGGTTTCTGGATTTGAGTTTGTGTCTAAGCAATATCCGCAAGGCATAAAAGTTACTCAGGCAGATTTGAACTTTACGCCTCAGAATATTCAAGCAAAAAATGTGAGTGGTTTCTTGGGTACAAGTGATTTCGTGGGCGAAGGTACGATGTCTAACTATATTGGCTATGCCCTTAATAATGAGACAATTAAAGGAGAATTTGATGTGAAATCTCAGAAATTTAATGTGAATGAATGGATGACTGATAGTCCAAAATCGGCTGGAAATTCGACCCAAAAACAGTTGGTTGAAATTCCGAAAAACATAGATTTGAAACTGAATGCTGCCATTGCTGAGGTACTTTACGACAAAATGAAAATGAAAGACACCAAAGGCGTTTTGAATGTAGGTGGTGGAGCGTTGAAACTCCAAAATGTACGGTTTGATGCTCTGGGAGGCAGTTTCACGACGGACGGAACGTACAATACTAAAGATGTTGCAAAACCAACTTTTGATTTTGCCTTGGGTTTAGAAAACGTAAATATCTCGGAAGCCTACCAAAATCTGACCGTTGTAAAGGCTTTGATGCCCATTGCTGAGTATATTTTGGGAGACTTTACTTCAAAATTTAAAATTAATGGAGATTTAGGACAAGACATGATGCCCAAACTGCAAAGTGTTAGCGGCGAAGGAATTGTGAAGGTGTTGAAGGCGACGGTTCAGAAAAATGATATGGTTGATAAATTAGTGGAAACTACAAAACTGAATAAATTAAAAGATTTGCAGTTGAATAACCTGTTGATGGCGGCTTCGATAAAAGATGGAAAATTGGAATTTAAACCTTTTGATTTAAAATATGAAGACTACAAAATGACCATTGCGGGGCTTAATTATTTGGACGGTGCAATTAATTATGACATCAAAATGGATGTGCCAACAGGTAATATAGGACAGGCGTTTAATACTGCTTTTTTAAATTGGACTGGTAAAAATTTACAAGGAACAGACCGAGTAAAATTTGACCTAAAATTGGGTGGAACGTATAAAACTCCCAAGTTTGCTTTTAATGGAAGTAGCACCGCAATTTCTCTGAAAGATGCGGTTACGGCTCAGGCAAAGGCACAAATTGAAGCTGCAAAGGCAAAAGCATTGGAAGAAGCCGACAAGTTGCGGAAGGAAGCCGAAGCAAAAATTTTGGCTGAAAAAGACCGTTTATTGAAAGAAGCCGAAGCCAAGAAAACAGAATTGGAGGCAAAAGCAAAAGCTGAAATTCAGAAACAAAAAGATGCCATAGAAACCAAAGCCCAAGCAGCCGTTGACAGCATCAAAAGAGCAGCTTCTGAACGAGCCAAAAAATTATTAGAAGAACAAAAAAAGAATGTTTTAGATGGACTTTTCAAGAAACCAAAACCTGTGAAAAAGGATTCGGTGTAAGAAGAGAACATATCTTAAAATATTTACAAAGTTCTGTAAATCAAATATTTAGATATAAAAATGAAAAAAGTTTTCTTGACATTCTGGGTAGTTTTTCAATTCATCTCTATTGGATTTTCGGTTCAGAGTATAGAAAACCCAATTGATACAAAACAAAGAATTTTTGTACTAACGGATATTTCTAATGAACCAGACGACGAAGAATCAATGGTTCGGTTTTTAGTTTATGCCAACCAGTACGAGATTGAAGGATTGGTTGCTACTACATCAACTTGGTTGAGAAACAATACACGAGAAGATTTGATTCGTCGCCAGATTGATGCCTACGGAATGGTACGTAATAATCTCTTGATTCACGAACAAGGTTTTCCTACAAAAGAGCAATTATACGCTGTAACTGCCACAGGGCAAGGTACTTATGGTATGAAAGCAGTAGGCGAAGGTAAGTCCACAGCAGGCTCTAAATTACTTTTGCAAGCAGCAGATAAACAGGATGAAAGACCACTTTGGGTAAGTGTTTGGGGAGGTCCAAATACACTCGCACAAGCATTATTTGATGCTCGGAGAACTCGTTCGGCAGAAGATTTGAAAAAATTGATTAAAAAATTGAGAGTTTATGCCATTTCTGACCAAGATGATGCAGGAATTTGGCTTAGAAATGAATTTCCAGAATTATTTTATGTTGTTTCGCCAAGTAACGCAGATTGGAAAGAATATTGGCGAGCCACTTGGACGGGCATTAGTGGCGATAGACATTATAAAAATGGACCTCAGTATAAATTCAATTTAGTCCAAAACGCTTGGCTCGAAGAAAATATTATCAATAATCATGGGGCTTTAGGGAAACTATATCCCAAGTTTGCTTATATCATGGAGGGCGACACTCCTGCTTTTATGGGTCTAATCAACAATGGACTTGGTTGGTATGTTAGTCCTTCGTACGGGGGTTGGGGTGGACGTTATGTTTTGTACCAGTCCTTTGGCGAATCCCATCCTATCTGGACTAATAATCAGGATAGTAGAGATTCTGTTTATTTCGACAATGAACATTACCAGATTTCAGACCAGGCTACTATTTGGCGTTGGCGAGAGCATTTTCAGCACGATTTTGCTGCAAGAATGGATTGGTGCGTTGCTGACAATTACAAAAAAGCCAATCATTCTCCTATGGCAGTTTTGAATTCGGATAAAACAAAATCGGTGATTGAAATTACTGCCAAACCTAATGATACCGTCCAACTTTCTGCAAAGGGAACTACCGACCCAGACGGAAATACAACAAAAATATCATGGTTTATTTATCAGGAGGCAGGAAACTATTTGGGGGCTTGTAAATTAAGTTCAAATTCGGGAGAAACCACATCCTTGAAAGTACCAATTGCCAAGGAAAACGGAAGTATTCATGTGATTTTGCAGATAGAGGACAACGGAACACCCAGTTTAGTTTCTTACAGACGTGCTGTTATTAATGTTGTGAAATAGTTAGGCTATTTAAACTTTTTCAGAACAAACTCAATTGATTTGTATCTGTTTTGCGGTCTATAATTTTTTTGTCTCGGATAAACCTTTTGTTCTTTTCTAAGAATTCCACAAAGAGGTCTATTTGCTCATAAAGTGGTGTAAAGTCATAAGAATCAATGTGATAGCTTTCTACATAAACATCATTCATATCCGTAATTACATAATCCAAGGACTTGATTCCCCATTTTTGTAGCCCCAATAAGTACAAATTCTGATGATTAAGTGCATATCTCGTCGTACCATCATAATTACGAGTTGTTTTGATGTCATAGGCTTTATTTCCACTAATTAAATCTACAAAACCATAGAGCGAAACATTCTTGTAACGGCTTTCTACATAAAATTGCGTTTTGAATTTTTGGGGTAAAATTGCTCTACCCTTTTCAATAATTTCTTCAGGAAAATCTTCTTCTCCTTCGCCCGTTGTAATGGCTTTTTCAAAGTTAATACCTCGCTGCTGTGCCTCTGTTGTAGGTTTTTTTACCCGATTGATACGATCTATCATTTCCTGAAAATCCACAATTAACACTCCGTCACGGTCGGTCGTCTGGTTGAGATAAAGTGCAAAAGAATTCAGTAAAGTTGGGTAAATTTTATACATTTTGTGTGAATTGAAAAATTAGAAACACGTATAGCTTTGGGGTAAGAATTAACACTCCGTCACGGTCGGTCGTCTGGTTGAGATAAAGTGCAAAAGAATTCAGTAAAGTTGGGTAAATTTTATACATTTTGTGTGAATTGAAAAATTAGAAACACGTATAGCTTTGGGGTAAGGAAGACATTTTGGTTCTTCTATAATTGATTCTGAGACGTACAGTCGGAAGGCACTGATAACCGTGGAACGGTTGAGATTTAATTTCTCATAAATGGGTTTTAGTCTCAACCGTACCACGGATTCCCGTATAAGTAATGGAAGAACTGAAATTTTCAAATTAACTAATTTCCAAATTAACTACCCCTCCTGTAAAGATAGCGAAATTTCTGTTCCACTTGTCTCCTTAATTTTCACTCCTTTTCGTTCTTGGGCTAATTTCGAGCGGTAATAATTAAACAAAAAATCGTACATCATTAACTCATGAAGTCGCTGATTATCAGATATTACACGGTTCACCGTCATGTGAATACTATCACTCAGAAAAATGTTCAATTCATTATTACTTCTAATCGCTTTGATTTGTGAAGCCGTTATTTCGAGCTGAGATTTTTTAGTATAAATGGCATCAAACAAAGGCGAATATTCATGGTTTTCATCGTTCGATTTATCCATTATCTTATTGATTCTCTGACGGTTATCTCTGAAACGAGTATCCATCTGAACCCTTAGATTTTTATCCATTTTAAATTCCAGGGCAAATCCTTCCTTCATATTTTCCATCAAAGCCATCTTAGTTTCCGTCGTAAAACCGAAACCCTCCAAATAATCGTCAATGGCTTTTAGTCCCCATTGCCAACGGATGGTTTCCCTTTCGTCGCCCCAAGTTTGGTCTATCATGTCCACGATTGCCGTGCTGTCTTTCCAGAAAATAGTCTCCGCCAATTCTATACCGTCCGAGCCGTAGCGTTCCAATTCTCGCTCATAAGTATCGAGCAAAGTTTTGAAGATAATTCCCTCATTCTGAAAAGGTTGGATATAAAAATTGGTTTTTTGTAGTACTTCGCCCAAAGCAGATAAATCCGAAAGGTGCATCCGAAAACGAATATGTTTATCAGGGTCAGAATAGCGAATAAAGAACCATTTATCAATCAGATTTTGAGCTAAAAGTTCCTCTGTCAGTGGCTTAATCGCTTCTGTTAAAACCTTGTCGGCAGTTTTTGTGCCACAATAAAACTTAAAATACACCCATTCAGAACCCAACGAAAACTTACGCTGTGCATCAGCATCTCGTATGATTCGGCGGTCATAATTGGCACGATAACAGGCATCGTCACGCATCATTACTGCCACAAATTGGTTGGAATAAGGTTGTCCAGCAAGGTCATGAATTGGGCTATTTTTTTCAAATAAAAACTCTTTTAGGGCAATCATCGGACGATTTTTGATAGCATCAAGCCAAGTTGAAACACTGAGAGAGTTTTCTGCATCAACCAAAAGTTCATTATCTCCATCTGCCAAAACAAAGTATCTCGGAATCTGGAATTGTATTCTAACTTTCTGTAATTCAGATAATTGACTTTCTGAGCTTGCATTTATTACCGCCAATAAATCTTCTTTTTCGAGTGACCAAGCGGCAGATTCCAAGATAATTTTTTTGTAAACCAGTCTTGGGGTAAACTTTGCTTTCGGAATAATCGGAGTCCAACTAAAACTTAATCCGACAGTCAGTTTATGGGTCTGGAGGTCGCACAGAAAATGATAAACTGGCAACGAATTATAACTGTAATTATGGGCGGAACTCAACCGAGGAATCACCTCTTTGTTCAGCGTTTTTGATTTTACCGTAATTGTTTCCGCTTGCATATCTACCGAAACCGTCAAATCCTGCAAGCGAATTTGTTGGTCTTGTGGTAAAGCAGATTTTGCCAAATACGGAATTTCATAATTTCTAAAAACAGGATGCAACAAAATATTGCCCACCCTACTTTCGGGCAAATGGACGATTTCGGCAAAGACAATATCAGGATTTTTTTCTTGCTCAATACGGGTAATATCCGCCACTACCTCATGTACGGCTGGGTCTGCATGGGCGAACCGACCGAGTAAATTTGCGGCACTTGAACCACCAATACTTTCCAAATGAATCGAATACTTTTCATCAGCTAAGTATCTGAACATCAACGGAAAAGACGGCGGAAGTTTTTGCCGAATGCCTTGAAAAGTCTTCAAATCTTCGTCTGTAATTTCTACATGATAAGCCCCTTCTTTATCCGCTTTTTTCCATTTTTCAAAAAGCATCAACTGTACAGGAGAAAGCGAAATTTTATGTTCCGAATCTCCGCCACCACTCGGCAAAATCAGTCCGTCGGCAATGGGCGTATTATGAGATTTTCCAGCCGAACCATAGCCGATACCAGTTTCAGTGTCCAAAACTTCCAAGAAAGGCATTTCCTGAGCTTCGTAACGTTCATAGAATTTTTGGCGAAAATCTTTCAAAGAACTACTCTGAGAATCTTTGCTAAGAATACTCAGAATTTCGAGTGCTTCCGTGATTTCATCTTGCAGATTTTGGTCGATTTGGGCATGGTCAAACTTCTTCACCAAATCCGTTTGAAACAATTTTCCTTCCTCGAAAGGAACTTCCAAAGGTTTAATAATTTCAGTAATTTCTTTATAAACCTCTGGCAAATTAACTGACTGATTATCAATATGTTCCAGTCGTTTTTCAACCTCTCTAATAATCTCAATCATATAATCTAACTTACCTTCTGTATTGATTTTTTCAACAACATTCAGTATCTGTTGCGTGAACTCCACACCCGTAATAGCAGGTTCAAGTTCGTTGACTAATAACTGAGAATCAATCAGTTGTGCTAAAAATTCTTGGGCTTCTTCGGTAGTGATTTCTTCATCGGTAATTGCCTCAACAATGGTAGTTGGTAAAGCTCCAAACTGGCATAAATCCAATACTTTTTGGATATATTCAGACCAAGTAACGGCACTGATTTGGTGCGAACGCCGTCCATTAATGTATTTGTATTCGATGTAACGAATTTCTTCGCCAACGGTATAAATGCTCGAATTTGGGTAATAATGTAGCCCTTGCTGAATCTCTGGAATTTCCGCTAATCGTTGTGCCAAAGCACAGGCATAGTGCATATCCAAACGAGTATTTCGATGATTCTGAGCAGGATTTAAAACCAAAGAAGTCGTATCTGCCCATTCCGCCACCGAACAGCCAGCAAATAGTCCAAAGGGTGTACAACGGCTACTCATCCTGTTGAGATACTTCGACAAAGAATAAATAATTTTAGTCTTTTTCTTGGGGTCAGACAGTTTTCCATCACGCCAATTGAGGCATTCTTCGTACAATGACGGAGAAGCTAAGTATATGGCTTCCAAGAACTTAGGGTCAGAAATTTTGTTTTGAATGACTTCCTCGCTCAAGGATTCATTGAAAGGCAACGAAGGCGTGCGGACAATCAGTTTTGGATAAAAGCTATATGGCTGAAACATTGTTTTGTAGGTTAAAGGGATGGCTTCGATTTTTGATGTTCGTTGTTCGATGTTAGGTAAACCACAAATAGATACCTAAACATTGGACTATGGTTGTTCTAATAATCATTAAAAATACTAATTCTTCTGGAAAAATCTTGATTGAACATCAAAAATGGGACAGATGTAGTTTTTTGTGAGGACGAAACGGTGCTTTGGGAGAGATGAAAAAGAGGGAGTTTACAAAGATAGATTTTGACGAATAATCTCATAAGCGGTCATATATTCTTCTACTGGTTCTGGTTCTAAGCCGAATTCTATGGCTTTGATTCTTTCTGAGATATATTTCTTTCGCCAATCTTTCACGAAATTCAAGCCCAAAACATCAATCATTTTGTTGATTTGGTCAATTTCAGATTGATTGAATTTTCCATTTTTGACATTTGCAAAGAAAATATGTTTGTCAAAATCGTAGTCTAATACTTCGTAGGGGTCATAATTTTCATGGTCTGGTTTCAGAATTATATTCGTAGAGATATTGCTTTTTTCATGGTTGACTTTATTCAAAACCATAAACAAGTTATCCCAAAGCCATGCTTGTTGAGTTTTTAGTTTTGGGTCAAAATGCTCTAATTCGCCCAAGTGCTTTGGTTTATCCGATTTGTACTTGCCATTTTCCCAATTTTCCTCTGTATAGGCAGCCTCAGTAGCGAGAATTTTCTTCTCGGTATAGGCACACAAACCATTTTGGATATGGTACAAATTCATTATCACATCAGTATAAAACCGATGAGAAGAATCGTATTGAGGGTGGTCTTTTTGTTCATTTTCTAATGCCTCTTCCCAATTTTTATAAACCGTAGATAGGATTTTTGACTTGTCTATTTTCCGCATTTTATTTCAAATCCCAATTTAGTAGGTCGGCTAATTTTTTGTATTCTTCAAATTTCTCTTTCTTGTCTTCAAGCGAAAGATTGTTGTGTTTCAATTGGCTTTCTAAAGTTGCTAATCTCATTAACTCGCTCGTTCTTAAATCATTAGATTCTTTTTTGAAGTCAAAAACTCGTTTCAAAATACCATCATACGTTAAATATTGCGGGTAAATTGTGTAATTATCAACGTGTCTTTCTTTGGCTGGGTCGTAGTATAATTCTTGTTCTACGTTTCCTGTTTCTTCATTGAATTTTAGTTCTACAATTTCCCAAGGTTCAAAAGATGAAGCCACTAAGGGCGAATGTGTTGCGAAGAAAAACTGAGAATCTTCTGCCATTGAGGTATAAAAATCCACAATTTCAGTTTGAATATCTGGATATAAAGACCGTTCGGGTTCATCAAATAAAATAATAGAATCTTTGGGTTTTAATCCATAAAGTGGCAATGCCGTTAGTATGACTTGTTTTGTACCTGTACTGAGAGCCTCAAAAGGAATCTCAGTACCATTTTTTTGTTGAATTTTGATGGTTTCAATATCCTCTTTTCTCTCAAAATCTAATTCAGTTTTTACTTTAAGATTGAACCGACCAATAATTTTATCTAAATAATTATCCGCTAAATCTTGAATAGGATTTGGCGTTTCTTCTCGCCATTTTCTGAATTCATCGGTTGCCTTGTCAAGATCTTCTTTTGAGGTTTTCCTATCTCTCAATAATTTAGAAATTTCAAGACTTTTTTTAATTTCTAATTCACGGTCTTCAACGACTGCTTCGTTAATAGTTTCCCAAATTTGATTGATGTCGTAGTCTTCAAAATTAATTACCCTTTTTGTCTTCAAACCAAATTCTTTTGATTCATCTTTTGATATTAGCTTATTTTTGCCATCTCTCTTTGGTAGTTGAATATCACAAGGGAAATAGAATAACGTTGAGTTCTCAGATAGATTCATAAAGTACTCATTAACAAATGCTCTACTTAATTCTTTTTGATTTTTCCAAAAATCTTCGTGGTTTAAGTAAACTATATCATTACCGACTCTTCCCACCCAATAAAATATATTTCCAAAAACATTTTCTTGGAAGAAATTTAATACTAATCGATTTCTAATAATTTTAAGTAAAGGTCGATAAGTACTTTTTCCAGTAAAGTCTTTTGAAATTTTTCTTTGACCAAAGTCAATCCAACTCCCATCTTCTAAGTCTTCAAAAGTCCTCGTTCCTATTTTCTCTCGTTGATTATTTTCAATAAAAAACTTCAAAATCTCCAACAAACTCGTCTTCCCCGTCCCACTCTGCCCAATAAAACAAACTTTATCCAAAGGTTTTCCTGCTTTTGAGTGTCCTTCGGGGTAAGTTAGATTCAAAGTAAAATCTTCAAATTGATGATATTTTTTGATATAAAGTTCTGAGACTTTCATGTTCGCTTATTATGCAAACTTTATCCAAAGGTTTTCCTGCTTTTGAGTGTCCTTCGGGGTAAGTTAGATTCAAAGTAAAATCTTCAAATTGATGATATTTTTTGATATAAAGTTCTGAGACTTTCATGTTCGCTTATTATGATTTTACTGCAAAATAAGGAATTATTCTGTAAAAGGGAATTCCGAAGTTTACCTCAAACCACAGGATTAATCGCAGAGCCTACCAACTCGCCAGGGTTTTGCCCTTGAAACCAACGCAAACGGTCTGCTTCTTGGTTTTGGTTTTTGGGTTCGGTTACTTTTGCTCCGTCGGCAATGTAGATAACTGTCATTACTTCTCGCATTGTGTCAGAGAGATTCCCTGGGGCAGAATGGAGTGTCCAACCTGCATGAAAAGTAGCATCACCTGCTTGCATGGTCTCTGCACGAGTGATGGAATACCCTTTTTCCTTGACAATATTTCCCAATGTTTCTTCCGATTTATCAGAGATAGCCAAATTTCCAAGAAAGCCCAATTCTTGCGAGCCAGAAGCAAAAGTTAACATTCCCATTTCCACAGAAATGTCCACCAAAGGCATCCACATGGTTACAGTATTATTGGTGTCAATGGGCCAATAATATTGATCCTGATGCCACGGCGTATGTCCGCCACCAGCTTCTTTGAAAAGAGCTTGATCATGATAAATCCTTACTTTTTCAACGCCCATTAAATCGGCTGCAATTTTTGCAAAACGTTTTGCCAAGGTAAATTTCTTCACATTTTCGTCAACTTCCCAAAGGTTCATAATCTGGAGAAACGCCTTTCCGTAGGTGTCTCTTTCTTCCATTTTTCTTTTTTCAGTATTGAATTTCTGAGCCGTTTCTACAATTATATCACGGTATTGTTGGGCTTCGGTTTTATCCAAAATATTACGCAAAAGAATATGTCCATTCTTTTGATAATCAGTATGTTGGCTTTCAGAAATATGATAATTTGCTTCAAGTTCGGGGATTATTTGCATGATTGAATGTTATTTTAAGGTTTCTACAAAGTTCTACCATTAATTCTTGTGAGACTTCATGGTTTTTTGCAATTTTTTGTGCAATTTTAACATAATCCTTACTATTAAGGAACGGTGAGATAATAACTTATAAAATTTTAGAGTAATTATTTTAGAGATAGTTTTATCAGTTTTTGAAGCGAATAGCATCGCTATTTAATGAAAAAACTGGCAAAAATGGCTCTAAAAGAATAGTATAAAAATTATAAGTTATTGTCTCACCGTTCCAGACTAATATTCTCACTATGAAAGCATCATTTGAACAACTCGATAACCATATCGACTCGTCTTTTCTTTTCCGAAAATTTAGCCTCCCTTATTTTGACGCCCCTTACCATTTCCATCCCGAATTTGAATTGACTTTAATTCTGAAAAGTAGCGGAAAACGTTTTGTGGGAAACAATGTAACCGATTTCCAAGCAGGCGATTTAGTATTGCTCGGACCGAACCTCCCGCATTGCTGGCGGAACGAAGTTATTGGGCAAGACCATTCCTCAGAGTCCATCGTGATTCAGTTTAAAGAAGAATTTCTGGGGGAACATTTCTTCAAAATTCCTGAAACAAAAAACATCAGGGATTTACTCGAAAAGTCAAAATCTGGGATTTGTGTTACAGGGAAAACCCGTGATAGAATCGGGAGAGAAATTGAATTTTTACAAAACGCTCCGCCCATTCAAAGGCTTTTGGGACTGATTGATTTGCTAAGTACCATTGCCAATTCGGGAGAATATAAAAAAATAAATTCACAGGACATTACCTATAATCTTTCGGATTTAGATATGCGGAGAATCAATCGGGTATATGCTTATGTGATTGAAAATTATACGACAGAAGTACATTTAGAAACCGCCGCTCACCTTGCCAATATGACGGAAACGGCATTTTGTAGATATTTCAAGAAAATTACGAAGAAAACTTTCTTGGATTTGGTAACAGAGTTCAGGGTAAAACACGCTTGCCAGTTACTGGGAACAACGGAAAAACAAGTTTCAGAAATTTGTTTTGAATGTGGCTTTGGTAATATTTCACATTTCAATAAACAATTCAAAACCGTAACGGGTCATAGCCCATTGAATTATCGAAAAGAGTTTTTACAGGCAGGATAGTTTTTAGGTATGAGGTTTCCATTGAGTTGTGTGCAATTCTAAACCGACAGTCCGTTCAAAGAAAATATGATTTCACAACTTGACAAAATAAACGAGTTCATTGCAAGGTTAGATACGGAAACTTTGACAGTATTAAACCGAATTTCAGTTGAGAAAATATTTAAGAAAGGTGACTTTTTATTGCGACAAGATGAAGTTTGTAAAAAAAGTTTTTGGGTTGTAAAAGGGACAGCAAGAAAATATTATCTAAATGACGGAAAAGAAATAACAACCGAACTCTATTTTGACAACGATATTGCCATTTCTTTTGACAGTTATTGTTTACAAAAACCCAGTAGAGAATTTATACAAGTTCTTACTGACACAACTATTTCACAGACGGATTTTTCATCATTTCAAACTGCAAAACAACAATTCCCTAAATTAGCAATCTTGGATTTGATGATGACGGAATATTATGCAATGTGGTTGGAAGACAGGTTATTTCAGTTCCATACAATGGACGCTACAAGTCGTTATTCAAAACTCATTCAAGACCATCCATACATTGTTCAAAATATCCCACTCACATTCATTGCTTCTTACCTTGGCGTATCATTAGAAACTTTAAGCAGAATTAGAGCCAAAAAATAATTTTATTATTTGACTTACATCAAATGGTTAGCGAATTAAGCACCGCAACTTTGCACTATCATTTGAACAAAAAATAATTTTATTATGAAGTGGATTTATCTTTCTCTTGCATTAGTTTTTGAAAGTGTTGGTTTTGCAACACTAAAATTCTCACAGGGTTTTACCAAAACTATACCGACTATTGCAACCATATTGGTGGACTTAATAGCTCTTACGTTTTTCGTATTGGCTTTAAAAAAATTTGAAACAAGTTTTATTTATATGATAGCGGCAGGCGTTGGAACTGTTTTGGTTGTTTTGACAAATGTTTTAGTTTTTAAGCAAACTTTGAATTGGATACAAATTGCTTGTATCATTTTAATCATCGTAGGAAGCGTTGGACTTCAAAGCCAAGGCAACACTCACTAAAACCTATGAAGATGAAACAAAGAATAATTGGCTTTGATTTAGCCAGAGCCTACGCCATTCTCGGAATGTTTATTGTAAACTTCAACACCGTTTTTGGTTCGTTTACAGACAAAAGTATTTTAGGACAATTTTTAAGTTTATTTAGTGGAAATTCCAGTTCAACCTTTGTGATACTTGCAGGTATGGGTATTTCACTAATGACAAACAGAACAGAATACAGTTTGGAAGAGAAGTCAAAACTGAAAAAAATCATTAGCAAACGTTCGTGGTTTTTATTTGTAATTGGTTTGCTACTTTATTTATGGTGGCCAGCGGACATTCTACACTATTACGGTGGTTATATGCACTTGGCAATATTAATTTTGTTTGTACCTAAAAAATATTATTTATGGGCTGCATTGTTTGCAGTTATAATTTTTCATTTGTTGTTTGCAATAATTCCATACGAAACAGGTTGGAATTTCCACACCTTGGAATATAAAGACTTTTGGACAATAAATGGTTTTTTAAGAAACACCCTTTACAACGGTTGGAACTCAATTTTTCCTTGGGTTGCTTATTTCTTTGCTGGTATGTGGCTTGGCAGGTTAGATTGGGGTGTATTTAAAATGCAGAGAAAAATGTTTTTAATTGGTTTAGGTTTATTAGTTTTCATAATTGCTTTGCAATATTATGCAAAGAATAATATTACAAACGAAGACCTTTTACAATACATCACGGCTGATTACATTCCACCATTTCTACCGTTTATGTCAAGCACCTTTGGTTTTGGGCTTATGCTTATTTCAGCATTTATGTTTATTGGTGGAAAATTTGAAAATAATAAATACGCAAAACTTTTTGCATCAACAGGACAAATGACATTGACACATTACATATCTCATTTGACAATTGGAATGATAATTTTTGCACTTCTTACAGGCAAAAATTACACAGGACATCTTTCTGAAAATGCAGCGACAAGTCCATTATTTATTTTAGTATTTGCAGCTTCCTATTTTGTAGTAAGTTGCCTATTTAGTAAATTATGGACACGGAAATTTAAGAACGGACCAATTGAAACATTAATGAGAAAAATATCGGGGTGACAAAGAAGAACTGCACCTAATATGGGTTTTGCGTCAAGCGTTCATTCCCGACTATGCGTCCCAGTATCAATCGTAGTTGAACCAAAATCTAAAAAGTCAAATTCACCCCCAAAAGAAAATTTGTTCCTGCTTGTGGGTAATAGAAATTCTCTGTAATAGTCTGTCCGTCAGATATATAACTGTAAGTATAACCGTTAGATTCGTACAAAGAATTGAAGATGTTATTCACCAAAAAGTTGAAACCAATTTTCTTGAAAGTCTTCGTTTCTACAAAATAATTCAATCTCAAATCATTCGTAAAATAAGCATTCAACTGGCGTTTGGCGTTGGTTGTATTGTCTAAATATTGTTTTCCGACATATTTTGAAAGCAAACCAATCTCCAAATTTTTAACAGGACTATACAAAATCTGACTTCCAAAAATCACATTGGGCGAAAACGCAATGTCCGTTTTAGTAAACTTATTTTCAACATTTGCTCCGCCGTCATAATTGGGAACTTCTTCCACAAAATTCAAAATTTTATTCTCTGAAAAAGTGGCATTTGCATTGATTTTCAGAGACTTAGTTGCTTGAACTCCCGCTTCTAATTCAATACCCATGCGGTAACTTTTTGGCACATTTATTCTGATTGCCTCACCAACATCGTTTAATTTTCCAGTAAGAACTAATTGATTTTTATAATCCATGTAGTAGCCATTCAAAGCAAAAGCAAATCCTTTTGACTGACTCTGATAGCCAATTTCCAAATCTCGAAGTGTCTCAGCTTGTGGTGCTTTTTGGATATTATTTTCAAAATCCTGACGAGAGGGTTCTTTATTACCAACACTGTACGACGCAAAAGCCCTTGAAGTTTCTGACAATTTTGTAGTAATCCCAAACTTAGGATTAAAGAAATTGTACGAGTTATTTTGGGTAATGTCTTGGCGTTTGTCGGCAATGCCTTTCATGTCGTAGCCAATGCCACGATATTGTAAATCCACGAATCCGTTGATGTTATCCGAAAACTGATAATTGGCTTTTGCATAAATATTAAAGTCAGTTTTGAGAGCCTTGTTTTCGTACCAACGATAGCCCAACGTACTGGTAGAGGGGTTTTTAGCCCAAATAATTTCTCCGAAATGTCTGCCATCGTAGGTGTTTTGTCCGCCACCTACATTACCCGAAAGCCTGCCAGAACCTTTATAATCCAAAGAAAAAGTTGTTCCGTAAAAGTCATTATCCAACCATTTTCTGCGAATAAAATCGGTCTTTTTCTGAACAACCGTACCAACTGTCACATTGGGCAAACCGTATTTTGAATATTTATCTTCTTCCCTCAATTGTTCGTAATATCCTCGCCCGTAGGTGTAATGAAAATTCACATTCAGCGTCAATTCATTAGAAAGTGTGTGCGAACTCAATAACTGATAATGGTCTTGCTGATAATTATCGGTTTGGTTCGGATAGGTATAAAGATTGAAAGTTCTGTTAGTTGCCAAAAGGGCTTCGGGAACACCTTCCCAAGCCTGATAGGTCTTTTCTGCACCAGAAAAAACATTGAGTCTGATAAACGATTTTTTACCAAAATATGCTCCTGACAAATAGAACGATTTCAAGTTAGAAGCTGAACGGTCAATGTAACCGTCTGAGGTAATTCTGGACAAACGGGCATCAAAAGTAAACTTGTCTGCAATTAACCCTGTCCCTGCCATGAAGGTAGTTTTCAGTGTCTTGAACGACCCAACGCTGGCATTGATTTGTCCGTAAGCATCTTTGTGAAATTCGTTAGTAGAAACATTGACCGATGCCCCAAAAGCACCTGCCCCGTTGGTAGAAGTTCCTACACCCCGTTGGATTTGGATAGACGAAACAGAACTCGCAAAATCGGGCATATTTACCCAATAAGTACCCTGAGATTCTGATTCATTGTAGGGTATTCCATTGATGGTCACATTGATTCTGGTAGCATCAGTTCCTCGGATACGCAAGCCCGTATAGCCTATGCCCGCACCAGCGTCTGAGGTTGTCACTAACGACGGAGTAAAATTCAATAATTGTGGAATGTCTTGTCCTAAATTTTGCTTCTGAATGTCCTCTTTTAGTACATTTGTGTAGGCAACACCCGATTTTTCGTTGGCTCTTGTGGCATTCACAACTACTTCATCGGCTACGAAGATTGATTTTTTCAGAATAACATTTATTCTTTCATCTTTCTGTAAATCAACGACTTGTGTGAAATTCTCGTAGCCTACATAAGTAATTTTTAAGGTATATTTTCCCTTTGCTAAGTTTTTCAAAGTAAAATCTCCTTGCGAATTCGATTGTGTTCCTCGTGCTGTTCCTACCAAAATAATATTGGCACTGTTGAGGGGTTTTACAGTCTCAGCATCCGTGATTTTACCTGTAATTGACTGCCCTAAAACTGAGAAAGTACCAGTAATTAGACAGAGAAATAAAAAGAATTTCTGAGCAATAGAGGTTTGAGCAACCCTAAAAAAATCAGAGTTTTGCCCTAAATTAAACGAGAAAACGGTCGTTAGCTTTTTCATAAACTTTAAAAAAGACACGACAGGTAAAGGAGTTAAATCCTGTCAGATTCAACAAATAATTTTGATACCAGTATGATGATTTTTGCTTTTGAAATGTTGACAAAATTATCTTAAAAATCAAAAGAAAATTAAGAGATTTTTGCTGTAAAAAAGTCGAATTGTCATTTCAAAAAATCCCTTCGACGGCATTACCCGCATCAGGTTCAATGGGTATAATCTCAGCCCGAAATATTGTAGGCACCCCTTTTTGTGATTGTGTAGCAAAGGTAGAATTAAAATTTAGATATTGTACTATTCTGAGAAATTTAATTTTTGAGAAAAAAAATAAGTCTTCTCATCAAAACTCTCCATCTCAACCCTAAAATCCCCCTTCTCAGCGATGGAATCTTATATTTTAGCATTATTTTTGAAACAATTTTTTCGCCATATTCTCAATAATTGATTCTCAAAGGCGTTCTACAACGCAATTAGATAGGGGAAACACCAAATCAACTTGTCTTGATTGTGTATTTGGAATAAAAAATCATTCAAAATGTTGTAATTTTAAGGTGATTTATAGAATACCAAGACAACCATCATTCAACAAATTATATAGATTCAATGTCAAAGTTTTTTTGTGCAAAGTCTTTTTTTGCAATTGCTTTCTTCCTGTTCTCATCACAAATTGTTTTTGGGCAATATGTTATTACTGGGCGTGTTACGGATGCTTCTAACGGAGACCCTGTTCCTTTTGCCAACGTTACGCTTAAAGGTGTAAACATAGGAACTACCACAAACTTTGACGGTATTTATACGCTAAAATCAAAGGTTTTAGCAGACTCTATTTTTATCACTTTTGTGGGTTTCAAGACTCGCTACAAGGCAGTTGACAAAACTGCTGCCAACCAAACTATCAATGCTCAGTTAGAACCAGCTTCGAGAGCCCTCGAAGAAATTATTGTACGTTCTGGTGAAAACCCTGCTTACAAAGTACTCAGAGGGGTTATTGACAATCGGGAGAAAAACGACCGAAAGCGATTGACTGCCTACGAATATGATTCTTATTCAAAAATGGAATTGGACGTGGACAATCTTTCCGAAAAATTACGGGCTAAAAAATTCATGAAGCAAATTCAAGGGGCGATTGATAAGTTCGAAAAAATTGCTGGCGAAGATGGTAAACCCGTTATCCCAACGTTTATTTCTGAAACCATTTCTAAATTTTATTTCAGAGAAACGCCAGGTCGTAGAAAGGAGATGATTCTCAAAACCAACGTCAAGGGTGTGGGTGTGAAAGACGGTGGATTTATCTCACAATTGATTGGAGGAAATTTATTTGCTAATTATAATTTCTACGACAACTACGTGCCGTTCTTGGGTAAAGATTTTGCCTCTCCCATCGGTGAAAACTGGAAAGGAAATTATAAATTATTCCTTTCTGACACTACCGAAATAGATGGAAAACCTTGCTATACAATCGAATTCGACCCAAAACGTCCGCAAGATTTAGTTTTTACAGGAAAAATGTGGATTGATACTACCAATTTTGCTTTGGTAGAAATGGATGCGACCATCGGGAGTGGTGCCAATTTGAATTATATCGAAAAAATCAAGATTCAGCAACAATTAGAGCAAACTTCTGAAGGTGCTTGGTTGCCTTCTAAAACTCGTTTTTTGATTGACTTGAAAGAACTTACGAAAAATTCTGCGGGGATGTTGGCAAAGTTTTATATTTCAAACAAAAACTTTGTTGTGAATAAACCCAAAGATTTAGGTTTCTACGACCTGCCTGCCGAAGTTGCCGAAGATGCCAAGGAAGAAGACCCTACATTTTGGGACAAAGCAAGGCATGACCCGCTCAGTATTCAAGACCGATTGGCAATGAAATTGGTGGATACTGTTATGAATGTTCCCATCGTACGTACTTACGTGGACATTGCTGAGATTGTAGCCAGTGGTTGGAAAAAATACAATGGAATCGAATTTGGACCTTATATCAATGCCTTCGCTGTTAATAGAGTGGAAGGATTGAGGTTGCGTTTGGGTTTCAGGACAAACGCCAAATTCTCGAAAGATTGGGTCTTTAGAGGATTCTTAGGCTATGGTACTGGTGATGGTCGTATCAAATACGGGGGCGAAGTAAACTACATTCTCTCGAAACGTCACTGGACAGTAGCAGGTGCGAGACATTCCTTCGACTTGGAACGTGTGGGATTAACGCCTGAGATTGTGGGAGATAACAAAATTTTTGCTGCCTTCACTCGCTGGGGCAGATACACGGGAGCATTTTTCAGAAATGAAAACGAAGTGTTTTTCAAGACTGAACCAACCAAAGGCATCATGCTAACGGCTTCGTTGACGACCCGTAGCTTTGACCCACTTTTCCGATTCCAGTTCAGAGAAAATCCCGAACTGGGGTCGCAGTCTCCTGTGCAAGACCATTTCAATGAAACTTTCTTGACATTCGAGACACGTTTCGCCAAAAACGAAACGTACATCATGGATGGCAACGAGCGTATTACACTCGGTACTAAACGTATTCCTGTTGTAAGTTTAAAATATCAATACGGAATGAGAGGAGTTCTGAACGGAGATTTTAACTATCACCGATTTACACTCAGGGCTTACCAAACATTCCGTCTCGGAACGTTGGGTCGCTCTAATTATACTCTCATGATGGGCTACACACCTTCTAATGTGCCAGCCCCTTTGCTGTTCCCACATTTAGGGAACGAAACTTTTTTCTTTAACCGTACTGCCTTCAACATGATGAATTACTTTGAATTTGTGTCTGACCGCTACGTTTCCTTGCAGTTCAATCACAATTTCGAGGGATTTCTCTTTAATAGAATACCCTTAATTCGTCAACTAAAATGGCGACTGGTTGGTACTGCCAATGTACTTTGGGGAAGCCAACGGGAAGAAAACCGTGAACTCATGCGGGAAGGAAAACCTTTGGTATCGAGATACCTTGATCAATTTCCTTTTGATTCACTCGACCCTCAGAAACCTTATGTAGAGGTAGGTTACGGAATAGATAATATCTTTAAAATCATCCGTGTGCAGGCATTTCACCGCCTCAACTACCTTGACCACCGCTTACCGCTCGACCCACGCAAACCACTCGAAGGCGATAATGTTGTACAACCCAAAGGTTTCAGCATTAAAGCCAGTGTGCATTTTGCTTTTTAGTGGAGGGATTAATGAAGAGTTATCGTAATAGAAGTAACAGTCTTGTAATCAAGAGTGATTGTCTGGATGTTTCTAAATTCGTTTACAGAATCAAAAGATACAACTGTATTTTTGTTAAATTTCAATTTTGAGTTACTTGTAAGATTTTTCATGGGATATTTTTTGAGTTATTGTTATTTGATGCACAAACTTAGTTTCAAATCTTCCATCCTTTAAATACATTCTCTCAATCTGAATATACTTTGTCCTTTAAGTATTATTTAAAATCTGTATCGTGGTTTTAAGAGAAATTCAAATAATAATTAACAGAAAGAAGAATTCTTCAGAAGGTTAACAGAACTTAATTACATAAATGCTAAAACTCTCTTTGTATGTTTAATAAATTGTTTAGAAATTGCAATAAATACATATTGTCTAAATGATGAAATTAGCAGTCTTCTTTAAAAAAAATACAGAAAGTTTAATATCGAAACATATTGCTGGTTGGACAATATACTTGACTTATATATTAATCCTTAACTCAAGCTCTATTGATTATTTTGGTGGAATTATTAAGTATATTTTTGCAATTTTTATAAACCATATACTTGTTGGGAGTCATTTCTACTTTAACTTATTTGTGCTCTTTCCAACATATTTAAAAAAGAATTTTTTAAATATGTTGCTGTTCCTTGTAACTTCATTTTCTGTTTTTATCTTTATCAGGTATGAAATAAATACGACTATTTTCCCTCTTTTTGGTATAATTAACAAGTATGCTGAGGTTTCAGATAACTTCGTTACTGATACCATTTATTTATACGTGCTATGGTTTGGTTATAGCATAGGCTATTTTTATGCAAGAAAATCTGTAGAACAAGAAAAAGAATTACGTATCTTGCAAGTACAAAAGGCAGAAGCGGAAATGAAGTTTCTGAAGGCTCAAATCAATCCTCATTTTATGTACAATACCTTGAACTTGATTAACAGCAAGGTAATGAAAGCCAGTAAATCAGCGTCTGCTATTGTGCTTCAGTTGTCAGAGATGTTTCGGTACATTACGGGAAAAGATAGCCAAAACGATTTAGTACCGTTACATCATGAAGTTGATTTTATCTTTAACTATGTGGATATGCTCAATAAACGGAGTAGTTATTCTATGGCTGTGGCAATTGACCAAGAAGGAGATTTTACAAAATATCAAATCACACCGATGGTATTGATTACTATTCTGGAAAATGCCTTCAAACACGGAGATGTTTTTGACCATGATTTCCCGCTAATCATCACGATGATTATTGATGAAAACAACCTTTTTACTTTCTCAACTGTCAACAAAATCAAAGTCGAAGAGCAAAAGGGAGGAACTACGGGTATTGGTATTGATAATATTACCCAAAGGTTAAAAGCTGTACACGGCGATTCCTTTACATTGAATTCCTACTTAGGCGAACAACAAGAGTATATCTGTGAATTAACGATTCAATATTGATTATTTGTGATTGAGTGATTTAGTGATTGGTGATTTTTTCTATTTGTGATTGAGTGATTTAGTGATTTTTTCTATTTGTGATTGAGTGATTTAGTGATTGGTGATTAACGTTCAATAGCCCAATTTATCTATTCACAACTCATTAAATCATAACTCACTAAATCACAACTCACTAAATCACAAATCACAACTCACCAAATCACAACTCACTAAATCACCAAATCACAAATCACCAAATCACAAATAAATAAAAACATAACCCTCAAAAATATTTATTATGGTCAAAGTTCTTATTGTTGATGACGAGCAGGCGGCACTCGAAGTAGTGACAGCTTATGTACACGATACCCCATTTTTAGAATTAGTTGCTTCCACGACTGATCCCCTCGAAGCGTCACAAATCATACAAGACCAGCATATCGACTTGGTTTTCTTGGATATCCAAATGCCCAAAATGTCTGGAATGCACTTTTTGAAATTGTACGAAAAGAAAGTGAAATTCATCATGACAACGGGCTACGAACAATACGCCATTGATAGTTTCGAGTACGGCGTGGTAGATTATCTGACAAAACCGTTTTCTTACGACCGCTTTTTGAAGGCTGTTCAAAAAATGCCAGCTCCAGCGTCGATGTTAGAGCCAAAAACGCCAGTAGCCAGACCCAAGAAATCAATTCCTATTGTTAAGCAAGAAAAGGAAGAGTTTATTTTTGTAAAAATTGACGTAAAAGGGAAATTCCATAAAATCGTTTTCAAGGATGTTTTGTATATGGAGGCACTCAAAACCTACGCAACCATCTATACAGCAGACGATAGAGTGACCTGTAACCTCACACTTTCTGATTTGCAAAGGCGATTACCCTCAGACCGTTTCATGCGGATACACCGCTCTTACATTGTTTCGACAGATAAAATTACGGGTATAGAAGGCGATGAAGTTTTGCTGAGAAAAGTTGTACGTGTACCCATCGGAGATACTTATAAACAAGCGTTTTTTAATGCCTTTGAAAGTACGATTTTCTTCAAAGAAAAAGATAGTGCCGTGCTGGCAGATATGCGTATTACAAGAAACCCAGATGCACAGAAAGAAGAAGGAGAATAGGGTGAATAGAAAGCTAAATATCTGGTTATTAGATAATTAGACTTCCTGCGAAAGTATTTTAAGAATTTATTTTATCATGAAAAATATTACAAAGACTGAGCTTTGGGGTTATGTCCTGTTGATGCTTTTTTTCGTCTATTCACTCATTGAGAGTTTTACTATGGGTTTAGCAACTGGAAAATCATTTATTGTTCATTAATTCCTCCCAAATAAAAATCCCCAAGTTCATTCATTTGAACGTGGGGGTTTTATTTTCTTCGTTATTATCCAAAAAGGTATTGAATCAATTTCCTTTTCCTTCTTTCTTCTCTTCGGTTTTCCGCACGGTTGGATATTGTATTCCTAATTGTTCCAGATAGGTTTTGTATTTTGTTGGATTAAAATAGAAAGCCTTCATTTGTGGTCTGAATTTCGCCATAATTTCGGTATTGAGTGCAATGGCTGGTTTGTCATTTGGCGTAATCAATGGCTCGTATTTTAGGTCTTTGGTTTGCACGGTTTTGTAGTAGTCCCACGCTTCAGTAATGATTTTTGGGTCATTTAGCATATCCAATAAAGTCAGGGCTTCTACTTTTGCCCCTGCCGTAATTCCCTTGTGGGCAATGGGTGTAGCCATAGAAATAGCATTTGCCCAATGATGCCCAGGCAAGCCAGGAATATTAGAAGGGTACGTCAAGACAATGGTTGGTAATGACCACGAAATATCAGCAATATCGTCTGAACCACCGCCCATCGAACCAAAAACCTCCAGCGTTGTATCTATTTGCATTGCCATTCCCTTGGTTTCGGGCGAACTCAACTCTTTCTGAATCGCCTTTGCCAAAATTTGGTCATTGTCAGACCAAGTAGGCTGTCCGACAGTTTTGATATGCTTGAAAGCCGTCTCTGCCATTGGTTTATTAAAATGCCCAGGCCAAGCACAACCCAATACTTCCCAAGAAACTTTTGTACCCGTCATCATGGCTGCACCCTGTGCAATTTGCTTTCCAGACTCATACAATTCTTTGATTTTTGGGTACGTTCTTTCTCTGAAATAATACCAAACCGAAGCCTTTGAAGGTACAACATTAGGTTGGTCGCCACCGTTAACTATCACATAATGAGAACGTTGCGTTGGCAACAAATGCTCTCTTTTGAAATTCCAACCAATATTCATCAACTCCACACCGTCTAATGCACTTTTTCCTCTCCACGGATTCATGGCAGCATGGGCGGCTTCTCCGTCGAAATTAAATTTCACAGAAACTAATCCATTGCCACCTGGGTCGCCAAATTTTACGCCCAATTGATTGCTGACATGGGTAAAAATACAAGCGTCCACATTTTTGAAATGCCCGTCTCGTACGTAATAGGCTTTCGCACCCACAAGCTCTTCCGCAATGCCAGGCCAAAGCATGAGCGTACCTGAGATTTTTTCTCTTTCCATGATTTTTTTAATCACCAAAGCCGACGTAATATTAAGGGCTTGTCCAGAGTTATGCCCCTCGCCATGCCCAGGAGCCCCTTCGATGATGGGGTCGTGATAGGCAACGCCAGGTTTCTGAGATGCCTTCGGAATACAGTCAACGTCTGAACCAATGGCAATGAGAGGTTTGCCCGAACCCCATTTTGCGACCCATGCCGTAGGAATTCCAGAAATACCTTTTTCGATGGTAAATCCCTCTTTTTCAAGAAGTTGAATCAAATATGCGGAGGTTTCTATTTCTTGAAAACCCAATTCGCCAAAACTAAAAATCATGTCATTGATTTGCGATGAAAACTCTTTTCGCTTATCAATTTCTTCAATAATTTCTTTGCGAAGTGCCTCTAATTTGGGGGCTGAAAATTTCTGTTGAGCAACCGTCAACCAGCTACAAAGGGACAGTAGGAGTGTGAAAAAGTGTTTCATGATGGGATATATTTTTTTATGCTTCTTTTCAAAATAAAAGTTACTATTAGCACGCATCCAGAGACAATCATTCCGCCAAAATCGTGGTTCTCGATGCCATTGGTAGGTTTTCTGAAAAAATACTGATACGCCAAAGCCAACACAACGAAGAGCAAAGCAAACTCAAAAACCGTCAAGATTCCGATGGTCAGTAAAACCAAGAATCGCCGAAGACCATCGAAAGGAGAAGAATTTTGTTCCATAAATTTTTGTGATGTTCGATTTTAGTTGCTTGATTTTCGATTTTCGTTATTGGATTTTCGTTATTGGATGTTAGCCGAACAACGAATAACGAAAATCGAACATCGGAGCTTGTAGCTCACCCAAGCGAAAACAAAAAGTGCTACGCCGAAAACTCAGCGTAGCACTAATTTAGTGATTTTTTTAGGAATTACAAGAAGAACCAGCCAATCCTTACGGCAATCGAATTACCAGTATTGTAAATTGAATTCTGTCTGCCTGCATCAATCGGAAAGTGAATACTGAAATATCCCTGTGCTTTGCCACTACCTTGTGACGAATAACCCACACCCAGTAAAGTTGTTGCTCCGTAAGAGAAACTTGAAGCTGGATTTCTATCCAAAACAGTTGGTGTTTCGTAGTCTAACTGTACAAAACCACCATTAACAATACTGCTAAAAAAACCAGGTTGATAACGCACAAAAGGAGAGATTTTCAAGAGAAATTCTTTGTACGCATTACCATTGCTGGTTACTAATCTTGAGTCTCTGTAATAATCAAAACCAAAACTTGAACCCACCATTAAATCTCTCGTGAGGCGATAACCTACTACTGGACCAGCTTCTATTGCTGTAACAGGACTTAGACTGATGCCGAAAAGATTGTTCATGTAGAAACCAATCAACGTTCTGTCTTTGGTAGAAAGCGTACTGAAATCATCCTCTACGTCTAAATCTTTAGTAGCTCCTTCTTCCTTGATTACAACTGGGTCTTGTGCGTAAGTATATGAATACGAAGCAGTTAACAAACAAAATACTAAAAATAGTTTTTTCATTATTTGTGAATTTTAGTGATCTCTTTTTTTTCAGTGAACAATTATCAGTAAAAGGACATCATTGATATTTCTTTCAACTTCAATCGTTGGCTTTATTCCGTAACCTACAAACTCACGACCGTCTGGATAGGTATCTTTTTTGGTACAAACTCTTGCACCGCCTCCCCCTGGCAATGAAAAATGCAATGGTTGCCCAGTACTACCATAAGTTTTTTGTCCAATAGTGATAGCTCTGTTTTTTAGACCTTCCAAAATTATCAAAAAATCTTCTGCCGCCGATGCCGTATTGTTACTCGTCAATACAACCAATGGCAAGGTAATCTTTTTATCCTTTACATCATTTTGAAAAATCATGTAATCGCCTTCATACCAATAATCGCCTTTGAAAATCTTGTAGTTTTTTTGAGCTGACTTCGGTAGGCTATCTAAGACAACATTACCCATAGATGCCCCCCATGCCTTGTGCGAAGCTAAATGATTTCTGGTTTTCCATTTAGAGCCAATCAAGACTTTTTGTTCAGTGAAATATTTCAAAATTTCTGCCGCATTTCCACTACTTCCACCACCATTTTTACGTAAATCAATCACCACTCCCTTAGCTTTATAAATTTCGGGTAAAATTGCTTTAAAATCATCAATTACGGCATTATTATCAAAAGTATTTATCTGAAAATAGGCAATATCGTCTATAATTTTAAAATCGCTTCGTTTCCATGCTGGTTTTTCGGTGACAAATTTTAGTCTTTGGATAAAAAACCGAGCATCATGATTAATCAATTTTCCCTTTGGAGTTTTCAGTTCAACTTTCCAAATCTGAGTAGTATCTGTACCATAAAATAGTTGTCTTGTGGCATCATTCCAAAGTTGGTGTTCAGTAGAGGCACTAATATACGGAAATGCTTTTTCTTTGAAATACGCTTCCACTGTTTTTCCATCAATGCTGAGTACTTCAGAACCCAAAGGAATTTTATCTTTTAAACCTTCTCGAACATTTGTTACAAAGATTCTTTTATTGAAATTCCCGTATTCAATTTCTCGGTACCGAGACCCCCCAATAATTAAATCTGGAGGTGAAAATATCCCTGTATGTCCATCTTTTAGTAAAGCACAAAATTGTTCAAGTTCCTGGTAGTAATCCCAAGTGTTTTTAGTAGCTAATACTCTGGGAATGAATGCGTTGTAGGTGCTATCCCAGTTGATTTTTGTTTTGTCGAAATAGGCAAAATTGTAAGCAACTTCCGACCAAAACTTAGACAAACCATAAATTTTCTCTTGGTCTGTTAAATTGCTTTTGGAGATAATACTTTGGGCAGAAACTTGGAAAAACTGAAAGAAAATGATGAGAATTAATAGTTTTTTCATGAGATGTATTGGTTTATTTTTGGAACATGGATTTTCTGAGGTAAAGGCAAAAGTAATTAGGAATGAATCCATAATTTAGCAAATTTTTGACCAATATTTAACGTGAATTAGGAGATTTTCTTATGCTATTAGGAAACATTATTTCGATAGAAATTGTCTATTCTAAAAGACTCCTTATTTTTACATTATGAATTCAATAACTACGGCTTCGGATGAAGCAACTCCTTTTGAAGACCTTGACCCGAAGAAATTTATCATTATTAAAGGGGCGAAGGTAAATAATCTCAAAAATATTGATGTTGCCATTCCTCGCAACAAAATGGTCGTGATTACGGGACTTTCGGGTTCTGGAAAATCTTCTTTGGCTTTTGATACGCTTTTTGCAGAAGGGCAAAGAATGTACGTCGAAAGTTTGTCGTCTTATGCTCGTCAGTTTTTGGGACGAATGGAAAAACCCGATGTAGAATATATCAAAGGGATTTCTCCAGCCATTGCGATTGAACAAAAAGTTTCAACCAAAAATCCCCGTTCGACTGTCGGGACAACTACCGAAATTTACGATTACCTCAAATTACTTTTTGCTCGTGCAGGCGTAACTTACTCGCCAGTTTCGGGAAAAGAAGTGCAGAAAGATACCGTAACAGACGTGGTTGATTTTGTCTTGAAAATGGACGAAGGTACACGAGTAATGGTACTTTCGCCACTGCTTTTGAAAGATGGCAGAAAACTGTTAGACGAACTCAAAATCTTGCTCCAGAAAGGCTACACAAGGATTTTAGTTGATTCAGAGACCGTGTTTTTAGAGCAATTGTTGGAAGATACTGATGCCCAGAAGGCATTGCCAACAATCAATAATATAGAACCCAACTACCATATTTTGATTGACCGTGTGGCAGTAAAACAAGATGACGAAGAGACTCAATTCCGTCTTTCCGATTCTGTCCAAACTGCTTTTTTTGAAGGTGACGGCAATGCAATAATTCAAGTTTTTGATGGCAAAGCGTACGCATTCTCAGACCGTTTCGAGCAGGACGGAATTGTTTTTGAAGAACCTTCATTAAATCTTTTTTCGTTCAATAATCCTTACGGGGCGTGCCGTAGATGTGAAGGTTTCGGAAGAGTTTTGGGAATTGACCATGAACTTGTTTTCCCAGATAAAAATGTCTCTGTTTACGAAGGGGCAATTGCCCCTTGGCGTACCGAAAAAATGAGCGAATGGCTCGTTCCGTTATTAAAAAATGGGGTAAAATTCGACTTTCCCATTCACCGAATTTATAAGGAACTCACCGAAGCACAAAAGGAATTACTCTGGACGGGTAACGAATATTTTCAAGGATTGAACCAGTTTTTTGAAGTCCTCGAAGCCGAAACGCATAAGATTCAGTACCGAGTTTTACTGTCTCGTTATCGTGGCAGGACAACCTGTCCAGACTGCAAAGGCTCACGTTTGCGTAAGGATGCAGGTTACGTAAAAATCAACAATAAGTCGATAATTGACTTGGTGTTGCTACCAATTTCGGACGCTGCCGAATTCTTTAAAAATATACAACTCACTGATAATCAGAAGGCTGTATCTAAAAGAATTTTAACAGAAATAGAAAATCGTTTGGAATATATGGATAAAGTTGGTTTGGGATATTTGTCTCTGAACCGCTTAACGTCCAGTCTTTCGGGCGGAGAATATCAACGAATCAAACTCGCAACATCTTTGGGAAGTGCCTTGGTAGGGTCAATGTATATTCTGGACGAACCAAGTATCGGGCTTCATCCAAGAGATACCCGAAAGCTGATAACTGTTTTGGAGTCCCTTAGAGATATGGGCAATACTGTTATAATTGTTGAACACGAAGAAGAAGTAATGCGAGCAGCCGACCAAATTATTGACATTGGTCCAGACGCAGGTAGCCACGGTGGGGAACTGGTTTTTCAGGGTACGTTAGAAGAAGCTCAAGCCCCCCAACCCCCAGAGGGAGAGTTTGTTTCAGAGAAAAATATTGAAGTCAAAAACTCCCCCTCTGGGGGTTCGGGGGCTTCCCACACTATCAATTTCTTAACAGGAACTGATACGATTCCTGTGCCAAAATTTAGGCGAAAAGCAGTTAATTTCTTGGAAATAAAGGGTGCAAGAGAAAATAATTTGAAGGATTTTGATGTAAAAATTCCACTTGGTATTCTCAATGTAGTTACGGGCGTAAGCGGTTCTGGGAAGTCAACTTTAATTAGAAAAATTCTCTTTCCTGCACTCGGACGTAAGTTGGGTACACATACAGACGAGGCTGGAAAATTCGGAGAATTAGGAGGTAGCCTCAGCCTGATTGAGTCCGTAGAAATGGTTGACCAAAATCCAATCGGGAAGTCAAGTCGTTCTAATCCAGTAACTTACGTAAAGGCTTACGACCAAATCAGGTTATTATATTCTGAATTACCGATTTCAAAAAATAGAGGCTACAAACCTGCCCATTTTTCTTTTAACGTAGAAGGTGGACGTTGCGAAGTTTGTCAGGGAGAAGGCGAAGTAACCATCGAAATGCAGTTCATGGCGGATGTACGCTTGAAGTGCGACGGTTGTGGAGGAAAGCGTTTCAAACAAGAAGTTTTAGATGTAAAATACAACGACAAAGACATCTCTGATTTACTCGATATGACGGTAGAAGATGCCATTGCATTTTTCAAAGGAAATCAACCTAAATTGGTAGAAAAACTCTCGCCTTTGTACGAAGTAGGTTTAGGATATATCAAGATGGGACAGTCGTCGAACTCATTGTCTGGCGGAGAAGCTCAACGAGTAAAATTGGCGAGTTTCTTAGGTAAAGGCAATCCTAATAAAGGCAAAACACTCTTTATTTTTGACGAACCAACCACGGGTTTACACTTTCATGACATCAAAAAATTATTAAAAGCCATCAACGCTTTGGTAGAACAAGGAGATTCTGTCATTATTATTGAACACAACATGGAAGTCATCAAATCGGCAGATTATATCATAGATTTAGGTCCAGAAGGCGGCGATACAGGCGGTTACGTTACCTTCACAGGCACACCCGAAGAAATGATAAAAATAGAAAATAATTATACAGCCCATTTTTTGAAGGAGAAAGTTTAAACAGGTTCAACAGTAAAAAACCCAATCATGCTCAAATCCATCTTCATAAAATTCCTGATTCGCTCTTGTTATTTTACTTTGGCAATGTTGCTGGTTTGGATGTTTTTCAATAACTATTTAACAGGTGATTTTTGGGATGGAATGATTGTCAGTAAATCAGCTTTAACGGTTGAATATTGCGAATACAATGACGTGAGCAGGTTTTTCCACCAATCTATGAATACCTATTCAAATTTGGTCTATTTCTTTTTTGGCGTTTTTATTTGTCAGATTGCTTGGGAAGATTGGAAAAATAGGAAAGAAGTTTCAGTGAATAGATTAGCAAATTTTCCTTTGCTTTCAGCTTCAATGGGACTTTGTTTTATCTATCTAAGTTTCGGAAGTGCATTTTTCCACGCATCACTCACATGGGTGGGGCAACGGGTGGACATGAATGGAACTTATGGAATTTCGATTATTTTACTGAGCATCGGATTGTACCAAGTTTTACACAAAATTGACCTTTCTGATTCACTAAAAAATAGTTTCATCGTCATTTTATGGGTGCTTATTTTCTCTTTCTACAAAATAGCTCTCATGATTTCGAGTAGTATTTCAGTGCCAATTTTGATATTGATTTTACTGATCTTAATAGCAATAAACTATCTTCAATTCAGAAAGGAAAGGTCTATTATTTTGGCAATTCTGAGTGTCGTATTTATTGTGGTTGCTATAAAAATACGAACTTTAGACGTGCAGAAAATAGGCTGTGACCCACATTCTTGGTATCAGGGACACGCCTTATGGCATTTATTAACCGCCATGAGTAGCTTGTGTAGCTATTCATTTTTTCGGTTTACATTTTACAATGATAGAATGAGTGAATGATGGAATGAGTGAATATAACCAGAATGACTGGCTTATTTGAAAATTCCTTGTGGGTCTGGTTTCTTAGCGATGAGGTCTTGAATAAAAAGCATATCTACAAAAGCAAGGTCTAATTGTCTGCATTTGTGCATATACTCCCATGATTTGTCGTAGTGTTCTTGCAGGTATTCAGCTATCGAAAGTTTGAGAAAGGCATTGGCATTTAGGGAATCAACTTGAATGGATTTATAGAGTAAAGCTAATGCACCTTCCAAATCTTCACAATTTCTTTTTTCTTTGAAACAGCTAATCTGAACGGTAGCTACATCAACCATCAACATTGAATTTTCTGGGGCAAGTGAAAGCCCTCTTTGTAGTAAATTCGATGATTCTTCAAATTTTCCTTGTTGGTAACTTACCGTACCAAGCCCCCAGAAGGCATCAACATTTTGTGGGTTTAACAAAAACGAAAGATTAAACCTGTAAATAGCAGTATCTAATTTCCCTTCTGAAACATACTCCCAACCACGTTCAGAAAAGAACTTACTGGCATCAGTGCGGTCAGGAAAGTGTTGGTCACATTGTTGTAAAAATCTTTTATCTTGGGCTATTTGGGTATCAGTTTTTTTCTTACTACCAAAAAGTGGAAGCACCCGAACATCTGGTAAATCTGTCTGGTTTGTCACAGGTTTTGTTACCTGACGATTACTCACTAATGCCTCAGTAGTCTGTGCATTTACGCAGAAGTTTCCAAATAAAATTAATATAGAAAGGATTTTTGTCATCATTATTGTTAAAAACTCACCCTAATATAACGGTTAATTCTGAATAATAGTATAATGTGTTTCTAAATTTGCAGGTACACAAATTTAGAAATTAATAATCTAATTATCAGATAGTTATAAAAAATAACTATAACTACCAGCAATCTCTTTTTTAAAATCCTGAAAGGATTAAATTTGATTAGCCCTGAGTGAAACTCGGGGAAAATGAAGTAGTCTGTGGCTTCAACCCCATTCGGGGTTGAATTCGCTCATATTTCAATTCCATACGTTTCACGTATGGCTAATCAAATTTGACCTCTCACGAGGTCTCTTGCCACTGTATAACTACATAAAAAAACCTCTCGTATCGTACGAGAGGTTTTTTTTACAATAATACTCTATGATTACTTATTCAATAATTCATCAAATGTTAAACCTACGAAGAACAATGAACCTACGTTTGGATTACCCCATGATGTAACGTATGAACGTCCTAACAAATTGCTACCACCTATTTTCAAGATAGTTTTCAAGTTTGTCAATTTTTTAGAAATTTGTGCATCTAAAGTATTGAACTGAGGAATGTTACCTACATTCAAAGTATTTACATTATTACTTGCAAAACCTGACTGCCATACAAATCCTTCTTGGTACCTGAAAGTTACGTTGAAACCTAAGCCAGAGCCAGAGATATTACGATTTCCAACCGATAAATTCACACGGTATGGAGGAGTGTTATAACCTAACTGAGCAGATGTTAAACCACCGTCGTCATACAATACGTTATGTGAAACGTTACCGCCAATTGTGAAGTTATTCGGTAATGAATAATCAAGACCCAAAGCCCAACCTCTTGTTTTTACAGGATTTTCAGCATTGCCTGGCATCGAGTAAATCAACAAGTTTCCAGCAAGTGCAGGGTTTGGTTGTGCAACAACTCTCGAAGCTGAGAAGTTTGTAAATGTACTATTATAGTAGTAAGCATCAACAAATAATCTCTTGTTAATCAAACCTTTATATCCAATCTCCCATGAAGCAATTCTTTCTGGACTGTATTCTTTGTATTGGAAAGTTTTCCATTTTGAAGGATCTGTTGGGTTCGCTAAAACCGAAGGAAACTCAAAACTATTTCCAGAAAGTTTATAACGCTCATTGAACAATGGCAAACCACCAATTAAACGAGCTTGTGGTGTAAGAAGGTCGATATACTGGTCTTGTGTTGTTGGAATACGGAAACCTGTCTGGTAAGATACACGGAAGTTATGCTCGCTTGTTGGAGAGAATACTCCAGAGATACGAGGAGAGAACTGTCCTGCGAAGTTTTCATTTTTGTCATAACGTACAGAAGCAGACAATTTGAATTTTTCATCAAATAATGCTTTGGCAGCTTGCACATACATACCATATTCACTGATTGAGAATTCTTCTCCTGTTGGGTCACTTGTTCCGTCTCCATTTACTTTCTTAGTAGCAAATAATGAACCACCAGAGTTCAATGAATACGTACGGTAGTTACCACCTACAATTACGTCTGCTGCATTATTGAATGTTTTCGACAAATTGTACATACCTTCAATCGCATAAAGATTTGTTTTGTCAGCAAACTTTGCTCCTTGAGGGATAGTTTTGCTTTTCACAGCTTCCAAAGTAGCATCCCAATTTGGACCTCCTGGTACAATACGACCTTTGTCTGCTTCTCCACGAGCAGCAGTATGATAACCAGCTAATTTACCTTGTGTATCTGCTGTTGCTGCTGCAACGGCTGCTGCTGGCGTTAATCCTTGTCCTAATGCACCTGCAAAGATGGTTGCATAATTTTGTAAAGCTGATTGAGCAAATGTTCCGAAATACTGAGGATACCAAGTTGTAGATGGTTTCCATGACTCATTTACTAAAGCACCTAAAGTTCCAGTTGCGTAAGCATCACCCGAACGCTCTTGAGTTGTATAACCTCTCAAGAAGAAGTTTGCACCCTTCAATTCGAGTTTGTACTGACCCATCGTAAAGTTTTTGATTGAGTAACGGTCAACACCTGTGTAAATAGTTGTTCCATTTCCCCAACTTGCCTGTGCAATTGCTTCAATGTTATCATTAATACGATAATGAATTGCACCATTCAATTTCAAACTTGATGTTCCGTAAGAAGCCAAATCTTTTTCAAGATAACCCAAACGAGAAATATTTGCTGCACCTTGTGCTGGCATGATTGCATCAAAAATTTGTTTAGGCGTTTGTCCAGATAATTGAAGTAATGATTTTCCACCAATACCAGGCAAAGCAGCAGGGTAAACAGTAGTAGCAATAGCTCCTAAAATCTGAGATGTACCACCTGCACCATTTCCTGGTTGACCATTTGCTAATAAACCAGAATACATATTTACGTTGGTTTCGTCACCGTAGATATTGATACCGTTGTAAGCATTATTTCCAGCACGTGTTCCTGAAAAATTATTTCCGTTCAAGAAACTTTGGTCACGAAAATCATTTGCTTGCCAGTCATCAGCTTTCAAATAAGAAAGGTTTAATTTAAAAGCAAATTTGTTGTTGAATGCTTTCGCAAAACGAATCGAAGCATCGTACATACCTGTTGAAGGCGTAGAACGATTTGATTCAGACATAATACCTGTTTTCACAGAAGCACTAAGACCTTGGTACAAAAATGGACTTTTCGAGTTCATTAATAAGATACCATTCAAGGCATTCGGACCATAGAGTGCAGATGCAGCTCCTGGTAATAATTCGGCAGACTCAAGGTCAAGTTCTGAAATACCTACGATATTACCTACCGAGAAATTCAAACCAGGTGCCTGATTGTCCATACCGTCAATCAATTGTACCATTCTCACGTTACCATTGGCATTGAAACCACGAGTATTCACTGAGCTAAAAGTCAATGACTGTGTACTTACTTCAACACCCTTCAAGTTCTTGAGGGCATCATAGAAAGAAGCCGTTGGTGCAGACTGAATAGCACGAATGTCCATTTTCTCAACAGATACTGGAGATTTCATTACGCTCTCTTCAATACGAGAAGCCGAAACTACTACTTCTTGTCCCATGATAGTTTGTTCTTTCATCAATACCTCGATGTCAGCCTTACTACCTGTTACTGCTACTTCTTGTGTTTCGTAGCCTACAATTGATACCACCAATGTGAAAGGTACTGGTGTGTTTGTGGTTAGTGCAAAAGTTCCTTTTACGTCTGAAATCGTACCGATTACTTTTCCCTTGACACCAATGCTCACTCCGATGAGTGATTCTTTCGTAGCAGCATCCGATATCTTACCCGAAATTTTTGTTTGTGCCATCGCCCCTGCAACAGCCAACATAAGGATTACGGCTGTGAAACTGAGCCTTACCTTCGTAAAAAATTTTGCCATACGTTGTCTTTTTTAGTGAATTAAGGTTGATTTGTTTTAGTTTTGTGCTGTAAAACTACTGAAATTTTACCAATTTATTGACTCTCATTTTCAGAAATTCCTAATATTTCACAAAATATTTATATTAGAATCACGTGCGAAATATCCTATTTTTACTCATAATTGCTTCTGTTTTTGCTTGCAAACGTCAGCCCGTTGCCTTAAAAAGCCATTTTTCATCTGAAAATACCCCTCCAGTTCCAGATTACAGTAAGCCTGAATGTTGGGCAGCTTTACCAACTAAATTAGACTCGGCGGATGCAATTCCGAAGAAATCTAATCTTAAAGACGAACAATCTAAGGCTAAGGTTGATGTATTTTTTATTCATCCGACAATATTTACGAAAGAACCCCAAAATAAATATGATTGGAATGCCGATGTGAACGATAATCAAATGAACCAAAATGTAGATAATTCCACAATTTTGAATCAATCTACTGCCTTCAATGGTTCGTGTAGGGTGTATGCACCACGTTACAGACAGGCACATTATTTTTCGTTTGTTACTGAAAATCAAGAAGATAAGACAAAGGCTTTAGGTTTAGCGTATCTTGATGTAAAGGCAGCTTTTGAATATTATTTGAAAAACCATAATCAAAATCGTCCGATTGTGATTGCCTCTCATAGCCAAGGGACAGTTCATGCAGTGAGACTTTTGAAGGAATTTTTTGATGGTAAACCTCTTCAAAATCAATTAGTTGAGGCATATTTGGTTGGAATAGGTGTTCAGCCAAATTCTTTCCAGAATATTAAACCAAGTACAAGCCCCGAAGATTTTGGTGGTTTTGTGTGCTGGAATACTTACGCACAAGGCTATTACCCAACATGGTACGACAAAGGTTTGAATACCGCCCTGAGTACCAATCCATTAACTTGGAAATTAGACGAAACCTTCGCTCCGAACTCTCTCAATAAAGGAGGCGTTGGTCCAAAATTCACCATGTATCCCAACATTGTAGATGCTCAAAATCACAAAGGAATGTTATGGATTAACAAACCTTATGTGAAGGGTAGATTTTTATTGAAAGCTAAAAGCTGGCATATTGCTGATATTAACTTTTTCTATATGAATATCAGAGAAAACGTAGCACTCAGAATTGAAAGTTTTATGAAGGGAAAGAAGTAATAATCTGAAAATTGGGCATTGCCAAAGATGCTTTATTGTTTTGAATGATTTTCAAAATTTCAAGATTAATCTCTTCTTTAATTTTATTCATGACACCACCATCATTTGTGGCGAGACTGTAAGCAATTAGAATATCCAAAGAATAATCTCCGATGTTATCAAAGCGAGCAATCCCTGTATCTGGATTGTGAATCAGTTCGTGTTTTTCTACTAAAGTCTGAATCTCAGCCGTAATTTTTTGTAATGTTGCTGGCGGTGTGTCGATTTTGAGTTTAAGCGTATATTTTACCTTTCTGAAGTTCCTTTGTGTCAGATTTTCAAGGGCTTGCGAAGTCAAAAGTCTATTCGGGACGGTTAGCAAACTGCCATCTCCTGTACGAATACGAGTACTACGAAAACCTATTTTCTCGACGTCCCCCGAAACCTTTTCTTTATCCAACAAAATATTATCCCCCACGACAAAAGGCAAATCCAAGAAAATTGTGAAAGAAGCAAAGAGATTTTCGAGGGTTTCACGGGCAGCCAAAGCAATCGCTAAACCACCGATTCCAAGTCCTGTAATCAAGGCAGGGACATCCACATTAAAAACCCGTCCGAGCATCGCAAAACCTGCAAAAGCATAGATGGCTACGATGGCTAAATCTTTGAAAAAAGGAATAAATTGGTCGTCTAATTTAGTTTCTGTGATGGTAGCTTTTTTCAGGAAAACGATTCCCAAAAATTTCACTAATCGTATCAGAATCCATGCAATTGATCCAATCACGACACATTGAAAAGCCTTAGAAATCAGTAATCGTAAGCCAAAGTTTTCAACCGAAATCATTCCCCAAGAATCTGGAAAGTGCAGCCTGTCGAAGGCTAAATATGTGATTATCAATAAGATAAAAAACTCGATAGGCTTACTCAGAATCACTAAGCATTCTTTAACAGAAATATTATCATGTCGAACAAATCTGTAAAGGAATTTCCCGATAAGTATAGAAAAACCTCTTTTCAGTAAAAGTCCAAGTCCAAGAATTCCTACAAACCAAAGGCAATTTTGCATGGAATTTTCTAAAATTTCGTAATGTAGCAGTTCTTGAAAATTCATAGTGAAAACAATGAAAGAATGAGAGAATGAGTGATTGAGAAAATGAATGAATATTTTGAAAATCAAGAGTATTAATCATTCTATTTCTTCTGACAAAGGAATAATAATTAAGGAATGTATCCAACTTTTAAATTGCAACTAATTGATTATCAGATTATTAAATTTTTAATTGTTTCACATGGGAATCCGTGGTACGGTTGAGACGTAAACCCATTTATGAGAAATTAAAGCTCAACCGTGCCACGGTTAGCAATGCCTTCCATATAAATAATAGAAGAACTTGAATATCTTGAAAATCAAGAGTATTAATCATTCTATTTTTCCGACAAAGGAATAATAATTAAGGAATGTATCCAACTTTTAAATTGTAACTAATTGATTATCAGATTATTAAATTTTTAATCTTACTTTTTTAATTGTTAATTGTTTCAAATATACTTTCAAAGAAATAAAGAATGATAATCTTTGCAGACTGAAATAATCTCCAAATACATGAATTTAGCTATTGACTTAGGCAATACTTTTGCCAAAACGGGACTTTTTGATGGACAAAAACTGATTGAAACTCATTGGAAATTGACGTACGAGGAACTGTTGAAATATGTACAAAGTATTAATCCTGAGTATGTTATGATTTCTTCGGTGAGTTATTCTGAGGAAGAATTGAAGGAAGAAATCCCGATTGATGGCTCAAAAGTTTTTCTCCTAAAAAGCGATACGCCCGTTCCACTCACGAAGTTGTATGATACACCCAATACGCTTGGGGCAGACCGTGTGGCAGCAGCCATTGGAGCGAAGGTGATTTTTCCAGAAAAAAACTGTGTTGTCATAGACATGGGAACTTGTATTACCTACGATTTGGTGGATGCACAAGATAATTTTCATGGTGGAATAATTTCGCCTGGGATGCGGATGCGTTTCAAGGCAATGAATACTTTCACGAAAAGATTACCGTTATTAGAACCACCCCAAGATTTTCCAGCTTTGATTGGAAAAAGTACTCAAACAGCCATGCAGAGCGGTGTCATGAATGGACTTCTTGGTGAAATCAATGGAATCATAGAGGCATATCAGGCTGATTTAACAAATATTAACGTGGTTTTATGTGGTGGAGACGCTACTTTTTTTGAAACCCGCATAAAAAAGCCGAACTTTGTAATCCCAGAATTAGTTTTGGTTGGTCTTAACAAGATTTTAGCTTATCATTTGTAGCCACAAACGGCTCGTTACTTGACACATAATTTGATGTTTACGCAAAAAAGAAATACAACATTTTTAAAATTTTTAGTAGTATTATCAGTATTGTTCCAATGCTCAATCTACACTTTCAGGGCATCGGCACAGGGCAATTCGCCACTTTCATATTATGGAATTGGCGAGCTTTACAGTGGTGCTTCTGCCAATAACGAAATGATGGGCGGGCTGGGCATTGCGAATGCTAACGGTATCTATATCAATACATTAAACCCTGCTTTATTAGCAAGAAATCGTTATACAGCCTTTGAAGTTGGTCTTGGTTTACAATATAAAGACCTTCAAAATACTCGTCAGCAGCAAAGTGTCGGTAGTGGTAGCTATCAGTCACTAACGATTGCCTTACCAGCATCACCCCGTTGGACAATGTCTTTGGGTTTGAGTCCCCTCAGTAACGTTGATTATGAAATTAATTCTTCTCGGAAATTAGACGTGCTGGCAGTTGATAGTTTAGTGTATAGCTATAAAGGTTCTGGTGGTATCAATAAAGCGACGTTTTCAAATGGAGTATATTTGGGTAAAGATGTTTATGTTGGTCTTGAAACTAATTTTGTTTTCGGAGCGATTAACCGTGATGTAACAACCCAAAATTTTAGTGACCGTCAGAATTATATCATTCGTCTTGAAGACCGTACTTCGCATTCTGGACTTAATTTTAAATTGGGTGTTGCTTGGCGTAAAAAAATCAAGAAAGACTTATTCATTAATTTTGGTGCGACAGCCGATTTGAATTCAAATATTGGGGCAGATAGACTAAGACGTTTTGAAATAAGTAGTGGTGGTGTGCCAATCAATGCAGATACAATTCGTAGCGAATCTAATGGGTCTGTTACGTTACCAAAGACGTATCGTTTAGGAATCAACCTTGAAAAATCAGCTAAATTCCAAGTTTCATTAGATTATTCATATACTAATTGGACGAATTTTAAAGATTTTTCTGGAAATACAGGTGGGCTACAAAATGCTCATAAAATTGCATTAGGAGCAGAATTTATTCCAGATTTTGGAGCAGTTACTGGTTATTTCAAAAAAGTAATTTACCGTGGAGGTCTTAGTTATACACAAATGCCTTACACCTACACAGGTACTACCCAATTGAAAGACATGAACTTGAATGCTGGGTTTTCGTTTCCACTCAGAAACCTTTCTTATGTTAATTTTGCATATAGTTTTGGTAAAAGAGGAACACTTTCAACCAACGGCATAGAAGAAGTTTACCATAAAGTTACCTTAGGTTTTACCTTGAGTGATTTGTGGTTTCAGAAAGTTAAGATTAACTAATTTTAGTGATGTTGGAGTTTGAAAATAATAAAATTCTTGCGATTGTAGTCATACTTTTTTTGACATTTTCTTGTAAAAAAGAAGAAAAAGCAGTCGTTAAACAAGAGTACAAAGGTCCGCTTTCGGAAATATACGGAATCAACATGACTTATAGTGATTCCGCTCGGTTGGTTGTCAGGATGAACACCGAAGTGCAGTTGACTTTGGCAAATGAAGATAAAATTTATCCGAAAGAAGTACGTATATTTTTCTTTGATAAACAGGGAAGAAACAATACAACATTAAGAGGAGATTCTGCCCGATTTATCAGAAACAGAAATATTTACCACATCATGGGGCGTGTGAAAGTAGATGAACAAGTGAAGCAAGAGGTCATAGAAACCGACGAAATGTATTGGAGTCCAGACCAAAAACGAGTTTATACAGATGCCCCTGTCCACATAAAAACGCCTACCCAAACGCTACACGGAGTAGGCATGGATGCCAATCAAGATTTCACGAAAAGTACTATTAGAAAACCCTACGGTGTAGGGCAAATGAGTACGCCAATTCAGTAATAGCTTCTAAACTATCATCGGAATAATTATATTTTTACTACCCTCGCTTTGTCCCAATCTACTTTTGCTTCGGCGGTTGCTAAATCAATAAATTCAAAGTCTTGGATAAGGTTTGTTAGTTTATCTAAGCAACCTTTTAATCCATAATAAGATTTGAATTTTCTGATTAAACTTAGCTCACCAATCATTGGTTGATTGGCATCGAAATCCCGTGGGTGAAAGTAGGTCATTACATAGTCTGATTGAGCTATTAATTTCTCCAAAACCAATTCTGGTAATAATCTAAAATAGCCTCCACCAGAGAAAATCAATGATTTACCAAGTGTATTAAAAGTGTTGATTGGAAACTCCTTCAAGCGATGTCCGTCAATATCAATCCAGCAAGGTTCTGCTACGCCAAACTGTTCAAAGCCCCCGTGGGCTCTTTTGGCAGGGAAAACAGAGCAATCAATTTCGATTCCATTTTCTACTAAAACCTCAAAAGTCCATTTATTTTCTTGTTTTATCGAAAAACCAGGAGCCCTGTACGCACGAATTTTCTTTCCAGTAACATCTTCGAGAGCCTTGATTGACGTTTCTAAATCCTGTCGAAATTGTTTCGGAGATTGCTCATAAGCCAACTGATGCAAGTCTGAATGTGTAGCAATTTCATAACCACGGTCGGCAATTGCCCTAATAATTTCGGGATATTTACGAGCCACCCAACCCAAACAGAAAAAAGTAGCTTGCTGATTTTGAGCATCGAGAACGTCAAAAATTCGTTCCATATTTTCATGAATCCGAGCGGGAAATTTTGCCCATTCAGCTTCAGTTTTAGTGGAATCATTATCTAAAATGTGAAACCACTCTTCTATATCAAATGTAAGAATATTCATATTTTGTAGTTTTTGGCAGTTAGCTATTGGCTTTCGGCTTTGTAAGGTAAGCATTTAATTTAAACAGTATTATGCTAATAGCCAAATGCTAAAAGCCTCTCAGTAAAACCTTTTTCCAGACTCAAAAAATGCTTTTACATCTTCTTTTGTAGGAAATGAAAAATACGTTTTTTCTTCTTCGGGGTTGGGGATTAATTCATAGTTACCCAAATGAATTTTTTCGACACTTTCCAAGATACATTCCATACCTAACTGCTTCGTGAAAGTAATCAACTCCTCCTGCGAACGGTTTCCAATCTCTACTTTTTTCTGAACCAAAATCTCCCCACTGTCAATGCCCTCATCTACAAAAAAGACGGAAACGCCTGTGTGTTTTTCGTTATTTTTCAGTACCCAAAACGAAGGCATCAGACCCCGATATTTGGGTAAAAGTGCCGTGTGGAGGTTCAAGCAGCCCTTTGGAGCAAGCGTGATGAGGGGCATTTTGAAAATCTGATTCCCCGCAACCGAAATGAGTAAGTCTGGCGAATAGGCTCTGAGTCTATCTAAATTCTCGGCTTTATTGATATTACCTTCAATTTGAACCAAAGGAATATTATGTTTTGCCAAGACATTTTTGACAGATTTATTGGCATTAAATTTTGAGGTAACAAACTTAAAACCATAATGCAAGAAAAAACCAAAACCGAAAATATCGTAGGTTTTTTTCATTTTTTCACTGAAAGTTTCTCGCTTCCCAAAAGGCGAAACATCAAACAAGACCGTTGCAACAACTTCTGAGTGAGGGGGTAAATTTTTAATCAAAAAATCAAGATTCTGAGCCAAATAAAATGGATCATCTTGAGTAAGAAGGATTATACGCATATTTCTTTTGACTTTCAGCAATTTAATTTATGAACGATAAAATAGTTGACTAATTTTTGCGATAGGCTTCAGCCAAAGTGTAAACCAATGGGGTTGTAAGCCATTGATTTTCCATGCCCGACGGTCTTCCATATTGGCACGGTAGCGGTGTTTCCAAGAAGCAGTACTTGTGCCACCATTTCGCATGGTCATTACTACTTCAGGGAGGTATTTTGCGGATAGATTATTTTTGTATAACATCCTGAGCATCAGTTCATAATCTCCAGAACAAGTAAAATCTGTAATGTAATAACCGTATTGTTCAAAGGCAGATTTTTTCAGATAAAAAGACAAATGTGGAGGCATCCAACCTTTCAACCAATTCTCACGCAGATACTCACCCGAACGCCAGTAACGTACAATGGTTTCGTCGTCGCCCAAGTTGACATATTGTTTGTCGCCGTAAACTGCATCGGTTTTTGCTTTGAGAAAAGTATCTGCTACATGACTGACTACCTGAGAGTTAGGGTAAAAATCGTCAGAACCGATTGTACCAATTACTTCACCAGTTGCCATTTTTACGCCTTTATTCAAGGCATCATAAATGCCCTTATCTGGTTCGGAAATGAAAGTGATTTTATCCCCAAAAGATTTCAGAATCTCTATTGTACCATCCTTTGAAGCCCCGTCCACCACGATATATTCCAAATCCAGATAATCCTGAGCAAGGACACTCTCGATAGTCTGGCGAATAGTTTTGACACTATTAAAAGAAACAGTAATGATGGATATTTTCATAGCTACAAAGATAATCAAGGACTTTGATTTTGTAGGGAGGAAATTTTGAGAATGAGGAGAAGTATAAAAGTAGAGTGGTTTTGGGAAAATACTCTGAACTCAGACAACTGGTACTTTGAAGTAAGCAACCACTGACTCAGTCGCTAAAGCCACACACTACTCATGGAAAATGAAGTACTGCTAAGACGTGAATTTATGGAGAAAAATACGAAGATTGATAAGGTTTGATATGCAGATTTTAGTTGATATTTTGAAGGGGCTAAACAAAACGGATTTAGCCTTTTTTTGTTTGGTTTAGAAGATGAATTTAGTTTTGTATTATATTTGCTATAGTATTGATTATGAGTATTGTACACCCTTTATTTCAAACAAAATCTAAACAAAAATAATATGAAAAATAGAAAATTGTCTCTCAAAAAACTTTTACTCTTCCCAGCCATATTTATTGGATTATCAAATTGTCAAAAAGATGATTCAGCCGAAATAAATGATTTCTCTGGATATTATAAAATCGTTTCAATTAATTCAAGTATTCCGATTGATTGTAATAATGATGGTATAAAATCAAATAATTATTTACAAGAAATCTCATCTCCACATAGACTTAATAATGAATTTTCGGATGGTTTCTTCAGAGTAGATAATCCAAGATTTTTTGTTGAAGTGCGACCAACAAAAAGTAATGGAGACAACTATGCAAAACGAATAGCCTTTAACTTTCCTCATCAGTATATCATGTTTATAAATGACAATTCAGAAATGCCCTTTTTAAGTTTTTATAGTAGTGAGTTAATCAATTATTCCTATGAGTTTATGGAAAACGGAGTAGTTAAAATTAAAGACGAGAATCCTGAATTTCAAACTAAAACGGCTAATAACTTGACCATACAACGAAAAGATAAAATAGAATTTGAGTTAAATATGAATAAAAAAATATTCGATTTTGTAACTAAAAAATGGGTTGAATCCAACATTAGAGTTAAGTACAAAAGAAGTGAATAAGATTATTTTATACCTGTGCGTGTCTCAACAGGTACAGCATATAAATTATTGATTATCAGTATATTACGAGTTATTTTTGATTGATGAATTGCTTGTGAACAATGTCAGAGAAATAGATAAAGTTTAATCTAAATATTGTTTTCAATTAATTTTTTAACTTTACTGGAAAATAAAAACAAAAATGTCAAAATACATCAATCCATATACTGATTTTGGTTTTAAGAAACTCTTTGGTGAAGAAGCCAACAGGAGTTTTTATAACAGCAAACTTTAAAACAATGGTAATTAATAAAGATAGTATCTCAACAATAGCAACTTATCAAGGTAAGTTAAAAAAAAGTATTGCTCAAATGACTCGACTGCAAAGAGTAACCCACTATAAATCAATGCGGAACAGGACTCGAAAATATCTTTTTTCAATAGGACAGCCATTTGTATATAAAAAAAATGGACATATATTGGCAGAATATGCTGACGGAAAAACTATAATTGTTCAGTAATGCCTACGATATATATTATTGCTGGTCCGCCTGGTATTGGGAAGAGTACGAATGGAAGTGAATTTTTACTGAATTCAGCTGGAGAAATTCTTAACCACGACAAACTCACATTATATTACAGAAATAAAGGACAAATTGATTATGAAAATCTCTCCAATTTAAAATCAAATCTCTTTATTCAAGAAAAATTTTCATTGAATGAAGACTTTGGAGTAGAATTAAATCTGGGTTTAGAAAATCATTATGACCTCATCCATTATGTTCGTAAAAATCACTCAAATTACTTTATATGTATTTTGATGTTTTTTACTGACGATATTGATTTATGTTTAACTCGTGCTATACTTCGTGAACAATCTGGGGGTCATAATGTTGAACCTCGGATAATCAAAGAAATGTATAAAAACTCTATTTCATTGCTTCGCAAAAACATTCATTTGATTAGCCAATTGCAGTTAATAGATGTAGATTATCTAAATATCAAAATGGTTTACGATGGATATTACCCTCAAAATAAACTCAATTTTATAGATTCAGATTTACCAGCATGGGTTTTAAATAATTTTCCAGAAATTGACGATTTATAAAACAAAAAACTCCCCTAAAAAATTAATTATAGGGGAGTTTTTATTATCCTTTCAAACTCGCTATCCGCTCCTCCAAAGCCTTAATTTTCGACTCGGCATCGGCTAATTTTTGGCGTTCCCTTTCTACTAATTCTGGTTTGGCATTGGCAACAAAACGCTCGTTGGCGAGTTTAGCTTCCGTTGCTTTTTTGAATCCTAAATTGTATTCCAAATCCTTCTGAGCGGCTTCTAATTCTGCCTCAACGTCTATTTCTCCTTCGAGATTGATAAAGAATTCATCAGATTTTACTACGAATGAGATAGCCCCGTCCACATTATCCAAAACGTAACTAATCGTCTCCGTATTCGCCAATTTCTCAATGATTGATTCGATGTTTTCGTAACGTGCTTTGTTGTCCGTTTTGATAGAAAGTGGTAAAGCAATTTTTGGAGAAAGCTGTTTGGCATTACGGATTTCTCTGATTTTTGTTACCAATTCAAACATTGCCTCAAAACTTGCTAAAAGCTCTGTATTTACCGCTCCACCTTTGGGAAATTCAGTTCTACAAATACTTTCACCTGCGTTGCGTTGTGCCAAAGCCTGCCAAATTTCTTCGGTAATGAATGGCATATACGGATGCAACAAACACATCAATTTCTCAAAAATCTCAATCGTAGCATCATAAGTTGCTTTGTCGATAGGTTGCTCAAAATCTGGTTTTATAATTTCTAAATACTTAGAACAGAAGTCTGTCCAAATTAAATTATACAATGATAATAGAGCATCAGAAATTCTAAATTTTACAAAATGGTCTTGAACTTCGTGAGTAGTTTGATTAATTCTTGAATTAAACCAATCAATAGCCAATTTGTTACTTTCAGTTGCTGACCGTTCTATAATCTCCCAGCCTTCTACTAAACGATAGGCATTCCAAACTTTATTACAGAAATTACGCCCTTGTTCACACAATTTTTCATCAAAAAGCAAGTCGTTTCCTGCGGGGGCAGAGAACAACAAGCCAGAGCGAACACCATCCGCTCCAAAACGCTCAATCAGTTCCAAAGCATCGGGCGAATTACCTAATTGCTTAGACATTTTACGTCCCTGTTTATCACGGACAATACCAGTCAGATAAACATTTTCAAAAGGTAATTTTCCTCTGTATTCGTAGCCTGAAATAATCATTCGGGCAACCCAGAAGAATAAAATATCTGGTCCCGTTACTAAATCATTGGTTGGATAATAATAGCTAATATCCTCATTATCAGGATGTCTGATGCCATCGAAAGTGGCAATGGGCCAAAGCCATGACGAAAACCAAGTGTCCAAAACGTCTGGGTCTTGGGTTAAATCTTCTTCGGTTAAGGCAAAAAGCAAAAGGTCGTGTTGAGCTTTACGCAATGCCTCACGCTTGGTTTTGGCAACGATGATTGTGCCGTCTTGCAAGTAAAATGCAGGGATTTGTTGTCCCCACCACAACTGCCGAGAGATACACCAATCATGCACATTTTCCATCCAAGAACGGTAGGTATTCTTGAATTTTGAAGGGTACAATTTGATGGTGTCATTCATCACATTTTCCAAAGCGGGCTTAGATAATTCATCCATTTTCAAAAACCACTGTAAGGACAATTTCGGTTCGATAACCGCCCCTGTACGCTCCGAAGTTTTCACGATAGATTTGTACTCTTCCATCTTTACCAAATGCCCCGCTTCTTCCAAATCTTTCACAATATTTCTACGAGCCGCAAAACGGTCTTGACCTACATACAAAACGGCTTTTTCGTTCAAGAAACCGTCGTCGTCCAAAATATCAATAACGGGCAATTTATGTTTGATGCCCAATTCATAATCGTTCAAATCGTGGGCAGGGGTTACTTTTAAGCAGCCCGTTCCAAAATCCATCGTCACATATTCATCCGTAATTACAGGAATCTCACGATTCAACAATGGAATCTTAACAGACTTTCCATGATAAGCAAGATAACGTTCGTCATTCGGATTTACGCAAAGTGCAGTGTCCGCCATGATAGTCTCGGGGCGTGTTGTTGCGATAGTCATAAACTCTCCTTCCATACCTGAGACAGGATATTTTAGGTAATAAAGTTTAGCCATTATCTCCTTCTCAATTACTTCCTCATCCGAAAGAGCGGTTTTTCCGAGAGGGTCCCAGTTTACCATTCTCACGCCACGATAGATTTGTCCTTTGTTGTACAAATCCACAAAAACGTTGATTACAGACTCGTAATAATGGTCGTCCATCGTGAAATTGGTTCTGTCCCAGTCGCACGAAGCCCCTAATTTTTTCAATTGGTCGAGGATAATTCCGCCGTATTTGTCTTTCCATTCGTGGGCATAACCCAAAAATTCTTCCCGAGAAATATCCTTCTTTTCGATACCTCTTTCTTTCAACATCGCCACCACTTTTGCTTCCGTTGCGATAGACGCATGGTCAGTTCCAGGCACCCAACAAGCCTCTTTACCTTCCATACGAGCCTTACGAATCAGCACGTCTTGGATGGTGTTATTGAGCATGTGTCCCATGTGCAGAATCCCCGTAACATTAGGCGGCGGAATGACTATTGAATAAGGTTCCTTGTCAGGGTTCGGTTTTGACGCAAAGTGTTTATTATCAAGCCAATATTGATACCATTTGGCTTCAATGTCTTGTGGAGCGTATGTTTTTGAAATCATTTTTGAAAGTATTAAGTATTAGGTACGAAGTATTAAGTAAAATGTGGTCGATGATTTATGTATTCAAAAGGACCGTTTATAGTAAAACGTCTTAATACTTAATACCTGATACTTAATACTTTCGTAGGATTGCAAAGATAAGGAATATAAAGCAATGCTTTGGGGTGTTTTTGCAAGAATGATGGTTGTTTGTTGAGGTGCAATTGATAAAACTTGTGGAACGCCTTTGTAGCAACGCCCCTTAGATTTTTGAGCAAATGTTGTGATATACTCTACAACCAAGTACCTTGCTCAGCATAGCAATATATTGGGTGGATCTTTAATTTTGAAAGAAAGTGAACCTTTTATCGCTAAACTTCGGAGTATTCAAAAGTGGACTGTTGATGTTCTTTCGCCTTTTGATTATTGGTTGTATATGGGATTCGTTCATTGTCTCTACGGGTACGTAAGTAAACAAAAACGCTTATGCTTTAGCAAAAATTTTAGAGAAACACCCTAAAATAGAGAAAATACATTATCAAGGATTACTTCACATAGTCCGTTTGAAATTGTCAAAATATAAATTACAGATAGTTTTTGCAGACTATAGAAGATTTAATTCAAGGTTGGAGTAATAAGAGAAATCTCGCTCACTCCAAGTCAGGTTTTTGAGTGAGCGAGATGAATAAATAACTATACATGGCACTGTAATTGTCCAGCAGGGGCACCAGAAGAAGCAATATGTGCTAAACACGCTTGCATCGTAGGATAACAGGCAGCAGGAGTTCCATACACTGTAAGTAATATGTAGGTTGTTGTCGAACAGGCTCTATGTCCTCCATTAACACTCCTCATTTGATTCTTTGACATTGCATCGTCTGAAAATTTCAAAAGCATCTTTTTCATAACATTATTGGAATTTAGAATTCAAACTACCCACTCCAACGATATGGCTGAAATATTGGTTTGTTATTGTTAAATCTCCGAAGAGTAAATTTTAAACCTCCTGCTCCTCCACTTCTTCCGCCAGTTCTTTTATGTGATATTTCAAATCTTTTAGGGTATATGGCATTACTAATTCTTGTCCGTTTACAAAAATGGTTGGGGTATGTGTAATCTCAGCTTCTTTACTCCATTCTTCAAAGAAAGCTACCTGATTATCAGACTCTTGGCTAATTTGAGTAGGATATTTTGCTGACCATTTTTCGTAGTTTACTATCTTGTACCAGTCGTTGAGGGCTTCGTGGACTTGCTCTTTTTCAAGGCTCATGACGTGCTTGATAACTTCTTTTGAATTGGCATTTCCTGTCAGGATTAGCTCTACTTTAAGATAATCGTGGTAACTACCCAAGAGATTTTCTAAAACTTCATGAGCTTTAGCACAAGGTCCACAGAAGGGATTCGATACCATCGTAATCTGTACGGGTGCATCTGGATTGCCGAGTATCAGAGGACTATGACCCGTATGGACGCTTCGTTGTTTTTCCAAGAGTGTACTGAACAACGATGAGTTGTATTTGTAGGTCATCACAGACCGCTCTAAATCAGGAATTGTTTTGGCTTTTCCGAGTGACGGTTTCACTAAAAACCATATTGCCGTTGGTACTAATAAACTGATTATCAGCAAATAAACAGACGAAAATGATTCGATAGCCAATTGGTTATTCATGATTAATACCACAAACTGAGCTACCAAAATTCCTTGTACTCCTAAGCAAAGCGTACACCATTTCTTGACGATTTGCGACTGATAATACACTGAAAAAATTGTGTAGGGCAAGGCAATCAAGGACAAAATTGTGAGTGTATTGAGGGCAACAAAACTGTGCGTCAGGAAGGCGATTAGGGTAAAAATACAACTACCCACAAAATAGCAAAAACCGATTTCTGCCCAACTAAAATACCCAAAAAGTTTTGATGCCGAAGAAGCTAAAACGGTATCGCAATTGGTCTGATTACTGAGGTTACAGAGTTTTTCGATAGTGGGATTTTTGATGCCGTACTCACCCAAAAGCAGAATTGTACTTAGAGTCGTTCCCGCTAATAAAACCAACCAAAGCAGGGCATTTTGCCAGGTTTCTGCAATAAAAAAACCACCCAAAGCGACCAGTCCCAAGGTGATGAATCCTACCCATTTTTCCAGGTTCCCGAAACGCTCAGTTTTAAGATTTTCTTGGTAGTCAGGCTCTCCAGATTTTTCTGCCACCTCCATTAGTAAGGTTACACCATGCCATTTTGAGGTAAATAGCTCTATGCTTTCCGTGACTGTTCCTTTTTCAGAATCAAAGAAGCTAACTTTCTGATTTTCAAACGATTGCAATAAAACAAAATAACCTTCTCGATCGTCTTCACAGTGGGCGATGGCAGGGAAAGTAACTTCTTGTAATTGTTGTGGAGAAATTTTTACTGCCAAATTATCGACTTTCCATTCTGATAAAATATCAGACAGAGTGGATAAACTTGGGTAGTCTGGATGAAGTTTAAAAGACTTTTTAATCGTCTCTTTTCTAACTTTTAGGTTGAGTTTTTCAACGATTTTTTCGAGGTTGTTTTCGTAAGCCATTTTTGTAGATTAAGGGTTGAGGGTACTTTAAATTCTCTTATCAAATCTCACATTTTTTCTGATTATTCACAATCTTATTTCAGATATTTTTCACTAAAATCTCGTGATATATGCACCTGTCCATCACGAAAGAAAAAACTTTTTCGGCTAATTGTTCTTTAGTAAAATTTGCCGAAAGCGATTCATCTAATAATAACTCTTTTACCACTTTTTTGATAGTTGTGGGTTTTTCAAAATAGCCCAAAATGAAGTCCCAATCTTCTATCAGAATTTTTTCTTTTGTTTGATTCTGTGGAGAAATATAGTGTAATTCAAGCCGTTCGTCTGGTAATTCTTCAAAGCTACAATTTTTGTTAAGGACAAACTTGGTATCAATCATTCTGTTCCAAGATTCATCCCTGAGCCAATCGTATATTTCGTATAGAAACGTTTTTCTATGATCAGAAATTGTAAGATTTGATTTTTCAAGTAACTGATTTTCAGAGATTAAGGCATTCAAATATTCAAACTGTTTCGGGTATTCGTACTGCAATCTTGCCTGAATTTGCTCGCATACCTGCAAGGATTTTTTAGCATAACCCACCGTATGAATATAATATTCCTTTGCAGGAACGATATGAAATTTCATGGCTTCGGTAAAAGCGGCATCCATCGTATGTTTCAAAAACTTTACTTCTAAACCTTTTTCTCTTGCCAAATTCAAGCCCAACATCTGCTCAAAAACCATATTGAAATCTCCCACGGATATTTGATTGATTTGGTCTAAATTGGCATCAATTAAACCAAAAACTAAGTGCGACAAATCCTTGAAAAAGTCCGTATTTTGTCCACCAATAACTCCCGCATTAAAGGCTTCTATGATTCCAGTTGACTGATATTTTTGGAACAAAACTGGCGGAATATTCTTGAAATCTCGCTGGATAATGTCTAAAACTTCCTTGTATTTCGGGAAATTATGTTCAATACTTTGGGCGAATAATGCTCCATTTGTGAAGTTTTCGGGTAACTTTTTCCAGATAAAAACATCAGTATCTGCGTGCAAAAAAGGCTCATTTTGTAGCGAATAAGTCAGTATTTTGCCTAAAGCCCAAAGCTCAGGAGGGTAATTTTGTAGGGTTTCCAGTGAAGTATTTACCTCAGTATAGGGCAAATCTAAAGTATCCACTAATAGTTTTTTGCCATAATTATCCGTAAAAAGCTCAACATTTCCATAATGTTCCTTGAATTTTAGGCAACTCAATAGGCAACTATACAAAAAGAAGTTGGCATTGTGCCAACCTCCTTTGAACCTTGCGGTTTCATCTTCATTCGTCTTTAGGTAGGGCTTAGACCAAAAACTTTGGATTATCTTCATGCGAGTTTTTGATATGCAATAATCAGATTTTTAGTCATAACTATTTGAAAATTAAATAGTTATGACTAAAATTTATCAGAATACATTTTAATAACTGTAACAATATTGCTGGAAAACATACTGATAGCCATTATATACGTAAACCTCTTTAATTTTGGGAAAACCAGCGTTCGGACAAGAAGTATTTGGTCTTGGATTGTATGAATTTGCAGGGCAAAGGATATAAGAACACGCTGTTCCTAAAAAACTACCATTACCATATCCGCCAGTAATTGTTTTGGTTTCTTGCTTTGAAAGCAAAGATGCACCACTGAATTTTTTCAAAAATGTCTTTTTCATGTTTTTGGAATTTTATTGTTTATAGATATTGGTTTAAAGTTATAGAAAATTCTCTCGATGATGATACCGAAAACTCGGTAAAAATTATCCGTTTTTCCGATAATCTGGGAAAATAGCTTTGGAAATTCTTCAATTAAAACTATTGAATAACGTGCAGCGAGTGGAAAGTGAAAAACTTGTACAATTACAACTATCTGATTCCCCTCAACACTCCATTCCGACTGTTGCCAGAATTTCTTCCACAAAAGCACGGTCATTACTCAGCCTTGGTACTTTGTGTTGTCCGCCTAATTTTCCCCGATTTTTCATCCATTGATAAAAAGATTCTTTAGGAACTACATTTACTTTAGGGGCTTGCAAAACCATGTCTTTATAACGCTTGGCATCATAATCCGAATTGACTTCTCGAAGAGTTTTATCTAAAATTTCTTCAAAAAGTGTCTGATTATCAGGTTCTTGTGAAAATTCTATCACCCATTCGTGGCAACCACTTTTATTACCTTCCATATATACGGGGGCGGCGGTGTATTCAGTCAAAACTGCATTCGTAGCCTCGCAGGCACGCATGATGGCACATTCAGCATTTTCAATGATAAGCTCTTCGCCAAAGGCATTAATGAACAATTTGGTACGCCCAGAAATCTTGATTCGGTAGGGATTTTTAGACGTAAAGCGTACGGTGTCGCCAATCATGTATCGCCAAAGTCCTGCATTTGTAGAAATCACGACTGCGTAATTTTTGTCTAATTCTACTTCACCAAGCACTAAGGTTTTAGGATGAGTTTTCCCTAATTCTTCCATTGGAATGAACTCATAAAAAACTCCATAATCCAACATCAACATTAGTTCATCTTTCCGAGAAATATCATCTTGAATGCCAAAAAATCCTTCAGAGGCATTGTAAGTTTCTAAGTAACTGATTGATTTTGAAGGAAATACCTGATTTTTAAACATTTCTCGATACGGAGCAAAAGAAACCGCACCATGAATAAAAAACTCAAAATCGGGCCAAACCTCAAGGATATTATCTCGCCCTGTGATTTCTAAAACTTTTTCAATCAAAACCAAAGACCAAGTTGGTACGCCCAAAATACTGGTTACGTTTTCCTGAGAAGTTATTTCTGCCATCAGTTTAATTTTATCTTCCCAAACGTCCATTAAAGCAACTTCCAAAGACGGTGTACGAATAATCTGAGCCCAAATCGGGAGGTTTTTCATTACTACGGCAGAGACATCACCAGCTAAAGTTCTGGAATTGAGTTGATTAGAAGACAAACTCCCTCCTATCGAAAGCCCCTTTCCTTCAAAAACACGAGTATCTGGTTTATTGGCAGCCACAAATGTAAGTACGTCTTTACCACCCATAAAATGACAGTCGTCAAGGGATTCTTTCGAGACTGGAATGAATTTACTGCGTGCATTGGTTGTACCCGAAGATTTGGCAAACCACTGAATTTCGGAAGACCAGAGTACATTTTGTTCCCCTCGCATGACTCGTTCAATGTACGGGAAAAGGTCTTCATAAGTAGAAATCGGGACTCTTTCTTGGTATTCTCTGATGGAATAAATAGAAGAATAATCGTATATTTTGCCCCACTCGGTATATTGTGCTTCTTGAATCAAATTCCAAAATACCTGTTCTTGGGCATCCATTGGTTGTTCCATGAATGCCTCAATCCGAGGTAATCGTCGTTTCATCAGCCAGAGAAGTGTTTCGTTAAGTAGGGTTGCCATTTAAAATGAGTTGAGGTAATATTCTAATTCCAATGAATTGATAAAAATAGTAAAATTGTCATTAATTTACGAATGTTCTTTTACTTACTCAATTAGATTTTACTAAGAAAATGATTCAGAAAATCGCACATATTGCTCTTGTTGTAACAGATTACGACGAAGCTATTGAATTTTATACCCAAAAATTAGGCTTTGATTTATTGGAAGATAATCCGCTGTCAGATACAAAACGCTGGGTTTTGGTAGCTCCAAAGGGTTCAAAGGAATGTGCTTTGTTATTGGCAAAAGCCGCCAATGACATTCAGAAAGTAAGCATTGGAAACCAAACTGGCGGACGAGTTTTTTTATTTTTAGAAACAGATGATTTTTGGCGAGATTACCAGCAAATGACTGATAATCAGATACATTTCGTCAGGAAACCATCTGAAGAAAGCTACGGAATTGTCGCAGTTTTTGAAGATTTGTACGGAAATCTTTGGGATTTAATTGAACGAAAATAAATTCCATGCAACTTATCGTCTGATAGTTACATCTATTAGTTGTATGATGGGAAAGCTCTTTTGAAATAAGGACATTTTGCAGTATTTCAAAAGAATAGTAAAAACTTAGTGGACCTTTGTGAAAAACTCAGTGCTACTCAGTGACCTAATTATATTTTCTTAAACTTAAAAAATCAAAATCATGAAAACCCTCAACAGCTTCCTATTACTCATATTGGTAACGTTTGGCGTATTCGCCCAAAAAGATACCAATAAACCCTACATGGTAAAAACTTTTACGGCAAGTGCTATCAAGAACCTAAAAATGAATTCCTCTGGTGGAAGCCTTTCGGTTGTTGGTACAAAAGATGCCGAGGCAAAATTAGAAGTATATGTATATTCCAATAACTCTGACGATAATCTAAGCAAAGAAGAAATCGAAGAAAGATTACAAAACTACGAACTCAGTGTTTCGCAAGATGGCAATACGATTGTGGCTTTCGCAAAAAGTAAAATGAAAAGTTGGAATAAAAAATCACTTAATATTGCCTTCAAGGCTTATGTTCCAGAAAATGTCACTACCGATATTCATACTTCTGGTGGCAGTATTAGTGTAAAAGGAATCTCAGGAAATGCCGTTGGCAGTACCTCTGGCGGAAGCATCAATGTAAGAGACTGCAAGAATAAAATAGCTCTAAAAACCTCTGGCGGTAGTATTACGGCTAATGATTGTTCTGGTTCTGTGAATTTGTCAACCTCTGGGGGTAGCATTACTGCCAATGATTGTGATGGAACGATTGACCTTTCTACATCTGGTGGAAGTCTTACTTTGGAAGCCCTCAAAGGAACTATCAAAGCTGTTACTTCTGGAGGTAGTATCACGGCTTCGGAACTTAGAGGAGAATCAATTGTTAGGACTTCGGGTGGCTCAATTTCTTTGCGTAGAGTTTACGGAGCTTTGGAGGCTTCTACCAGTGCAGGCAGTGTTGATGTCGAGGTTTTAGAATTAGGTAAGTATCTGAATATCAATGTAACAGCAGGAAATTTAAGCATAAAATTACCCATGAACAAAGGCGTAACGTTAGATTGTTCAGCTTCAAAAATTAATTCTGAATCATTGAATAATTTTAGCGGACAATTCGACAAAAAGTCTATCAAGGGAACACTCAATGGTGGCGGAGTTCCTGTAAAATTAGTCGTGAATACAGGTAATCTTACGATGAAAGGTTTGTAGATTATTCGTAGCTATTTAGCCACGAATGTTAAACTTATAGATATAGAGGATTAGAGAAAAGGTAAAATAACAACTCTATTTCTCTAATCCTTTATGTTTAAATTATTACAAGTTCAGGTAGTGTAAAATGCTCAAATCTTACACTTGGGTTCTTAAATCCAGTAGAAAAAATTTGTCCTGACGCTCTTTAAAGTCTGTAAATTATACCACGATTTGTTAAACGCTGATGTAGAAACCAAGCAATTTAACAAATCGTGTAACAATTTTTTGTAAATTTGTAACCCATCAAAAATATAAGATATAATGACAATTCATAAAGAAGGAACAGGTACGATTTTAGTTACAACTATTTTTTTAGCCATATTGAACGGTGCTACTGCTTATTTTTTCCCAGAAAATGACCTCCTACGCAAAGTTGTAGTGGTTTTAAGTGTAATTTTTGCCATTATTATTCTACAATTTTTCCGTAAACCAACACGTGTTACGGTCAAAAATCCCAAGCATATCATTGCTCCAGCAGACGGTAAAGTAGTAGTTATCGAAGAAACCGTAGAGACAGAATATTTCAATGAGCCACGCCGTCAAGTTTCGATTTTTATGTCACCTATCAATGTGCATATCAATTTTAACCCCATTTCTGGCGTAGTTTCATTTTTCAAATATCATAAAGGAAAGTTCTTGGTAGCATGGCATCCAAAGTCGAGTACTGAAAACGAAAGAACTACCACCGTAGTGAAACACGCAAATGGTACAGAAATACTTTTTCGTCAGATTGCAGGAGCGTTGGCAAGAAGAATCGTTTGGTATGTAGAAGAAGGAAAACAAGTAGAACAAGGCACTGAATTTGGTTTCATTAAATTTGGTTCAAGAATAGATATTTTCTTGCCTTTGGATGCTAAAATTTTGGTCAATCTCGAAGATAAACCCGTAGGCGGAGAAACAGTAATTGCTGAATTAGCATAATTTTTTCGATGTTCGTTGCTCGATGCTTGTTGTTCGTTTTTCGATGCTCGATGTTCGCTTTTTGATTCCCATCCCAGACATCGAGAGACGAAAAACGAACATCGAAAAACGAGCATCGAAAAACTAAACCACTTCCAAAATCATTGACTCCAGCGTAAGTCCAGGTCCGAAAGCACAGCTCAAAATATTTCGTCCTACATCCGCAACATTCATATCTTTCAGGACTTCCCCCAACACAAACAAAACGGTACAAGAAGACATATTTCCGTACTCACTAAGAACACGATACGAATACCGATTATCTTCCCGAGAAATTCCTAAAGCATTTTCAATGGCTTCCAAAATTGCCTTTCCTCCTGGGTGCATAGCGTATAAAGAAACAGCTTCAGGAGAGACTTTTGCATTTGCTAATAATCTATCAGTCAGAGACTTAATTCCATTTTTTACTAATTTTGGAATATAAGAAGTTAGTGTCATTTCAAAGCCAAAATCAGCAACTGCCCAAGCCATATCTTGTTCGCCTTCAAAGTATAAATCACAGAAAAATGATTTTAAAGACAGACATCTATTGGGGTTTTCGTTCAAATTTCCTTCCACCAAAACGGCTGCTGCACCGTCTGCAAACAAGGCATTCGACAAGAGAAAATCCTCCTCAGTTCGTTTCTGAAAATGAATTGTACATAGTTCAACACTCACAACCAATACTTTGGCATTTATATCAGCTTTGCAAATGGTATCAGCCATTTTCAAGCCATTAAATGCACCATAACATCCCATAAAATTGATGGCAGTTCTATTGACGGAAGTATTCAAACCCAAGTTTTTTACCAATTCAATATCTAAACCTGGGGCGTACATACCCGTGCAACTAACCGTGATTACGTGTGTAATTCCCTGCAAAATATCAGGTTTAGTATTGATTTTCAACTGCTCAATCGCCCTCAATGCTAATGGTAAAGCTGTGGCTTTATATAATTCCATTCGTCTTGAAACCGTCGGAAAAGGTTCTAAATCAGAAGATTTTGGATAAAACTCAAAGTCCTCAACTGACCTACCGTAATCATTTACAACAGAATGTCTTTTATTAATTTTCGTCATTCTATACAAAGCCCTCAATTTCCTACTCTCGGTGTCATCCAATCGCAGAGCTTCAATCATAAACTCAGCAATTTTAGTCTGAGAAAAAGAATTTTCGGGAACAGCAGTCCCCAAAGCAGTAATAAAACTCATAGATTTGTAAATATTGTAGCAGTGATATATCAAATTTACTTCATTTTTGACCAGCTACCCAATATGCCTACGTAAAAAGTCTCCTGATGGTTTCGTTCTTCAATAAAAACTACGAAATTGCTAAGATTAAAATGGCATTCAGTTATGAGCTTTTATGCAGAAGTGTTTTAGAAAGTAATTAATGCTCAAAAAATATCAACCAATCTTAATGAAAAATACCATACTCCATCTTAGATTACCTTTCTCATTGTTTCTGATGCCTTTCTTTTGGTTTGCCCTAAGCCAAGCACAAAATCTTCATTGGCAAACGGCACTTATCATTTTTGTGTTATTACATATTTTTATTTACCCAGCTTCTAACGCCTACAATAGTTACTACGACAAAGACGAAGGTTCAATTGGTGGACTTGAAAACCCTCCGCCAGTAGATAAAAACCTCTATTATACCGCTTGGGCGATGGATATTATTGCCACTGTAATTGCCTATTTTTTCGTAAGTCCGACTTTTGCAGGAGCTATTTTTATATATGGATTAATTTCAAAAGCGTATAGCTATGATAAAATTAGGCTCAAAAAATATCCCATTATTTCATGGTTGACCGTGGCTATTTTCCAAGGAGGATTTGTATATCTATCTGTAATTCAAGCAGTTGACAATATAATTCCCTCAGCGTTATTTCAACAAAAACATCTCCTGCCAGCATTAGTAAGTACGCTAACATTAATGGGGTTTTATCCGATGACCCAAATTTACCAACACCAAGAAGATGCCAAAAGAGGCGACCTAACCCTAAGTCGAATGTTAGGAATCAGAGGGACATTTCTATTTACAATGACAACCTTCATTATTTCGACGTTCAGTTTGCTTTATTTTTTTATAACGCTCAGTCCAACCACAGCTACCCAAGACATGGGCTTGTATTTTATCTTCACGTTTCCAGTGATATTATTTTTTCTGAATTGGTTCTACAAAACCTACAAAAACGCTCAAGAAGCCAACTTCAAAAATACTATGTTGCTCAACTTGATAGGTTCATTATCATTAAATGGCTTTTTTATTTTACTTTTTTTGAAAAAAGTTCTTTAAAAAACTCATGATTAAAAATCTGATAGTCAATCAATTCCAGATAAAAAGGGCAATCTGATTTGAGTTTTTGTTAAAAAAAAATCATCAAGCACTTGCATAGAAATCCAGAAAGCACTAATTTTGCATCAAGATTCACCAGTACAATATGCGAAAATAGCTCAGCTGGTAGAGCGCAACCTTGCCAAGGTTGAGGTCGCCGGTTCGAACCCGGTTTTTCGCTCAGCTTAAATGAAGCACCTTATGGTGCTTTTTAAGTTTAAGAGGAAGAGAGTAATCTCAGAATCATGCCAGGGTGGTGGAACTGGTAGACACGCAGGACTT
>JAAFJL010000069.1 GCA_013298865.1 Cytophagales bacterium | reverse complement strand
AGCAACAATTATAATGACAAACCAAGAACGAATCGCTCAGTTAAAAGCCTTTAAACTCAAAGAAAAATTCCAAATAGAAGGTTTAGAGGATTACGAAGATGTTCCTCCACCAACTGAGGCGGTTGTCAGGATGCGGAAAGAGGTAGATCGTTTTACGGACTTTTTAATTAAACGTTTAGCCAAAAACGTAGATAATATTCAAGCCCAAACGCAACAGTTTTTCAAGGATTGGGACAATGAGGAATTCACAAACGACGAAACCGAGTTCATCGTAGAAGTAGAATACGAAGCCATGCGTATCGCAGGCGTGAAGGCAGATGATTTGTTGATTTGATTTTCTTTACGAGATAATTAATGTTGCAAGTCCAGTTTTGCTTGTTGAAACCTCTCCCCCAGCCCCTCTCCTACTGAGAGGGGAGAAAATCGGCGACAAATGCTCCCCCTCTCAGTAGCCACAATGGAATTGGAGAGGGGCTGGGGGAGAGGTTTTTCAACATTTTGCGTCCTCCCGTCCTTGCGGTTTTACACTTTATTCGGTATTACCAATCGTTTCAGAATTCGCTCTTTGCCTCCTTTTACTTCTGATTTTTTTCGATGTCCCCAAATGCGGTCTTTTGCTAATTTTGTGTTGGTTTCAAGGTTAATAATTGGCTGAGGATAACTGCCTTCGCCCAGTCTGAAATTATACAATTCTTGCTCCATCAATGTCATTTTCCAAGGTTCGTGAATAAAATTTTCTGGACAATTTCGTAGTTCTGGAATCCACTGTTTGATAAAAATTCCTTGCGGGTCATGTTCCTGCGATTGCTTCACGGGGTTATAAATCCTAACGGTATTAATGCCCGTCACCCCCGCTTGCATTTGAAATTGTGGGTAATGAATCCCAGGTTCAAAATCCAAGAAAAGTTGTGCTAAATGGGTACTTCCGTCCTTCCAATGGTGCATCAATTGGTGAGTCAAAAACGAGACCATCATGGCACGCATCCTGAAATTCATATAACCCGTACTTTGCAGACATCTCATGCACGCATCCACAAGCGGATAACCTGTTGTGCCATTCTTCCAGTTTTCTAAATTTATCTGATTATCAGACAGTTGCAAAGAATCATAACCCCGATTAACATTCTCGAACTCCATCGAATCTTCATTTTCAAATTTCTGAATAAAGTGACAATGCCAACGCAATCTTGAACCAAAATTCACCAAAGCTCGCTTGAAAAAAAGTCTCTTTTTGGCAGCTTCCAAAGACGTTTGATAGACCTGTCGGACTGATAAATTTCCCCAAGCAATATAGGGCGAAAGCCGACTACAACCTTTCCTACTTTCGAGTGGTTTCGAGATAAATTTTGAATAGTTTACAGCCCTCTCCTCCATGAAACTTTTCATGTATTTGTAAGCCAAAACTTCTCCACCTTTTTGGAAAAGTCCCTCAGCCCCAGAAGCGGAAGTATCTCCAGTAAAAAGCTCCTGTTTAAATTCATCTTTTGAAATAAATGAAGCGTTTAAACTTTCATCTGAAACTACCAATTTTTGCAATAATTCCGCAGCAATATTCACCAAAGGTTTTGCCATAAAGACGTGCCAATCTTTTACCCAATCTGCCCGATTTGGCTTGCCTCTAATAATTCCATTGGTCTGATATTCAATCCATTGGATATTATTTTGTTTGGAAAATTGCGTAATAATTTTGTCTCTGTCGTAGGTAATTTTTAGTCCAGTTTCTTCATGCGAGAAGATTTTGTGAATACCCATTTGTTGATGAATTCGGAGCAAAATATCAAGCATTTCTCCGTACAGAATTGTGATTTGCGGAGGGTTTTCAAGGGGACAAAGTTCAATCAATTGCTTGTTTAAATCAGCTAAAGATTCACTCACAAAACGCCAATGACGAGCAGAATAATGAGGGTCATTCCAAACGGAGGGTTCAAAAACATAGAGTAGCATTACGGGCAATCCTGCTGCGAGGGCATCGTGTAGTGGTGCGTGGTCACGGAGGCGTAAATCACGCTTAAACCAAACAATATTTATAGAATTTTCTTTCAAAGTTTCTGATACATGATATAAGCATTAACATATCCGAACTGAGAATGTTTGTAGGCTTCTGGGATTTCCCCAATGATTTCAAAACCCAACTTCAACCACAATTTCACGGCATTTTCATTGGTTTTCACTACCAAATTAAACTGCATTCCTCTGTACCCCAAACGGCGAGCTTCTTCCATAGAAAACTCCGCCATAGCCTGTCCCAAACCTTTGCCACGTGCTTCGCTGGACACCATGTAACCCGCATTCACAATGTGCGAACCCAAGTCCATTTGGTTGGTTTTCAGGTAAAACGTTCCTAAAATTTTACCATCTTCTTCGGCAACGTATGTATTCTTATCATCTGAAAACCAATAACTTAGCATTTTTTCTTTGGAAGAATCAGGAGCAAAAACGTAGGTATTGCCCGTAGCGATTACTTCATGAATAATCTGCCAAACTGCCTCTTGGTCGTCCTGATGAGCATTTCTAATTATCATTATTTTGATGATTGGGGTTAATGGTTATCTTTGTAATTGTATGAGTTAAGACTATAAGTTAGGACTTTTTTATGCAGTTACAGAAAAAATGACACAATTTACCAATGAATATTTTTGAAAAAACCTTAGTAGCAGATTCCGAATTAGCTTGGGAAGACCTTGGCGGAGGACTTCGTCGGAAAATCATGAGTTATGACAATGACTTGATGTTAGTAAAAGTTGCCTTTGAAAAGGGAGGAGTCGGAGCAATTCACAGTCATCCACACAAGCAAATGAGCTACATTGCAAAGGGGAAATTTGAAGTAACGATTGGTGAAAATAAAAAACTTTTGAGCGAAGGAGACATTTATTTTGCTCCTTCTGGAGTATCACACGGGGTAATTTGTCTGGAAGAAGGTCTTTTGGTCGATGTCTTTAACCCGATGCGAGAAGATTTGATTTAATGCAATACCTCAATATCCATACTCATTTATCTACTGGAAATCCTGATGAAATTTCGGTTCAAAACTTCATTGTGGGAAAGGACGAAACGATTCCCAGAGGTTTGTTTTCGGCAGGAATTCATCCTTGGTATTTGGGCGAAAATGTGGATTCTCTGTTGGAAAAACTCTCAAAAATTGTACCTAATTCAAACTGTTTTGCTGTCGGAGAATGTGGTTTAGACCGCAATATTGATACAGATTTATCCCTACAAACTCAGGTTTTTACGCAGCAAATTCAATTAGCCGAAAGCCTCCAAAAACCCGTTATTGTTCACTGTGTTAGGGCATTTCCAGAACTGATTGCTCTGAAAAAAAAGCTAAAAGTCAGCGTACCAATGCTGGTACATGGTTTCAATAATAATCTCCAAATTTGCGAACAATTAATCAGCAATGGCTTTTATATTTCATTGGGTTCTGCGTTGCTGAAATCTGATTCTAATGCCTCAAAAGCAATCAAAAAAATCCCGATTAAGCAACTATTTTTAGAAACTGATGATAAAAATCATACAATTGAAACTATCTTTATGGCAGCATCAGAGCATTTAGGACTTGGAATAAGTCAATTACAGGCATTGATGTTAGAGAGTTTTTCGAGTTTTAAATCCTAAATAATATGAACAGAAATTTTTATAAGGCACACCCTTGGCATGGTATCCAAATCGGACAGAATATGCCTACTATCGTGAATACTTTTATTGAAATCGTACCAACTGATACTGTAAAATATGAGATTGACAAAGAGTCTGGTTATTTGAAAATTGACCGTCCGCAGAAGTTTTCAAACATTGTTCCAGCATTGTATGGTTTTGTTCCACAGACGTATTGTGATGAATTAATTGCAGAATTGGCTCGTGAAAAATCTGGTAAAGTCATCACGAAAGGCGACGGTGACCCTTTGGATATTTTGGTGCTTTCAGAGCGTACAATTACACACGGAGACATTATTTGTGAATCTATCCCAATCGGTGGTATCAGAATGATTGACAAAGGCGAAGCTGACGATAAAATTATTGCTGTATTAAAGGGAGATTCTATGTACGGCAAATGGACGGATATGTCTGACTGCCCCAAAGAAATTATTGACCGTTTGGTGCATTATTTTTTAACCTACAAAAATATCCCAGGCGAAATCAATGTAGCCGTTGACATTGACGAAGTTTACGGGCGTGATGTTGCCCACGAAGTAATCCGCAAAGCCCGTGAAGATTATAGAAATATGTTTGGATGAGAATTCTCATGCTCAATGAGTGATTGAATGAATGATAGAATGAGTGAATTTTGTTTGCTCATTCTATCATCCAATCAGTTTTTCAGTAATGATTTTCTGTAAAAGATGTTATTTTGAAGAATCTCTGCAACCTTCTTTTCACCCTTTTCACTCCAATGTCCATCACAAGGTATAAATAATTCTGATGGATTTTGGTAATTGCCCAATAGTGGTAAAAGGTCTATATAATTGACTCCATTTTTCTTACAAAGAAGGGCTAATTGAGGAGATAATTCACTTTTATGGTTTTTCTGATAACGTTTTATGTCAGACAAAATAGGAATAGTCATGATTATGATTTGCTTTCCTTTAGCTTCTTCAAATAGTCTTTCTAAAGAATAGCTAAAATCCTTCCACTTCTTTTTAGGGTAATTCTCAAAAACACTTGGCTGTGGAACACTGGTAGCGGATTTTCTCTTAGATATTTCATCAATCAATGCCAAAAGGTATGAGTTAGCCCTAAACTGACTTTTGATTTTTTGTACTAAAGGCAAACTTCTGTAAATAGAGTCTTTTGTGTGATATACTTCGTATGGTTTGTCATAAATCGCTAATGAACTGTAAGACTGATTAACTGTTGCCAATGAATGTTTTAGTTCTATCTTATCATTAGTACTTTTCCAATAAGGACGATAAATCGGGTAATCCAATAAACTAATTTTATCACCTTCAGTATAATCTTCAAAATCATTGGCGGGTAAAATTCCTATCACGACAACATCATGGTCATACTTTTTTGCTAACGACTTATAAATCAGATAGTAATTAATTGGACTGGTACCATTAATGCCAAAATTAAGGTGTTCATGACCCGTATTTTTTTCTAAAATATCGGATAGTCTATCTGGGGTATTAACCATTATTCCCTCCACAAAAGAATCTCCAATACATACGAATCTCTTTTTGTTAGTATGATTTTTCAAAGAACGCTCTTTGTCTCTGGCTCCAATACTATTTGTTTGATAGATGAGTAAAGTGCTGTCATTACACCTAAGTTTCTGGAGCGAATCATTCGGCAATCTCCACTTACCCGATATTGAACTATAATCTCCCCAATAAGGTCTTTTGTCCATCGTATTCAAGTTCATATCAAAGAATAAAAATGAATTGACGGGGTTTTTAAAGTCAATAATTTTGGTCTTCCAAAGACTCCAACTAATGATTTCCAAAAACAACCAAAAGAATATGAAAATAAAGAGGGAAAAAGAAATATTTTTCAGAAAAGAAATTTTTGATTTAGCACATTCTGCAATCAATAGTACTATGCCAGCTATCCATAAGATATAATTACTGAGATGATACAGACTAATATCTTTGACTAATCCATCATGATTACTATCAAACAAGGTTAGAAACTGGGTTAAACCATATAGCAATAAGAATAGAAGAGGGTATCTAAGAACCTTAATTTTTTTCAAAAATAGCATATCAATTGTGTATTCTTTTGTAGTAGATGACAATTATAATGATTGGGATGCCACCTAAAATATTAGGCAAAATGTAAACTAAAACACGTTTTGGGGAAACACAAAGATAATACAAAGCTGATAAATCATAATAATTGTATAGTTAAGACTAATAGCAACATTGATTACTATCTACCTAAAAAAACCTCTCGTCAATCTCATTTCCCTTTCAACACAAAGCACATAAAATAGGAATGTTAGCCGTATATTTTTGAGTTTTTAAAGACCAAAACATGAAGCTATTTGAACAGCTTTACAAATAAAAATATACAGTTATGTGGCAATTTTTTAAATATTTCTTTGCATCAATTCTGGGAACAATCGTGGGCTTCTTTGTATTTGCCTTACTCGGAATTATCATTATGGCAGCATCATCTTCTTCAAGTTCTGATGTCGTAAAAATTGACGAAAACACCATTCTTAAACTTGACCTCAATCAAATCATCGAAGAAAATGCTCCGAATGATGACTCCAATCCTTTCAAAGGATTAGGTAATTATAGTCCATTTGGTTCAGAACCCGACAAAGTTGGTATTGTTCAAGTAAAAGATGCCCTGAAACGTGCGGCAGCAGATTCAAAAATCAAAGGAATTTACCTCGTAGCCAACTATCCGATGGTAGGTTATGCCCAAGCAGAAGAGATTCGTAACGCTTTGATAAATTTCAAAAAATCTGGGAAGTTCATTTATAGCTACGGCGAGGTTTTCTCTGAAAAAGGCTATTACCTTTCTTCGGTTTCTGATAAAATCTACCTGAATCCTGCGGGTGGAATGGATTTTAATGGACTCAGTATTGAATATACTTTCTTTAAAGGAGCTTTGGATAAATTGGACATTAAGCCGTTTATTTTCAAAGTTGGAGATTTTAAATCTGCCGTTGAGCCTTTCATTCGTGACAACATGAGTGATGCCAGCAGAGCCCAAACAGTTGCTCTGACAAACTCAATCAATGACCATGTGATGAACCAAATTGCTCTTTCGAGAAATCTACAAGTGTCTGATATTAAGAAAGTTGCAGACGAATTAGGAGCATATAAACCAGAAGGTGCATTGAAAAGCAAGCTCATCACGAATGTAGGTTATTACGATGAATTTGAAGCAGAAATGAAAAAGTCTGTCAAAATTAAAGTTACTGATAAATTAGAATTCGTAGGATTGTCAAAATACCTTGATGCTGAATCTGTTTTACCGTTCAATGATTCTGAGAACAGAGTAGCAGTTTTGGTAGCAAGTGGAGAAATCGTGAGCGGTAAAAACAGCGACGGACAAATTGCTTCTGAGGATTTCATTAAGGATTTGAAGAAACTTCGTGAAGACAAAAAAGTAAAGGCGATTGTACTCAGAATTGATTCGCCAGGTGGTTCTGCTTTGGCATCTGATATTATGTGGCGAGAAATTCAGTTGACCAGAACTGTAAAACCAGTCATTGCTTCTATGGGAGACTATGCGGCATCTGGTGGGTATTACATGGCTATGGGTACGGACGCCATCGTGGCACAACCGACAACAATAACGGGGTCAATCGGGATTTTCGGAATGTTATTCAATGCCGAAGGTTTCTTGAAAAATAAAGTTGGAATCACACACGATGCCGTACAAACCAACGCCCATTCAACTTTCCCTTCTGTAACCCACGAAATGTCTGATTTTGAGAAAGATTTCCTGCAACGTAGCGTAGAAAAAGGTTACGAAACCTTCACGAGCAAAGCCGCACAAGGACGCAAAATGAAACTTGACCAATTGAAATCTATTGCAAGCGGAAGAGTTTGGTCTGGTATAGAAGCAAAGACAAATGGTTTGGTAGATGCCCTCGGAGGCGTGGACGATGCCGTGAAATTAGCCGCCCAAAAAGCCAACCTCAAAGACGCTGATTATAGAGTGAAATTTTATCCAGCACCAAAGGATTTCTTTACTAAATTTTTAGACAAGAAAAGTGAAGAAACTGAAGCCAAAATCTTAGAGGCTCAGTTTGGCACAATGGCACCTTATGTGATGAAATTCAAGAAGTTACAATCTCAGCAAGGAATCATGGCAAAAATGCCATTTGACATGGAAATAAAGTAGCATTAAAAATTGAGAATTAAAAATGTAAAATTCTGGTAGTTAGAGTTTTAGCAAACGAGAGCCATGCGGAAGTATGACTCTCGTTTACTTTTAAAGCAATTTATTTTTGTCGATTATCAAGTAATTGGCGAGCCGCTTCTAATGCTTCTGGAACAAACTCCGCTTCCTCTAAAATTTGTTTAAGCTGATTATCTGAATACACACAATAACGCTCCTTAAATTTTTCGATTTTACCTATCTGTAATTGTTCGACAAATTCACTTTCTTGTCCTTTCATTGACCGTAACTGATTAATAATAAACTCGTTAGCTCTTTTAAAATTGATACTATATGTCAATATTGCAATCAATAAAACTATCGGCTGTACACTTATTATTTCGGATTTTCCAAATCCCAAAAACCATTTATACTGATTTAGAGTAAAATTAATCAGACCAGTAAGCCCAGCTAACAGTGTTATTCCTAAAAAATATTTGTAGGAATATCTAAATACAAAAAACGAAATCACACACAAAGCAACAGCAATAAATGCCCCATAATGTTTTATATTTAGAAGAAAATAGCTGTCTTCTGAAGCATTTTTTTCTACAAAATAACTTGTAATTGTAAAGGTACAGAGAGCTACTAAAATTAAAGTTGGAATTAGTTGCTTGTATTTTGAGTAGATTTGGTTGAAGTTTTTCATAAGTAGTGATTTGTAAACGTTGTTTTTTACAAATATAAATAAATTTTACCCCTGTAATAGTAATAAAAAATCCCGTCTGCCTTGGCGGGATTTTTTGTTATCTTTGTACTGAAAATAATAGAAATATCATGGCAAAATCATTTGAACATTGGGAAAGAGAAGAGGTGGAATTAACCTTCGGAATAGAACAAGTAGATACTTTACCTTCACTTTCTGAATGGATATCAGCACAAAATGAAATTACTGAATCAGATAAATTTTTAGTACAACGCCTTCAGAATAAGCTCATTAAATTTTATGATTTATGGAATGAAGATGAAATTAAATCTTTTTTCAATATCCCTCTTATTGAAATTGTAGATTTTACGGCAGAAGACTTTGTTACTTATAAAACGTTTACTCAACGTAATCTTGTTGGGACATTAATTGATGTCAATGGGAAAGGTATTGAATTAAATGGTCGAGTAGAGTTAGTGGTTTCAAAAGGAAAGCAGAAACCCCGACAACCTTATTTCTTTTTTAATGAATATAAGCCAGCATTGAGAGGGAAAAATGACCCATTAGGACAATTATTGATTGCTATGTTGGTGGGTGAAGAACTGAACCACCATAAATTTCCAGTTTATGGTGTCTATGTAATTGGCGAAGATTGGCGTTTTGTAGTATTAGATGGCAAGCAATACGCAATCAGCAAAACACTCTCCGCAGTTGAAGATGATATATGGCAAATTCTAAGAATTTTATCATCTCTAAAAGAAAAAATACAAGTACTTGTAAATACTTTGTTAGACTAATTCTGTCCCCATATTTTTGGTCAGCAATCTCTCCAAATGGCTGTCTGGTGGGACAACCCGCTCACCCAGATTTACAATCGGGGTGGTTTGGCTTTGCGACTGTGTCGCAGGTTACGACTAAAAAAACGAGCATACTTGAATCGTATTGCCATCTCATGACTGCGACACAGTCGCAATACCAGTCCACCCCGATTACAAATCTGGGTGAGCCGCCAGTGACCATAGAGTGGAAATTGATTTTTTCATGGATTACATCGGTTTTTGATTATTAAATTGACTACGTATTTTTTTTGTTCAGAAACTGTTTTCATTTCGTCTAAATTTTTAGGATATGGACTCAGTTCTCTTACCGCAAAGATTAAGTTTCCAGAAAATGTTATTCCTGAAACTCCTATTTTCTCAACAGGATAAGTACATAAACGATTATACTTCAAGATTATAGGTAGCCCTAACGAACCGCATCTCCCGATAGAAATCTTTGACAACTGATCAATCTCATTTCCTAATTTTAATTGAAAAGTAATACCTGCCAGAATATCACAGGTTTTGCATTCATCTTGGGGGCAAGCATCATCAACTTTTGATAATGTCACTTCTAAATCTCCTTTATCAGTCTTAATAATACTTTTGTCACCTAACGGTATTTGTACCATTGTGGAGTCCATGAGGATTCTGCAAGTTGCCAATTTATCTGGCTTAACCTCATTTGGATTATTTTCTGCCACCGTATTGCACTGTAACAATATTAATCCTAACATTATCATAGTAATTGATACACATATCGCTCTCATAGTAAAACAATTTAAAATATTTGTACGTATTGATAGTGTCAGTATAATTTTAAAACAGATAAATATTCACTTAGCCCTCATAAATAAATGTAGTAGTAAAAGTTTGTAAAATAAGGATTGTTGCAGTTATTTTTAGAGATGTCCACCCCGATTACAAATCTGGGTGAGCGGATTTTTTAATTACAAATTACTGATTTTTAAATAGTTAAATCATGAAGCGAATCATTGTATCTTCTTTTCTATTACTTATTCTGATTGCTAAAATCAATGGATTTTCAAGAAATAACTCTTTGGAATGGGTAATACTGAAAGTTAATTCAGACATTTTTAATAACAGAATTTTTTACAAAAAAAATATGTCTCCAATTGTATTGACAAAACAAGAAGGTATTAACGCTTTAGAATTACTTAAAACAGATTTTAAAAATATAAGAAAAGAGCTGAAATTAGACAATACAATCACTGTTAATGATTACAGATTTCAACTTGTTGGCGGAAAAAATAAAACAGGAGAAAAGATAGTCTCCATCATAGGCGTAGGGAAAAAATTGCCTCAATGGATTCAGAATGGTTTTAGGAAAAAATTGATTGGGCTAAAATGTACCAACGATGATGTTGTTATATACATTAAAGTCAACCTCATGACAAAAAATTGTTTCGATGTTGGGAAAGATGATTGTTATAACAGATGACTACAAAACCGCTCACCCCGATTGTAAATCTGGGTGAGCGGTTTTTCGACTGTGCCGCAGGTGACGAATTAAAACGGGCATACTTGTAAACGTATTATTATTCCAAGAATGCGACACAGTCGCAATACTCTCCCAATTACAAATCTCAGTGAGCGATTTTATATTTTTAATTAATTGATAATCAAATACTTATATCTATTTATAGAGATGTCTGTTGAGATACCCGACACAGAGTGAAATTATATCCCAATTCCAAATGATAACCCCAAAATACCGTCAGGTTGTACAAATTTTGGCTTTGTTTCACCTTCTGAGGTAATTGTAAAAATAAGTCCCAGTCCAATTTTTCCTTCAACGGCAACTCTTTTAAACACAAAATTTTGATAGCCAACCATGAAGCCCCCACCCAAAGAATGGGATTTATATTTCCCACTTATGTTAGTAGGAAAAAAGCCACCATTGTCTTCTAAAAATTTGTCATTGTAACGATATTTAAGATATGTGCTTGTAAAGAAGCCACGTAGGTCATTTTGTGCATTATTACCTTTCCTGTAACTCCTTCTTTCTGCCACAAAAGCCACAAATTTATTGCGATTGTCAGTCACATAATTATATTGATCATTACCCATTTCAAAGGTAAAATTCAAGGAATGATTTTTATTCGTTTTTATTTCTGACGAAACATTGAAGCCAGTTTTTACAAGATAAATTAAACCATTGGTCTTGACTACAAAATGCTTTTCTTCCTGAGCAAAGCCATTGAATGATGCAAAAAACACTAATAAATACACATATTTCATCTTATTTCCAGTTTAAAAACGGACTCAAAAAGTTTATTGCATCACCTTTTATATCACTGATAAATATTGCCTCTGTTCCCGTTCCATTCAACAATAAGATATTATATTCTTTGATGATGTCTTTGCCGTAAACAAATGCCATTGATTTTCCGTCGGGACTCCATCCTAAGTCGGTTAGTTTAATTGCACTTAAATTCGTGTTTCCTGATTTTACAGGCATAATATTTTGTCCGTTACTATCCATCGTAAAAATACCCGTTCCTTCGGCAAAGAGTACTTTATTGTTTTGATTCATACGAGCCTCATTGACGGATTTTGTATAAACTGTTTTTAGGATTTTTAAGTTTGCATCCAATAAGATTATCCCTCCGCCTCTTCTTGGCATTACAAGTTCACCGTTTGGTGTCCAGCCTGGTCCCCATCTATTTTGATTATCGAGGGTATAACTATAAATTTCATTCCCCGATTTTATATCAATCACACTTATCATGTGGTATGGCTCAACGTATTTTGGATCAAGAAAAGTAGAATATCGTTTGTACTTACCAACCAAAGCCAATTTTGTACCATCTGGCGAAATCATCCCGTACCAATAATCACCAATGTCCCACTTGTCTTCACTTCGGAATGTTCTTTCAAATTTTTTAATCAAGTTTCCCTCAGTATCTTTTATTTCAATGACAGGATATATTTCATCTGAATCAAGAAAGTTCTTTTTGTAGATTGAGGCACTGTATTTTGAATATCCAGTGATAGGAAATGACACTGTATTGTGTGATTTTAAGGTTTTTGCCGTTGCTATATCTATGTAATCTATGCTTGAATTTGTCAGCATATTAACGATTGTTCCCTTAAAATTTCCATTCGGGTCTTTGACATCAGGCTGAGGGAAATCAGATTTTTTTTCATACACAATAGAAAGCAAACTCCCATCTTTTGCAGTTGCTTGTATGACCAATCTACACCAACCCCGAGCTATTTTAAAATATCCGACAGCACCTGCCATGTAGCCTGTGAAAACAATTTTTTTGCTTTGTCCATCCAGTTTATAGGTACCAGATTTGTTCAAATCTAAAAACTCATAAGTGCCATTTTTATTAAATCTTAATCGACCAAATGGACTTGGCGTTAGTTGTAGTTTGATGTCAACTTTCCATTCCCATTGATTGGTTCGATAATCATACTTAAAATTATCAGGGGCAATGTATCCATCGAAAGCAAAATAGTCACCGAGTTCGGGAATATTTACATTTGAAGTAGGCAAAACAGTTTCGTCATTTGGTCTTGGACAAGCCATTAATACCAAACTGAGCATCAATAATGAAATAGTCTTTTTCATGAGCTTTTCGTTTATTTTGTTATGTCAAAGGTAGGCTGATATTCAAAGCAACACAATACTGAAAAAGTAGTATATTGGTGGTAATGAGGGGGTTATTATCTTCCAAAATACTTATTCACTGCCTCCATTCGAGAATTTACGTGGAGTTTTTCGTAGATATTGAAAATATGTTTGCGGACGGTTTTGGAACTGATGAAGAGTTTATCAGCTAATTCTTGGTAGCTTAATCCTTTCGACAATAATTGCAGAATTTCTTGTTCACGAGGCGTGATATGGTATTCTTCTTGGATTTTTTCTTCGGGTTTTTGTTGGAAAGAAAGCACAATTTTGCGGGCAATATCTGAACTCATCGGTGAACCTCCGTGATACAGTTCCACAATGGCTTCCAGCAATCTTGCGGGCGGACTTCGTTTCAAAATATAACCATTTGCACCCGTGCGTAAGGCTTCAAAAACCTTTTCGTCTTCGTCATAAACCGTACAAATCATAAACTGAACTCGTGGGCATTTGGGTTTCAGTAATTTGATACAGTCAATACCGTTCATTTTGGGCAAATCAATATCCATCAAAACTACATTAGGTTGTAATTCTGGAATCCCCACAAGGGCATCTTCGGCATTTTCGTAGCTTCCAATACAAGATAAATTGGCTTGGCTATCTACCAAAGAAAAAAGGGCTTCACGGATGTCTATGCGGTCTTCTACGATGCAGACAGTGATTTGGGTTTCGGTCATTTTGTTAATTTTGTCATCTAATTTTTTACAAACCCAGAAGTTTCCAAATTTCTTCAATGTACAATAAATTTACCCTGTTTTATTTTATAGTCTATTTTCTTAATCGACTCAATATCAATAATTGGATTGTTTGCCAGCACCAAAAAACTCGCCTCAAAACCTTCTTTAATCTCTCCAATTTTTCTTTTTGGAAAGATAGATTGCGTAGTTAATCTACAATAAATATCTAACAGCTCTTTATTTGTGAAAAAATTATATTTCACTAAATAATCTATCTCTTTACTCACAGTTTTACCGTAATCATCTGCTCCCAAGGCAATAGTTACGCCTTCTTTATACAAGATTCTCATTATTTTTTTCTCATATTCTACCGTATTATTAAACCTTTCGGGGAAGGTTGTCATTTTGCCACTGGTATCAAATTCAACTGAATAATCTAAATTCAAAGTGGGCGTAATGGTCATTTTTGCCTTTTTAAAAAGTTTGGCATCCTTTGGGGTCATACAATACTTTTGTTGGGTTTCTTGCTTGCCGTTCCAACCATAACCTGGCAAGTGAGCCAAGCCTTCCACTCCAATCTTAGCACAAAATCGGGCATCTTCGGCAGTTTCAATATGGGCAAAAACTCGTAGGTTTTCTTTATGTGCCTTATTTACAATGTATTCGGCAACCTGAGCAGACACTCCATAAGATTCCACTTTTTCGGCTTTACGTAAATTTTCATAATTGGCTACATCCATAAGACAAATTTTTAACAAATCTGGCTTTGTGTTTAGTATAGAAGCCCATTTACTATCAACGTCTTCTATTTTATCTAAAAAAAAGTAAGCATCATTTTCCATAATTCTACTTTTTTTGACCATTTCTTGTTTTTTAATTTGGTCTCGGGGGCTATAAATACCCAAAGCGAGAGGTTCATAAGGGTAAAAACCATGCCCGTAGGTAGCGGTAAGAAAACCATTGGCAAAAACAGCCTCTAAAACTTGGTTTTTCTTTAAATAAACCCGACTCGTTTTTGCCCCTTTTGAAGGGTTACCCAATACCTGTACATAAAAAATCCCCTCGTTTAGATATTGCTTAACCATAGCCTCCACATTGTAGCTATCTGTCAAATTGTGGGTATGAGCATCACCAAAAGGAGGAATACAATATTTATCTTGAAGGTCAATAACACTATCAATTTTTTGAGGTATTTTTTTTGTAAAATACCCATTAACGGTATAAAAAGTAGTTTTCGTAAACGCTCCATTGATGAACCAATTTCCATTGTTGAATTGATAAACTTGTGAATATGTGGTTAATGAAAAAAAAGTAAAAACCACTAAAATTAGAAATTTGATTTGTGTTTTCATCTTGAAAGATTTTGTGTTATTTGTCAATCATGCTTCGGTTCAGACAAATCAAAGTACTCACTTTTTGTTTTATCCAAGACGGTTGAAATAGCTTTGAAATTCTCGTTTGTAGCTGGCAAATCTATAAATTTATCAATAATGGTTCGGTGTCTGTAAATGACAAAGGTATTCTCCACATCAGCATTTATTTTGTTGAGATTTACCTCACTTTCAGCATCATTCATAGACGCAACGTATGTAAGGGCAATATTTTTCAAATCAAGTTCTTTGCCAATACTTTCCAATTCCTTTTGTCTGGATTCTTTATTGTAACTTTTTTCATTTCCATAGACAAAATAGGCTTTCAGATATTTGCTACGTTTGGTGCTTTCTTGTTCCAAAAAAGTTAGCCATTTTTTGATATCATTCCAATCTGGATTATTTCCCACGAAGTAAACAATGCCATGAAAACGCCCATATTTGCAAACTGGACAAGTTCGAGTGCCTTTGTCGGGTCCGAAAGCATGATACGGAATAAAAGAAGGGTTGTCTTCACCAATTTGTAAGCCTGACTGTTTTGCAGACTTAGTGGTAACTGGATAATTGGGAATATTTAGCCCCAAAATGATATTGTGTTCAGCAATTTGCAGATTGTCTTTTAACAGTACCCTCAAAATTCCTGAGCCTCCACGATTTTCAAGTGCTTTGCGTTTTTCGCCTGTCAGCAGTTTATCATCGTCAAAAATGAATTCATCAATGTAATATTCATTATCAATGTTTGGTTCTTTGATGGAAGTATGGATATGGGCAGGAATGTTGTCATTTGGATAAGGAGAAGGTTTGATGGTGTAGAGAGCGTATTTCCCATTTTTATCAGTTTTTACCCAACCTCTAATATGTCCGTGGCGTTTGGCATTTTCGTCCATATCTTTTCTTGGAGAATAGTAGCCATTATTGTCAGTTTGCCAATAATAAATGATGACATCTGGAGCAGGAGTTCTTCCATCAAGTTTAAAAACTATGCCTGTTACTAACAGTTTTTGCCCTTTTTCAGTCCAGCCTGCACTGGTATCTGTGGCGTTAATGTTAGCAGGCATACCTATGTACATAAGTTCGCAGCCATCGCATCCACCGCCTACGAGTTTCTTGATTCCTGTATTTTGCTGTGTTGGTAAATTACTTTTGACTTGTCCTTGACAACTTTTTAGTAATGTAACCAACATTATCAAAAGTCCGAGATGAAATAGCTTTTTCATTGTATTTATTTTGAAAGAAAACCTAAAAATTATACTCAATACTAATCACCATCCCCTTAGTCTGATACATCGCAAAAGTCCCTCCAATGTCTTCAATTCGCTGTTTCATATTGCGTAATCCATTGCCAAAGGCTGATTTTTTTGCTTCATTGATACCCTTTCCATCATCTTCAATTACGATGGTTAGTTTATTGTTGTCAGCTTGAATATTGAGATTAACTTGTTGAGCATCAGCGTGTTTTACTACATTGTTAATAGCTTCCTTTACTACTAAATAAATACTCCTCCGCACATTTCCTTGCAAGGTGAAATCCTGATTTACGTCTTCCTCAAAAACTAATTTGATGGATGTATCTTGCAAAAAATCACGAGCATATTTTCGGATAAAAGCGACCAAACTATCAAGCGTATCATTATGCACATTCAACGCCCAAACGATTTCATTCATCGAGTCCACCATACGGGCGGAGGTGGCAGAAATTTTAGCTACTTCGGGGATGTTTACGCCATCAATTTTAGTTTTCAAAACCTCCGTCAAAAGTGAAATAGAAGTCAGTGAAGACCCTAAATCATCATGAATTTCTTTGGATATTCTGACCCTTTCATTCAATTGCCCTTCTAAAGAAGACTTTACCGCTACAAATTCATTTTCTTGTTCTAACAACTTGATTTGCTGGTTTTTAGCTTCTTGTTTTTTGTTTTGATAACGATAAAAAAGAAAGCCTAAAAGTAATAAAGCTATACCACTAATCGACAATAAATAAAGCCAAGTTTTCTGTTTATTTATCTCAACTTCTTTCGACAAAATTACCTTCTCGCTTTCAGCTTTTTTGAGTTTATTATTGAACTCTAAGATTTTCTCTTGGGTGGCAATATTAGTGGTAGAATCTCTAAGTTTATTATAATCTAAAAATAATTCGGCGGCATCTTTGTATTTGCCAACCGCCTTGTAGATATTTATTTTCAACTCCGTTAAAAAAAGTTGTTTACTGATAGAAAGTTGTTTGGTATCATATTTTGTAGCAGCCAACTGAAGATATTTATTGGCTTGTAAGTAATCTTTTTTCTTCACATAAGTGTTAGAAATATCTAATAAAATTTCCAAAGTATTGATAGATGCACCATATTTTTCAGAAAGTTTATAGGCTTTTTCATTGTAAAAAAGACTCGAATCGAACATTTGCCTATCATCAAACATAGATGCTAAATTAGTAACGCAAACCATTATTCGATAGGGGCTTTTTATTAATTCAGCTAATCTTAGAGCTTCTCTATTACATTTTTCCTCACCTAAAATATCCTTTTTATCATAATAAATGATACTTCTATTTACATAATCAGAAATGATTTCTAAGGTATCTTTGAGTTTTATGTCAACATTTAGTGCTTTAGTATTGTACTCCATCGCAAGGTCAAACATTTTTTGATTTCGATAAATACTCGAAAGATTGCCATAAACAGTTGTGATGTCAGCTGTATTGTTTATTTTCTCAAAAAATTTTAATGTCTTTTCATAGTAATAAATCGAAGAATCATATTGTGAATTTTCTTGGAATACAATGGCATGAATGAAATAAGCCCCTGATAAGAACTTGTTACTTTTTTCCTTTTGAGCAAACGCTTCCAATTCTTTTGCTAATCTCAATGCTTCCTTAATATTTGAATTACGGATTCCAACCATATAAGTATAGTTAAGATAATACCGATAGATGCCAGGCTTAAAGTTCAAATTTCTACTCAAAGCCAAAGCTTTTTTGTAATAAATAGTGGCAGAGTCAACCGATTCTTCGGTCATTGCTTTCCCATATTCCATCAAAGCATTAACAGTAGATGTATCTTGTTTAGCTTTTCTAAATATGGTTCTTAAACTATCTTTTAAACTGATAGTCTGAGCATAATTATTCACACAAAAGCCAAAAAGGAAAAGTAATAAAATCAGGGTTTTTCGAGAAGGGTTCATTAGATTTTGTTTAAGAACAATAATATCCAAATTTCGTTGAAATTATTTCAAAACAAAATACTGAGAAAGTAGTATTTTAGGTTAAGCATAATATCACCCGCTCACCCAGATTTGCAATCGAGGTGGTTTGGTTTTGCGACTGTGTCGCAGGTTACGAATTGAAAAACAGGCATACTTCTAATCTTATTACAGTTCGATGACTGAGACACAATCATATTACAAACCCTTTAAATTTGGCAAATCGAACAGTCCGACCTATTTTTGAGGTATATTTTCAAGCAAGCACAACTACTCAATGATAAAAAATAACTGGACACGCCCCGAAATCGAAGCGATTTATAACCTTCCTTTCATGGAATTGGTCTTTCAGGCAGCGACTATCCACCGCCAATTCAACGACCCTCAAGAAGTACAAATCAGCACATTGCTCTCTATCAAAACTGGTGGTTGCCCCGAAGATTGTTCGTATTGCTCACAAGCAGCACGATATCATACAGACGTAAAGGTTCAGAAATTAATGGAACTCGACGAGGTTTTGGCAGCCGCAGACAGGGCAAAAAATGCAGGTTCATCTCGTTTTTGTATGGGTGCAGCTTGGCGAGAAGTCCGTGATAATAAGGACTTTGACAAAGTTTTGGACATGGTTAGGGGCGTAAACGACATGGGAATGGAAGTTTGTTGTACCCTCGGAATGTTGTCTGAAAGTCAGGCAGAAAAACTGAAAAATGCAGGGCTTTATGCCTATAATCATAACATTGACACCTCCGAAGAACATTATCAGGACGTAATCTCGACTCGTACTTTCGACGACCGTTTACAGACTATCAACCATGTCAGAAAGGCAAAAATATCAGTTTGCTCAGGAGGTATTTTAGGGTTGGGTGAAACCGACCAAGACCGTATCGGGATGTTACAAACTTTGGCAAATATGCCACAACACCCTGATTCTGTTCCAATTAATAACCTCGTCCCGATTGCAGGCACACCCCTCGAAGGACAAAATCCTGCTACAATTTGGGACATGGTCAGGACAATTGCCACGGCAAGAATCCTAATGCCAAAATCAATGGTTAGACTTTCGGCAGGACGTTTGGATATGTCTCATGAAGGACAAACACTGTGTTTTATGGCAGGAGCAAATTCTATTTTTTCAGGTGATGTTTTATTGACAACTCCGAACCCAAAAGTAAGTTCAGACCAAGAGTTATTTCAGATTCTGAGCATCAAACCCCGTGAAGCGTTCAAATCTCAGGTATGAGGTAGTAGATCTTAGGTATGAGGTTGAATTGATGCAGTTTTTTACACCTCATACCTAAGACCTACTACCTCATACCTAAAAAGACATCTAAAAAAACACACTAACTTTAAATCTAAATCGTTAATTTTACGAACCCATCTCGGACAACCCACCAATTTCAATATCAGATTTCATCTAATTCTAATAAAATCTTCATGTTTATTCCATAGCCCTGTGGCATGAAGTAATTTTCAAAAACAATCTAAGGGCTTTTATTCTTATGAAAAAAATATCGTATTTATTCCTTGCACTCATTTTGGCTTTCGTTACCGCCTGTGGTGTTACGCCAGAAATTCAGCCAGTTCCAGAAGACCTTACGCTACCACCAGCTGATGGTAAAATGGACATTACATTCACTGAAGCTGCCCTGAATACGGCTAATCCGAGTGTGGTAGCTGCCACTGGTGATGCCGTGAACGTTTCGTTGGTTATCAAGAAAACTCCAGAAAGTGACAAGCCTCGTATCATGCGTGTATTCGTGACGGATAAGCCAAATTATCGTGGTAAAACTGATCAGCCTTTATTTGAAATTAAATTGAAAAATAAAGATGAGCAAACTCAGACGATTGAATACACTGTTTCGCCAGCATCAGGAAAAGTTTATATCCATTTTGATGTTTATGACAACAAAGAGAAGGTGACTCGTAAGACATTGATTGTCAATATCTCAGCAGATGGACAAATTGCTTCTTGGCCAAATATTGTTTTGGGGGCTCAGTCAAATGCAGCAGGTTCGAGAGTAGCTTCTGCAACGGGTGACGTTTATAAAGTTTGTGATATTGATTCAAACATGAAGTTCATTGATATTACGTATGCAGCAGTTGGTTCGCCAACAGTTAAGCCTACATTTATGTCAAATCCTCGTCGTGCTGGTTTAGGTCTTGGTGTTGTAGTTCCTGCAACAAATGTTGATTGTGGTGGCTCAAGTACAGGTGGCGGAACAGCAACTTATTTTGTAGCTGCTCCTGCAACAGTGGATTTTGCTACGGCAACTGACGCAATCATGGGCGGTTTAACAATTGCAGCAACTTCTCAGGACATTGCCATAGAAGTAGGTAAAGTTTATGCTTTCCAGAATGCTCGTAATAAAAAAGGGCTTATCAGAGTAACGGCAATTGAAGCAGGTACTGGTGGTAAAGTTACATTTGATATAAAAGTTCAGAAGTAAAATTTGAGCTATAAGTGGTGAGCTATGAGCTTCAACTAATCAAAAAAAGAAGACATCTACAAAAAGATGTCTTCTTTTTTTTGATTATCCGATTTCTACCAAATTTTGATTAATTTTAAGAATCCTTGTGAATGTTTTTCTGAAACTAATGAAGTTAGGAGACTAATCTCAAAGCTCATTGCTCATATCTCAAAGCTAAACAGTCATAAAATTCCTTACTGAAATTATATGAATATCAAAAGAGACATCGTAATACGAATAAGATTCATGTTCTTATTTATATTAGTTTTTTCGGTTGCCATTGTCTGGAAAGTATTTTATCTGCAAAATATTCAAGGCGAAAAATGGCGTATCAAGTCTAAACGTACCTACATAAAAGAACTTACTGTTCCTGCTACCAGAGGCAATATCTATGCTGATGATGGTAGCCTTTTGGCGACTTCGCTGCCCAAATACAAGCTCGGCTTTGACCCAACGGTTTCGATGCGAAACAAAAAAAATCGTGCAATTTATGATTCAGGAATAGATTCTCTTTGCCATTTTTTGTCTGCAACCTACGGCGACCGTGACTGGAAAGATTACTATGCACAGATAGATTTGGCAAGAAGAGAAAAAAATCCATACATCATCCTGAGCAACGAACTCATTGATTATCAGACTGTTAAAAGGATGAGAAAATGGCCTATTTTCAGAAGAGGAAAGTTTAAAGGTGGAGTAGTTTTCGACAAAGTAGAAACTCGTTACAATCCTTTTGGACGAATGGGTTTTAGAACAATTGGTTACAGAAAAGATAAAGATGCAGTTGGGATTGAGAATAGTTTTAATAATCAGTTGGCAGGTGTAGCGGGCAAAGGTATTTTTGAAAAAATTGCAGGTGGAAGTTGGCGTTCAGTTGATGGAGGTGAAGAAACTATTCCACTACCTGGGGTTGATATTCACACAACATTGAATGTAAATATCCAAGATGTTGCCGAGACTTCTTTGCTAAAAGCTCTTCGCCAATACAATGCCGACAAAGGTTGTGTGGTAGTAATGGAAGTAGCTACGGGGCAAATTAAGGCAATGACGAATTTGACTAAAATCAACGATACGCTTTACGCAGAAAATTATAACCATGCTGTTTTGGGTAGAACAGACCCAGGTTCGGTATTCAAACTCCCTTCGATGGTGGCAATGATGGAAGAAGGCGGGCTTGGTCTGAACGAATACGTGAGTACAGGAGACGGCACAATTACAATTTCTGGCTCAACAATGCGAGATTCAAAATCGCATGGAACAATAACCGCCCAACAAGTTTTTGAGCTTTCTTCAAACGTAGGAACGATGCGTTTGATGCAAAAATATTTTCACGGAAAGAAACAAAAATACTACGATTATCTTACCAAATTCAGGTTGAATCAGCCACTACATTTTCAGCTTCGTCCAGATGCCATTCCGTACATTGCCAAACCAGACAAATGGTCTGTTACTACAATGCCTTGGATGTCAGTTGGTTATGAAAGTTTAGTAACGCCATTACAAATGTTAACTTTCTACAATGCCATTGCCAATAATGGTAAATGGATTCAGCCTATCATCGTACAAAGCACCCGTGAAGCCGATAATATTCAAGATGATTTTACGGTTTCTCAGGAGCGTTCAAGTGAACCAATTTGTTCGGAAGCAACGCTTGCAAAAGTACGGGTAATGTTGGAAGGAGTAGTAGAAAGAGGGACGGCGTCGAACATTAAAAACCCAATGTATAAAATCGCAGGCAAGACAGGAACATCTCAGAAACTCATCGGGCGAAACTACATTAAGGGAATGTATTATACCTCTTTTATTGGGTATTTCCCTGCCGATGCCCCCAAATATAGCTGTGTTGTTGTAATTGATAATCCTAAAGGCGTTGACAAAGAAGCACTTTACGCTCGTGATGTGTCTGCCCCAGTTTTCAAGGAAATTGCAGATAAAATTTATGCTTGTGATATTCAAATGCACAAATTACTTACCCCAAGAACAGGCGACAGGAAGTATTTTGCCACCCAGAAACATATTGCTAACACGGGTGATGCCAAGAAGATTTGTGAAGAATTAGGTATCGAAAAATTACCACAGTCAGAAGGTTGGACATCCACCCGTTCAGATGGTGGAATTTTGGAATGGAAAGGAATAGAATATGCCAAAAACAAAGTGCCAGACACCCGTGGAATGAATCTACGAGATGCTATCTATGTACTTGAAAATAAGGGATTTAAAGTCGATTTTAAAGGGGCTGGAAAAGTAACCAGTCAGTCCATTCCACCCAATAGTATAGCTGTGAGAGGTAGAACAATTGGTTTGTTTTTACAGTAGAGACGTGTCATGAAACGTCTTGGTAGGCAATGTCTTCGAGCAAAAATTATCTTGTCATTATTTGCCCGAAGACGTTTCGTAAGAAGACGTTTCATGAAACGTCTCTACAAAAGGATTGCATTTTTTTCAAACCAATCACGGCATTCTTCTAAACTTGACTGCCCAGAAGCAACTTTGATGATGAAATCATAAATAACGTCATTAGCGATTTGCTTAGTAATACGCATCCTATTCAACTTCAAAAAAGCCAATGCAGCTTCTAAACCAGTTCGTTTATTCCCGTCTGAAAAGATGTGATTACAAATAATATTGTAGCAGTAAACTGCTGCTTTATCAGCAATTGTTGGATATAATGGTTCGCCAAACATCTCTGTCTGTACTGCTTCGAGTAAATAATCAAGATTTTCCTCGTGTAGAAAATTATTAGGCGGCATGAAATTTCCGCCATGCTCTGCAACTGTTCTTTGATTGATGTAGGTAATATCCTCTTTATCTAAATATTGTATCATTATGCTAATTTTCTGAAAACGTCACCGTATTCCTTAAAGTCCTCATTTACTATCTCTTCAAGATGTTGTTTTTTAGATTTTTTCCAATCCATTTCTATTTCCGAAATTAACTCTCGGACGTAATCAGGCTCATCTTTAGCCAAATTTATGAGATTCTTTTTCAAAGTCTCTCTATCCAATACTGTTGTCATATTATTTGTGTTTTTTATTTAAAACGTAAATTTAGCAAATTTTAGTTCAAAACCTTTCCTCCCTTGGGTACGGCTATGCTTCTGCTTGATTGTGACAAATATGATGAACCATAATAGGATTCTTCTTTTCTGATTTTGCCATTTTTAAGCTGAATTTTTACCGAAGTATCTTTGGGTTTTAACGTAAAATATTGCTCTGCTTTTGGGCTTGTGAATACTCTTAAATCGGCTCTATTCTGGGATGCTACCAATAATCCTCCGCTTAATTTTACTAAACTTTTTGCATTGAATGGGACATAAAAACCACTCTTCTGAGCTATTTGGGGCGAAAATCCACCTTTCCCATTTCCCAAAAGAAGTAGCCCATTGAGGGCATCCATCCGTCCGACTTGAAGTTCATTTCCGTAGTCATTCCCTACCAAAACTACATCCAGAAAATCATCATCGTTGAAATCCCCCGTGACCATTCCACCAATCGGAGCAAACTGAGCTTGGGTTGGTAAATTACTCATTTTAAAGTCTCCATTACCCAAGTTTTCTACATAAACACTGCTACAATTGGTCGCTTTCAAAGTCAGCATATCTCGTTTTTCTTCATCCGTTAACATTTTACTGAAAGGTGTTTTGGCAAAATCATTATAATACACAAATCGCTTTTTGAAAGTAATCATTTGCTTACCCATATCGTCCCGTCCGAAGAAAGCGAACTCCTGCATTTTGCCTTTTTCATCTTTAAAATAAACCGTCGGAAAGGCATCATAGAAACCATTTCCATCAAAATCTTTAGCATAAATTTGTACAGGAAACTCATCGGAGGCTCGCACAAGGGTATTTGTCCCAATATTTCCTGCCAAATAATCGGTGTCTCCGTCATTGTCAAAATCACCTCCTACCAAACTATTCCAAAAACCAGTCGCCTCAGCCAATACTTTTGGCGTTGTGTTCTTGAAAGTTCCCTTCTCATTTCTCAACAAAGTCAGGGGCATCCATTCACCTGCCAACAATAAATCTTGCCACCCGTCATTGTCATAATCTGTCCAAATAGCATCACAAACAAGTCCGATTTTTGACAAATCCATCGCCATTTTATTACTAATATCCGTAAACTTGACTGTACTATTTTTTCCTTCGGGGCGGTTCGACGCTTCGACAAGGGAGCTACTTTGTGGACTACTATCGTTTCTCAATAAATAACTCGAAACCGCCATTGGGTATTTAGTTGGTTCAACTCGTCCACCAACAAATAAATCTAAATCGCCGTCATGGTCAAAGTCGGATGCACGTACACAAGAACCTGCTTTTTTGAAAACTGGCAAAGCATTTTTTATTTCTGTAAAATTGCCCTTCCCATCATTCGTGAATATTCTATCTTGCTGATTAGCAGGATGTTCGCTCGAAGATTTTACTCCTCCAGAAACAATATAAAGGTCTAAATCACCGTCGGAATCTGCGTCAAACAAAAGGCTTCCTGTGTCATCAGTCATTAAAGTAACATCGCTGCTATTGGCTAAAAATGGTTTTGTAGAGAATTTTCCTGCTGAAGTTTGGAGAAAAATCTGAGCTGTCTGAGGATTTTTGTCCTGAGCATCTTGTGCAGAACCTCCCACAAAAATATCTTCCAGACCATCCCCATTGACATCCCCAACTGCCAAAGAAGGTCCCATCTGAGAAAATTTATGCAATAACGTTTTTTGATTGTTGAAATCTATAAAATCAAATTCTTTATGAGTGAAATTAATCCCAGAATTCTCTGTAATATCTGTCAAAATAGTAGGAATATTTTCGACAAGCTTCTCCCCTACTGACTGAGATTTCTGATAATCAACTACCAAAGTTTGATTAGCTTTTACATTTTTAATGATTTGCTGTTTACCATCTTGCCAAGTAATTTTCACCTCATCAACCGACTGAGTTTTACCCAAACCAAAATGTGCAGCATTTTCTACTGAAGACAAATAACCTCTGTAAATCGTATTTTCATAAGCCTGTTTTTTGCCATTGTCGTAGGTGATTTCTACCCAAGTTCCCTGAGCCATTGGGTTCTGACTTGCACCTTTTAACCTGATTTTCAAATAGTTAGCTTCTTCTCTTTTAGTTTCAACCAAATTATTTTTATAGACCGACGCTATATCATTAATATTGTTTACGACATAATCCAAGTCACCGTCATTGTCCAAATCTCCGTAAGCCGCCCCATTAGAAAAGCTGGGTTGCGTAATTCCCCATTGTTTGGTAACGTTTTCAAAAGTTAAATCTCCTTTGTTTCGGTAAGCATAATTAGGGATTTTGATGATTGGAATATTTGCTAAAATCTCACTCTTACTTGCAAAAGCACCATACTGAGCACTGTATGAACCAAAATCATGGTCGGTAATATCCTTCGGGAAACCATTTGTGATTATCAAATCTCGGAAACCGTCATGGTCAAAATCAACGACCATAGGTGCCCAACTCCAATCGGTTTCTGATACACCCGCCAGCATGGAAATTTCACTAAAAATTGGTTGAGTTGTATTGGGTTTTACGCCTTGATTGAGCTGCAAAGTATTCCTGACAAACTGGAATTCGTACCCCATTTTTATGTTTTCCTGATAGGTATAATAGTTGTTCGGACTCATCAAATTCTTCTTTCTGATATTGTCTTCTGGCAACATATCAACCGCAATAATGTCCATCAAACCATCATTATTAATATCGTTTACATCGTTCCCCATTGCCGAATAACTGGTATGTTTGAAATAGTCTTTCGCTCGATTGGTAAATGTACCATCATGGTTATTGATATAGAGTAAGTCATTGGAAATGAAATCGTTAGTGACAAAAATATCTTTCCATCCATCTCTATTAATATCCGTAATATTCACGCCCAAACCAAAACCTTCCATCAAAATTCCAGCTTTTTTAGATACATCCGTAAAGACAGGATGCCCCTTTGTTTTATCAAAATCATTGCGATATAATCTATCATTGGTAGCGGCAGAACCATCAATGATTTTATCATGAAAATTTGTCGTAACTCTGTCATCAAATATTTGGTCAACCAATACATAAAGATCTAAATCACCGTCATTGTCATAATCAAAAAAGGCTGCGTGTGTTGTGTAGGTGGTATCCGCAATGCCATAATCCTGAGCCATTTCCTTGAAAATTGGCGTTCCATTTTTATCATTTCCCTGATTTACGTATAACAAATTAGCCCGATTTTCAGCCTTTTTTTCTAAAGTTGAAGAAATATAAACGTCCAATTTTCCGTCAGTATTTATATCTACCACAGACACTCCCGAACACCAACGATTTTTACCCTCAACACCAGCAGTTTTAGTGATTTCCTCAAATTTCATCTGTCCTTTATTGAGGTAGAGTTTGTTATCGACCTGATTTCCTGAAAAGAAAATATCCTGCAAACCATCCGCATTGAAATCGCCCAAACCAACACCGCCACCATTGTAGATATACTGGTACGTGAGGATGTTCAGAGAGTCATTATCATCAATTTGATTATTGAAAGTGATACCAGTTTCGGCGGCATCGAGGGCAGTAAAAAGTGTTTTCTCTTTACAAGAAAACATGAGACTGATAACCAGTAGAAAACAAAGTAGTTGTGTGAATTTCATTGATTTTGTGGGAATTTTACTCAAAATTAATCGTTTTTTCTGAGAGTTTTTGTGTATTTAAAATGGAGTGTTTGGCACAAAAAAAGAAGGCATCGTTTAGAACAATGCCTTCTTTCAATATCAGTAAAAATA
>JAAFJL010000068.1 GCA_013298865.1 Cytophagales bacterium | reverse complement strand
ATTTACGAAGCCTTCATAAAACTCGCAACTTTCATCGAATAAAAACTACTTCACTATTTTTTCTCCTAAAACATCAAATTTTTCTCGGTTTGTTTTTACCTTCATGGAAACTTATTAATAAACATTATCTCAAAATAGTACTAATAGATTTCTTCAATGTATAAAACAACATTATCTTTTTTACTCGTTCAAATTCTCTTTCTGGGAGGCGGAGGGCTTTTTTCCTTACAAGCCCAGCAAATGACAGCTCAGGAAATTCTTCGCAAAGCTACTGATGTGGCAGGTGGAGAAACTTGGCAAAGTCCTAAAACTTTGGTGCTAAAAGGTGACGCAGACATTACACCAATGGGTTTGGCTGATGCAAAAAATAAAATTCATTTAGATAAATACGCATTGTATCGGGTCTTTCCGCCCTATAATGATGATGCACACAAAGCCAACGGAAAAGTTCGTTTTGATGCTAATTATGGCGATTCTACGTATTTTAAATTGATTTTTGATGGAAAAAAGAACAATATGTTTTTGGCAGAAAGAGCAAAACCGTACGCCAAACAGTTCAACCTGAGTAATAATTTTGGGTTTAGTATTATCAGGTTTGCAGATAAGCCCGACTTTGAAACCCTACTTCTCGCAGATGACCAAGTGGAGGGGTTTCCTTGTTATATTATCAAAATTATTGACCCCAAAAAAAACGTTACTGTTTTCGGTATTGATAAGAAAAAATTTTACATCCGTATGGTTGCCTTCAATACCGAAGTAGGTTTTCACCATAGAATTTACTCTGATTTTACGAAAGTTAAGAATGTGAATTTCCTGCAACCGCAACGTTTGAGAATTTATTTTGAAGGATTAAAATGGGTGGACATTCACTGGAAAGAATTTTTCGTTAATGAGGTGATAGATGATAAAGTTTTTGAAAATTAATTTTAGTAATATTAATATGGAGATGCGTTATAAACGCAAAATGATAGAGTGCAACCTCTCCCGAAGCGTCGGTCGCCCCCACCCCTCTCCTGCTGAGAGGGGAGCTAACCTCGGACAAATTGCTCCCCCTCTCAGCAGGAGAGGGGGCTGGGGGGGGAGGTTTCTTTACTGGCGATGGCGAGCTAACCCCGATTTGTTACCGCAATGGATATTGGCGGGGTTGAATGGCTTTGCGTTTGTAACGCATCATTATTCTCAATTTAAAATAAATAAAAATATACTACTAATTTTCTTTCTATTTTCTACCCAAGCCAATGCACAATTGGGTGGTTGGAATAGTTTTAGTTTTTTGAAAATTGCTCCAGACCCGACAACATCTGCTTTGGGGGGAATAAATGTTACAAAATCTGAACGAAATCCTAATGCTTTTCTCCAGAATCCTGCTTTGTTAGACAGTTCTCAATCTCAGTTATTAGGTGTCAATTATTTGCCCTATTTTGCAGGAACTAATTATCTATCAAGTAGTTATGTGCATAGTTTTGATAAAATAGGTACTTGGGGATTGGGCGTTCAGTATGTGAATTACGGAGATTTCCCCCTTACTGACCCCACAGGAAATATACAAGGGACTTTCCGTGCCAGTGATTATGCCCTTACGCTTTCGCACGCACGCAGACAAGGAAATATCACTTTCGGAGGAAATATAAAATGGGTTGGTTCTGCCATAGAATCGTATAACGCCATGGCTTTATTGATGGATTTTGGAGGAGTTTTTAGGCATCCCAAAGCTGATTTTATTTTTGGAATGGTCGCCAAGAATATAGGTTTCAGAATTAGCGATTTTACCACAAGTGACTCGCCCGATTTACCCTTAGATGTTCAGATGGGCGTGAGTTATAAACCCCAATATATGCCTGCCAGATTTTCTTTGACGGCTCATCATTTATACCAATACGATATTGCATATTTAGATACAAAAATCAAGAAAAGAGATTTAAGTGGAAACCTTATTCCAAACGAAATTGCGACAACAGATAAAATAGCAATGCATTTTGTTTTCGGAACAGAACTTTTACTGAGTAGAAACTTTAATGTCATGATTGCGTATAATTATCTAAGAAACAGAGAGTTAAGTCAGCAAAATATTGGAGGGCTTTCTGGATTTTCTTTTGGATTTAACGTCAAAACTTCATTTATTACACTTTCTTATTCCTATGCGGGGTATCATGCTGCTGGCGGACTAAGTAATTTTGGGGTAGTTTGTGATTTACAACGAATTATCAAGTAATTTTGAAGTTTACTTTTCAATGCTTATTTTTCTGTATTTACAAGGAAAAAATGTGTAAATAAGAATAGCTTTATAGAAAACTAAAATTTAAAAAATCTCAAATCAGCCAAATTTCAAATTAATATAGAATGTCTCAAAATTTAGATTCATTAACCCCTAAACAAATCGTTGAGGAACTCGACAAACATATTATTGGTCAAAAAGATGCCAAGAAAAACGTAGCCATTGCCCTTAGAAATCGCTGGAGAAGAATGAATGCCCCAGAAGAGATGCGAAGTGAAATTACGCCTAATAATATCTTAATGATTGGTTCTACTGGAGTCGGTAAAACAGAAATTGCTCGTCGTTTAGCAAAATTAGCAGATGCACCTTTCACAAAAGTAGAGGCATCAAAATTTACAGAAATCGGTTATGTCGGTCGTGATGTCGAATCTATGGTAAGAGATTTGGTAGAATCGTCTGTGCATTTGGTGCAAAGTGCCAAAAAAGAAGAAGTAAAAGAAAGAGCTTTGCAAGCAGTTGAAGAGATTATTTTGGAAGCCTTGATTCCAGCAATGGGGAAAACGGGTAAGAAAAAGAAAAATGCAGATGCCACCCCAGAAACAGACGAAGAATTGAATCATAAAACAAGGGAATTGTTTAGAGAAAAATTGCGTCGTGGAGAAATTGAAAATAAGAAAATCGAAATTGATGTTGCGTCTTCAAACTCGCCGAGTATTGGTATGGTTGGTGGACCGATTGACGAAATGTCAATGATGAATATTCAGGAAATGATAGGAGGGATGCTTCCGAAGCGTCAGAAAAAGAGAAAGTTGACCATTGCCGAAGCTCGAAAAGCTCTATTAGATGAAGAATCATCAAAACTAATAGACATGGACGAAGTGAAAGAGGAGGCAATCCGTAAAGCTGAAAACTTGGGTATCATTTTTATTGATGAAATTGATAAAATTGCTTCGCCACGTTCGGGCGGAAGTGGACCAGATGTAAGCAGAGAGGGCGTACAGAGGGATTTGCTACCAATTGTAGAAGGTTCAACTGTGAATACAAAATATGGTGTTATCAATACTGACCACGTACTTTTTATTGCAGCAGGGGCATTTCACGTATCAAAACCGAGTGATTTAATCCCAGAATTACAAGGACGTTTCCCGATTAGAGTAGAATTACAGACTTTGAAAGAAGAAGATTTTTATAGAATCTTGAAAGAACCTCGTGGAGCTTTAACCAAGCAATATCAAGCCATGATGGCAGCCGAAGGTGTTGAATTATCATTTGATGATGAAGCTCTTTTAGAAATTGCAAAAATTGCTTTTGAAGTAAACGCCGAAGTAGAAAATATCGGAGCCAGACGCTTGCAGACAGTCGTGAGTTTATTATTGAACGATTTAATGTTTGATGTTCCAGATATTATCGGAGCGAATGCCCATATAATTGTCAATAAAGAAATGGTAAAAGATAAACTTGCAGGATTGGTAAAAAATAGAGATTTGAGTCAGTTTATTTTGTAGGTTATGAAGTCGTTATATACAATTCTTTTACTGACTTTATCGAATATATTCATGACTTTTGCTTGGTATGGACATCTCAAGTTTAAAGATATTCCGTGGTTCAGTAAATTAGGATTACCTATGATTGTTCTAATCAGTTGGGGAATCGCACTATTTGAATATGCTATCCAAGTGCCAGCCAATAGATTAGGTTACTCCGAAAACGGAGGTCCATTCAATCTTTGGCAACTAAAAGTGATTCAAGAAGTAATTACATTGGTAGTCTTTACGATTTTCACTTTAGTTCTTTTCAAAAATGAATCACTTAAAATCAATCATATTATAGGATTCGTTTTTTTAGTATTAGCAGTTTATTTTATTTTTAAGGATTAAATTGTCTATTATTTCAGCCATAAAAAAGGCATCAAATTAATTTGATGCCTTTTTTAATGTACTGAAAATCAATAGCTTGCATTTTTAATTTTTAATTCTACATTTTTAATTCATAATTACCCTCTCCTTTTCTTCCAGAACATTAACTTTTCTTTTAGGCTTCTTTTTTCGGGTTGTTCGTACCAGCAAGCATCTGGTAGAGCAACTGATTTATGAAAAATTGGAATATTTAAGCCAAAGAAAATATCTGCTCCACGTGGTTTTCCAATTTTCATTAATACACCTAACAAATGGTCAGTTCCAATAAAAAATGGTCCTGCACGACCAGCAATGCCAACAGTGACGGTATTATAATTATCTAAAAGTGCTAAAGTTGCGGAGGCTTCCACCCATTTTTTCTCGAAACGTGGCGTTACCGCTAATAAAGACGGCATTTTCATTCCTACTGATCTGTAACTTCTCAATCCTTGCGACAAAACGGTATTTACATACCAATGATCTTTGAGATGATAGTCAAAATCAACCCTGAGTGAACTCGGAAGACCAACGTTGTAATTATAGTTTGCATCCGCAGTTTTTGCTCCAATGGCTCTTGTGGCTCTTCCAAAGGCATCATCAATACTGGTAACCTCTTGGAAATCCTTGTAAGTCAATAATTGGTCAGTTACATTAAGGTTATATTGTTCTACGTAGGCTTGATTTTTATATTTTATCATGCCAATATCAAGTAGCGAAACGCCCAGTTTGAAAAGATATTTATTCTTGGAAGCGTCCATTTTTACCTCCCCACTTTTACGGTAAGTGTATTTCTGAAAATCAGGACGATATTCATACACAAAACCAAGATCTACGCCCCAGCCACTACCAGCAGAAGCCCCCCCGAACAGCCACTGAGGTTTCAAAGAAGCATTCTGAATGCCCCCTTGTTTGGTGTAGGCATAAGAAGCATCAAATTTTCTAACTAAAATATTATTTTTATCTGAGCCAGGAATAGCGGCAGTGTAGATATCAGGAACTACTTCGTATTTTGCTTCATTAATAATGAGATGATTGCTATGCAAGCCAACCAAACGCTTTGCTGTAATACCTACTTTTACGAAATTTTCTTCATTATTAAACAATATTTTTCCAACCGTAATACCACCTTCTACATAAGCATTAGTGTTTAATGAAGGCTGCCCAACATCTATGGGGCTATTTAATAAATTAGTTCTATTTGTACCAAAACGTATCAAATCGGCGGTTGAATAATTAACACCGTCCAGATTAAAACCCACTCGTATGCGTGTGTAGGCGGCGATTCCCCATTGACTTTGCTTTCCGAAACAGAACATAAAAGCAGGTCCACGGGTATCATTAGAAAGATTTACGTGTTTGTCTCCTTCTGATGTACTAATATCTGTATAAGATTCTTTGAAAACGATTCTACCTCTTGAATTTCTACTTTCTTGTGGAACAGTATTCAATAAAAGTCCCCAATAAGAATAGGGGGCGTCCCAGCCTAAATAATTATTGCTGACAAAAAAATCGTTCCCTACCAGATTTACATAGACTTTATAACGAGTATCTACGACATTGGCAGGATTGGCAGTTGTGGAATATGTGCCAGCGTAATTGCTTCCAGAAATTCCGAGCCATTGTTGGGCATGAATTTTGGAAGTACATAGAAGAATCGTGACAAAAACAAAGTATTTATACATTCAGGATAATGGATGGGTAATCTGAGATTCTGTGGCAAACATGATTCCAAAATCTACTTTCTTAGAAGTTAGTTTTAGAAAAATTTAATGCAAAGATAATGCTATTTCTTATTTTCACATTTGTTCTCAGTTCTAACGACTTTTTTCTTAATTCTATTGTTGAAAAATCTATGCTTTTATAAATTGTAGAATTTTATTTATCAAAATTATTCTATTTTTTATTCATATATTTTTATTTAAAGGTCATCAGATATTATTAAAGTTTAATTTTCAAGAAATTTCTTAGAAACTTCATTCACAAACGATAAATTTGTAGCATCAGTAAAAAAGGAAATATTCTTCTGAAATAATCATAAGAAACGAATTATTCTACAAGCTGACATTTGTCGTGATAATGTATAAAATTAACTTTTGGCAAATAAAATCATTAATCAGAGTTTTAAAAATAGTTAATTAAAATACAGATTAACTACTTACCATTTTATAAATGAAAAAAATAGCAGTTTTTACTTCAGGAGGTGACGCACCTGGCATGAATGCCTGCGTGAGAGCCGTAGTGAGAGGAGCTTTAGCCAATAATGTTGAGGTTTTCGGGATTATTCGAGGATACAACGGAATGATTAAAGGTGATATAACTCCCCTTAATTCACAGTCTGTAAGTAATATTATTCAACGTGGTGGAACAATTCTTAAATCGGCAAGAAGTAAAGAGTTTATGACTGCCGAGGGAAGAAAAAAGGCTTACGATAAACTCCAAGAATTTGGTATTGAAGGTATTGTTGCCATTGGCGGAAACGGAACTTTTACGGGTGCAGAGATTTTCTTTAATGAATTTGGTGTACCAACAGTTGGGGCTCCAGGAACGATTGACAATGACCTTTACGGAACAGATTTTACCATTGGTTATGACACCGCCGTGAATACTGCCATCGAAGCAATTGATAAAATTAGAGATACGGCAGATTCGCACGATAGAGTATTTTTTGTAGAAGTAATGGGGCGGAATTCGGGCTATATTGCTGTTTATTCGGGTATTGCTGGTGGTGCAGAATCTATTCTGATACCAGAGATTCGCAAGTCGGCAGAAGATGTTGCTGAAATTTTAAAATCTGGTTTCGAGAAAAAGAAGTCTTCATCTATCGTAGTAGTTGCTGAAGGTGACGAAGAAGGTCATGCGGCTGATATTGCAGATAAAATTACTCAGATTATTGATGTGCCATTGGACATTCGTGTGACTAACTTAGGGCATATTCAAAGAGGAGGAGGACCTTCTGCTTATGACAGAATCTTGGCGAGTCGCTTAGGTTTGGGAGCAGTAGAGGGGCTTTTGGAAGGTCGCAAAAACGTAATGGCAGGGATTATTAATGACCATTTGGTATATACGCCTTTCCACGATACTATTACGATGAAAAAAGAAATCAACCCAGAATTGCTCAGGATGGCAGCGATATTAGGAAGCTAAATTCTTTTCGATGTTCGTTATTTGATGCTCGATTGTCGTTGTTCGATTTCGAACATCAATCAACTAACATCGAGCATCGAAAATCAACAATACCCCGCTACTTTATAGATTCCGTAACCTAATAATTCTCGGATGAGACTGTAGGAGTAATACAACCAACGTTCACGAGGAATCAATAACTGGTCAATTGTATAACCAATAGATTCTGCTCTAAAATCTGTTGAGAATGGTGTCACTTTTAACCCAGCTTTCTCGAAACATCCTACTGAACGTCTTTCATGCCAAGCCGAAGTACAAAGAAGTATTTTGCTGTTTTCTAAACCATTTTCTTTCAAAACTTCGGCTGAAAATATAGCATTTTCTCTGGTATTTTTCGATTTTGATTCCATCAAAATATCTTCTTTGGGAACTCCCAACTCTACTAATAATTGAGCAACTTTTTCAGATTCATTCCTGACATCCCTTCGCAAAAATCCAATATCTGTTGTACCACCAGATATTAAGATTTTTTTGATTTTTCCCATTTTATAAAGCCTTAATGGCTGAATAAATCTATCGGCAGTTTCATGGACAAATACCTGACTACCAGTGCCTTCTTTGTTGAGAATCATACCACCGCCCAAGATTATTCCTACGTCGTAAGGTTCGGTAATTGTAGCAGGGTCAAGTGCAGGAATCTCCCATGCACGATAGGCTTCTCGGACAATGGTGGTATTTGAACACGCCCAAAGACAGAGCAAACTGCAACGAATTATCCATTTTTTACGTCTTTCATTTTTAGAGAAAACGGCATAAACTAATCCTGCGAAAACGATAAACGCAGGCATTACCAAATAGAAAAGAATTTTTGAGAGAATAAAGAACATATTTAATTTGAAAAGTTGGTAATTTGAAAATTTATCAATGGACTGAGTTTAATGTATCTGAGAGGCTTTCTTCTCATAAGAAAATTTTCAAATTATCACATTTTCAAACTTTCAAATTCTTCTCAAATTAGTTAATCTTTTGTTAAAATCTCTTTGATAGGTCAGGGACTTAAAAATATTGCTTATTTTTGAGAGATTTATCAGTTTTGAATTCAATTTCCCCATTCATTGTACGTTTTAGTTGAGTTATATTTCACTAAAATCATTATTTAAAAACAACCATGAAAAAAAGTTTTTTTACTATTTTATCGTTTTTGTTGGTTCTACTAACATTTCAGACCAATGCCCAAACTGATTCATATTCAATCCGTTGTAAAGTTAAGGGCTTGAAAGATACCGTTGCACTTTTGGCACATTATTATGGCTACAAAGAACAAATTGTAAAAGACACAGCTAAAATTGATGCTAATGGAAATTTTCAGTTTGTTGGAAAAAAGAAATTACCAGAAGGGCTTTACTTGGTTTCTTTACCAAAAGGTAAGTTTTTTGACCTTGTTATCGGTAATACTGATTTTAGCGTGGAAACAGATACAACAAATCTTATCAAGAATATGAAGGTTAAAGGCTCAAAAGAAAATGAGCTTTTCTATGGTTTTCAGCAAGAAATGTCTAATCGTTTTGATGAATTAAGAGTTTTAGATACTGAACGAAAAATGAAACCTGGTGGACTTACAGATATTAAAATCAGAAGAGCTCAGGATGAAATTACTAAGTATCAGCAAGATTGGCAAAAGCAGAATGAGGGCACTTTGGTTGTTAAATTCATCAAGTCTTCGCAAGACCCAGAAGTACCAACAATGTTTCCAAATGTTACCAAATTGCCCAATGGAAGTATTGATTCAACGGCTTTGCAACAAGCAAGATTTGCGTATTATAAATCTCATTTCTGGGACAATTTTGATCTCACTGACGAACGTATGATGCGTACACCTTTCTTGGTACGCCGTCTGGAACGTTACATGGACGATTTGACCTACCAGACGCCAGATTCAATTGCAAAAACGGCAGACGAATTATTGTTGAAAGTGAAAGGGTCTAAAGATTTAAGAAAATACGTTGTCTATAAAATTACAAGCAATTATGAGTCTTCAAAATTGATGGGCTTGGAGGGTGCATACATTCATATGTTCGAGAAGTACTACATTAATGAGCAAGCTCTTTGGGATACTTCAACGATTCGTCGTGTAAAAGAAAGAGTTGCCAATGTAAAACCAAATATGATTGGGAAGCCTTTCCCTACCATGATTCTGACAGACACTTTGGGCAGACAGTTTACCCCAGAAATGATTCCAGCAGAATACATCGTAGTATTTATTTATGATACCGAATGTGGACATTGCCGTGAGTCCGCTCCGAAATTAGTAAAATCGTATCAAGTTCTTAAAAACCAAGGAGTTAGGGTAATTGCTACGCCCGTGAATCGTGAAAAAATTAAGTGGATGAAGTTCATTAAAGAATTCAAATTTGAAGAATTAATGAATGGATTAGACCTTCATAAAGACCCTCAGAACGGAAAAGAAGTAGCTTATACAGATTTCAAAAACAACTTTGATGTTTACGCTACTCCTGTGTTGTATGTATTGGACAAAGAAAAGAAAATTATTGCCCGTCGTTTACCTGTCGAGCAGTTGGAAGACTTTATGGGCTTTTATATTAAGCAAAAAGAACGTGACAAGCAAAAATCTGCAAAAGCAGGGAAGTAAATTAAATTGAGTAAATTTGTAGAAAGGGGTTGTGTACTAAGTATTATGTATTAAGTCCTAAGTATTTGATTACCAGACGGATAATTCGTTGTTTGGTTTCAAATTCTTAATATCTAATACTTGCGACTTAATACGCAACCCCAATTTTTTTATTTTGGATACCACCCAAGTTATCATTTAAAATAATGCGTAAAATAGCCCTAAGTTTAATAATTATCAGTGCGTCTTTGTCTTCATTATTGGGGCAAGGCTATAAAATTCAAGGCAAAATCAATGGTTTGAAAGATAGCTATTGTTATTTGTCCTACTATTACGAAATCCAACGAATTGTGAAGGATTCTGCCAAAGTTGATGCTGAAGGCAAATTTATTTTCTCTGGAAATGAAGCCCTGAAAGGTGGTTTTTATAGTGTTTTAGTTGGTGAAAAAAGAGACAAAAGTTTTGATTTAGTCATTGGCGAACAAGCGTTTTCTTTTGAAACTCAATTGAACGATTTGATTGGCGGAATGAAGTTTGTAGGCTCGAAAGAAAATGAGTTTTTCTATTCTTTTCAACAAAAAATCAAGAAAGACGAACTGAAAATCAAGCAGTTACAAGCAAAGACAGATGCCACGTCTAAAACTCAGTTAAATGCCCTCACTTTAGAATTGGCACAATATAAAAAACAGTTTTTGAAGGTGTATGAAAATATGCTTGCGATAAAATTCTTGAAAGCAGCATCCGAAGTAGAAATGCCTACTCCGCCCAAAACTGCTGATGGTAAAGCAGATTCAGAATTTGCCAATAAATTCTTTGTGGAACATTATTTAGATAACCTCGACCTTGGCGATGACCGTCTCATGCGTTCGCCTTTTGTGGGGCAACCGATTCAATATTATTTTGAACAATTGTATTTCTTACCAACGGATTCCCTCAAGAAACTGACTGATAGAGTTTTAACAAGAACCAAAAAGAATTCTGAATTGCGGAAATATATCGTGAATAAACTGACAAGTCATTTTGAAGGTAGCCGAACCATGGGACACGATGCAGTTTTTGCTCATTTAGTTGAAAAATATTACTCTGGCGAACCTCAAATGTGGGACACCACAACGGTACGTTTGGCTAAAGAACGAGTGAAATATTTAAGACCTTTATTGATGGGAAGTAAAATCCCAGATGTAAAACTAACTGACACAGAGGGGAAAATAAGGAATTTGCATGGCGTAAGTGCTAATTATACGATATTGTACATCTATGCTTATGATTGTTCTCATTGTCAGTTATTTACGCCAGATTTAGTAAAATTTGTGAAAGAAAATAAAGACAAAGGGATAGAAGTTTTCGCCCCAATTTTTGATAAAGATGAAACCAGATGGAAGAAATTTATCAAGACATTTGAGACTCAGGCGTTTATAAATGTCTTCGATAAAACTGGAACTGTAAACTATTTTCTTTTGTACGATGCCCAATTCACACCAACAATTTTTATTTTGGATAAAGACAAAAACATAATCGGGAAGGGGAATTTGCCAATTGATGCCATCGGAAGAATTATTGATAGCCATTGAGTTGTCGATGCTCGTCTTTCGATGTTCGGAAAATAGCTCGTTTTTTGTTTTCCGAACATCGAAAACCGAAAAACGAACATCGAATAACAAGCATCGAGAATCTACCGCATTTTATTTCGTTTCACCATGTAAGCTGACAGTATTTGGTCGAGTCCCAAGGCTATATCAGCTTCGATAAAATCAATCTTATATTGTCCGCATTTCAATTTTAAATCTGCATAAAATTGATGGATAGTTTTCTGATACTCTTCCTTAACCTGTGCTGGATTTAGCTTCACTTTTTCATTGGTTTCAAGGTCAATGAACTCGTAGGGGCGGTCTTCAAAATTAAAATCAGACTCTGTTTGCTTATCTGTGACGTGAAAAATTAGTACCTCGTGCAAATTATGTTTGAGATGTTGGAGAGCAGAAAAAAGTTTATCAGACTCCAGAATATTATCGAACATATCACTAAAAATCACTACCAAAGAGCGTTTGTGAATCTTCTCTGCAATTTCATGAATTACGGCAGATACACCAGAAGTTTGATTCTTCTTTTCGGTTTTCAATAACCCTTCTAATTCCAAAAAAATCTTGTGAATATGTGTTGGTGTTGACCGTACCTGAGTCTGAATCTGAACAGAATCGGCAAAAGTAGTCAGGCTAACGGCATCCTTTTGTCGCTGCAACATATTTGCCAAAGCGGCTGCGGCAAAGATGCTGAAAGTGACTTTACCGTTATTCTTTTCGGGATAATACATTGACGATGAGACATCTATCAATAAATGACACCGTAGATTTGTCTCTTCTTCATAGCGTTTTGTGAAGAGTTTTTCTGTTTTAGCGAAAACTTTCCAATCTATATGCCGAGTACTTTCACCAGTATTGTAGAGGCGATGTTCGGCAAATTCTACTGAAAAACCATGAAAAGGCGATTTATGAAGTCCCGTAATGAAACCTTCCACCATTTGCTTTGCCAAAAATTCTATATTTCCGTACTCACGTACTTTGTTTAAATCCATAAGGTTTTGTTCAAATATCAGTTGATAGCTACTGACATTATAAAGTAAACAGTTTTTGTGCCAAAATACCCTACAAACGAATACTTTCCAATTCTATTTCTTCTTCTTTTTACTCTCGGCTTTTTTGCGTTTGGCTTCTCTTGCTAAACGTGCCTGATAAGACATTACCACAATTCGGCGAACTTTCAGGTGCGGATATTTGCGTTTCCGCCAATGACGTTTGAGCCTGTAATGTTTTTTGTAACGCAACAAAGATTTCTGATAAAATAACCTTGGAACTTTAGGTTGTGCCGTAAGTGTCAGAGAATCAAAGGCTTCTATCATGATGTCGCCATCAAAACCTACAATTTTTATCTTGACGGGCATCAAACCTTCATCGTCAATCTTGAGCCACTTTTGAGCATTTTCTGTTAAATCAATAATTCTTCCTGGTTTGTATGGTCCACGATCATTTACTCTTACAATCACAAAACGCTTGTTGCGGAGGTTCGTTACTTCCACCATCGTATTGTAGGGGAGCGTCATGTGGGCGGCTGTGTAGCCATTGCGTTTTAGGATTTCACCAGTGGAAGTAGGTTGATTATAGAAAAAGTTAGCGTAAAAAGAGGCAATTCCGTAGGATTCATCTCCTAATTTCTGAGCATCGGCATGAGTCTGCCTGAGCCAGAAAATAAAGAAAAAAAAGGTACTTTTAAAAAATAATTTCATGAAATAATGATTAATAAAACAGATTGTGATGAATTGGTTTTTGGATTGAATTCTAAAACTTCCTTAAAACCTAAAAAGTTTCAAAGGATAAATGGATTAATATTCATTTTTACAAAAACCAGAAAAATGCTATTGGCTTTAGAGCCGAACAAAAATATATTTCTATAAATAAACAGACAGATACTTATTAGCAAAATTTGAAAAACAATATTTAGAAATTGATTTTCATTCATCATCACATCAACACATTACCTTTTTCCACTTAGTAAAGATACGGTTTTTTGGTCAAAAATTTAAGTTTTTATTGGTAAAATCATATTTTACAATCTTTTTAAGATGTTTTAACCAAAATAAACAAATATTATTTTTCCATGATTTTTTTGATGATTTTCGGAAAATATCTACTTTTACATAACCAAAAATATTTTTACTATTCATCCAACCCTAATAACAAACATTCATATTGTGGAAGAAAGAGACAGAGAAGAGCTTTATTCAAAGCGAATCAGAGCAGGTAAGCGAACGTATTTTTTTGATGTAAAATCAACTCGTTCGAGTGATTACTACATTACTATCACAGAAAGTCGCCGTCATCAGAAGGAAGATGGATTTGTTTATGAAAAACATAAGATTTTCTTGTACAAAGAAGATTTCGATAAGTTTTTTGAAGGTCTTCAAGATTCCATCAATCACGTTAAACAAGAATTACTACCAGATGTAGATTTCTCTGAGTTCAATCGTGAAGAAGAAGAAAACAGTTTTGGAAGTGACCTTAAATGGGATTAATCCAATTTTGAAAATTAAGCCTCTGAAATTTCAGAGGCTTTTTTGTTGCTAAGGCTCAATGGCGTAACTTTGCAGACTTAATACCTAATACTTAGGACTTATTACATAAATTTTATATACAACTAACTGATAATCAGATAAATAAAAAATAAATGGGATTACAATGTGGGATAGTTGGTTTGCCAAATGTGGGAAAATCAACGCTGTTTAGTGCAATTTCTTCTAATAAAGCCGAAGCGGCAAATTACCCTTTCTGTACGATTGAACCTAACGTTGGTGTCGTTACTGTACCTGACGATAGATTAGATATTTTAAAGCAACTGATTAACCCTCAGAAAGTTGTGCCTACAATTGTTGAGTTTGTCGATATTGCTGGTTTGGTAAAAGGAGCTTCGCAAGGAGCTGGATTGGGTAATAAATTCTTGGCAAATATTCGTGAAGTTGATGCGATTATTCATGTGGTGCGTTGTTTTGAAGATGATAACATTGTTCACGTGGAAGGTCGTGTGAACCCTGTTTCGGATAAAGAAATTATTGATTTTGAATTGCAATTGAAAGATTTAGAATCTGTTGAGAAAAAACTTCAAAAATTTGAACGTGCAGCCAAAGCTGGTGACGCCAAAGCCCGTCAGATGGTAGGTATTATGCACCAATATAAGACTGCATTAGAGGCTGGAAAATCTGCCAGAACTGTACAAGGACTTGACCCAGATGCAAAGTTTGAAGCAATCGGAGATTTATTTTTGTTGACAGATAAACCCGTAATTTATGTAGCAAATGTTGATGAAACATCAATTCAGTCGGGTACCAATCAATATGTTGAGCAACTGAAAACTGCTATTGCCGACGAAAATGCTCAGGTTATTGTCATTTGTGCGGCTGTGGAGGCTCAGATTTCTGAGATTGAAGATGTAGAAGAACGTCAGATGTTTTTGGAGGAATATGGTCTCGTAGAATCAGGTTTAACCCAGTTGATTCGTGCTTCTTATGCTCTCTTGAATTTGATTACATACTTTACGGCTGGGGTAAAAGAAGTGCGTGCTTGGACAATCCAAAAAGGTTGGAAAGCACCAGCAGCAGCAGGAGTAATTCACACAGATTTTGAGCGTGGTTTTATCCGTGCAGAGGTAATAAAATTTGCGGATTATCAGCAATATAAAACCGAAGCAGCTTGCAAAGAAGCAGGTAAAATGGGCGTTGAAGGTAAAGAATACACCGTGATAGATGGTGACATTATGCACTTTAGATTTAATGTGTAACACGTGATTGTATCGGACAACGCTTGTCCCGTGAATCTTCGTCCGATTGACGAAACAAGCGTTGCCCGAAGCAATCACGTGCTACACTACAGGCAAATATTGTTTCAACATTGCCTCATAATTTATCTGCCATTCATCTTCTGAAATAGTACAAGCAACCAGTTTTTGTGTGATTTCTTCCCAGTCGAGGGCTTGGGTAGTCGTCATTACTAAGTAGCTGTCCCAACGGTGAGTTGATATGTTTATCTTGGGGACTAATGAGAAATCAAACAATTCATATGAGAACCACTCGGTATTGATTCTAATAATTCCTAAGACTCTGATAATTTTTTGTTCTATCATTGGAGGTAGTAGTATATTGCTTAATAGCCCCATTTCAAAAACATCTGTTGCATTAAAAATCCATGTACCAGTCCAATACTCGCCTTCATTTTTTAAAGTAAATTTTGGTTTTTTAGGTCTCGGGCTTTCTTGAGTTTTGACTTGAATTTCAGCATTAGAATTCAACTTTTCTACATCAGATTGTGTTAGATTCCATGGATCACAATCAAGCCATGCCAACGAAAGTTTATCTCTTGAAATAGCCAATTTAGGAGGAATAACACCATTGAAGTGTCTCATAGCTTCTTCTGGAATGTCTGCTAATTGATTAAATATCAGAATATTAGTGATATTATTTTGGGTTAAATTATTAGTAAAATTTAGTATTTCTGATTCTGAAGACCCCGAAGATAGAGATTTATTAAGTTGCTCAGAATCTACTAAGCAAACTGTCATCTGCACCAGTATTTTTTCGCCTAAATCTTTCCACCTCAGCGTGTCCAGAATACGGGTAACGTGGGCAGTTGCACCCAGTTCAATAATCAACCTATCGGGTGGATTTTCGCTAACGATTTTTAGTAAAATTTCTTCAAGATTTACCCCATCACTACAACACGCACAACCGCCAGCAATTGTTGAGATTTTTACTAATTTGCTTTGGGTTTCTGCTAAAAAAATATCTGCAATCTCAGTGTTTCCAAACTCATTCTGGACGATTACCCATTTTTCATGAGAAGGTTTTTGTTTTAGCAAATCCAAAATAGTAGCAGTTTTTCCACTGCCTAAATTACCAATGATAAGATTTGTTGGAGTTTTTTTCATGAGGATTTTAGAGATAAATGATTGTGCTTTTGATATTTTAGATTTAGCGTAAATGTAAGTTATGTATCTTATAATCAGATGATTAGCTGGAAATCACTAAGTCAACAGCAATTTCTTTTTTGAAATCCTGAAAGGATTAAATTTGATTAGCCCTGAGTGAAACTCGGGGAAAAATGAATTAATCTGTGGCTTTAACCCCATTCGGGGTTGAATTCGCTCATATTTCAATTCCATACGTTTCACGTATGGCTAATCAAGTTCGACCTCTCACGAGGTCTTTTTCCAAAAAAGAAATTTCTGTTAAGCCTCCTCCAATAACTCTTCAGATTTTCAAATCCGCCTTTCTCGGTACAGGGTCGTGTCCATGTCCGCCCCAGGGATTACAACTTGCTAAACGTTTTAAACCAAGCCATGTACCTTTCAGAATTCCCCATTCTTGGATTGCCTGAATCATGTATTCTGAACAAGTTGGACTATAACGGCAGGAGTTAGGAAAGTAAGGCGAGATTGCTCCTTGATAGATTTTTACGAGTATGATAAAGAATGATTTCAAGGATAAATAATTAAATTTAAGTATTTGTAAATCAATGGAATAGCTCTATTTTGATTAAATATAAAGTCTATTTAAGCTAAATTTTAATCCATTTATTAAAACGTTTTGAGGCTCATGAATATTTCAGATGAATGAGTTTGCGGTAATGACAACTTTGCTGAACCTTAGTCCAGAGTAGTTGTGAAAACGAAATTTTCCCAATAAAAAACCTTTAGTTGATGATTAGTAGGAAAATCTGTACTGTGGATTTCTCCTTCCAAATCGAAAGGTGCGTTTCCCTCAAATGGATGAATGAAAATGTTGTCTTTGAAGCTCAGATTTTTTGAGCCATGCCATTTATAAATACTCTCTTTCGCACACCAATAAATACACATTTTCTGGAGGTCGTCGCCAACATGAACACGTTCTTTTTCAGACAAAAACTTATGAGCAACCCGCCTTAATTTTTCGGAAATTTGTTCAATATCAACTCCGACGGGCTTTGATTTATTGAGTACCGCACAGGCACAAGATTGAGTATGAGAAATAGAGATTTGTGTCTGACTATCAATGAGATGCGGGTTTCTGTATTGGTCTTTCCAGATGCCAATATAGTTTTCAGAAGAGGATTCTACCAAGGCTTTTGCACAGTTTCTACTGGCAAGCCATTCCAATTGTTTATGGGGGTGAGAGATGTCATGTAATTCCGCAAAATCACGCTCGGTTGGACAGAGTTTTTCTAAGAGTTCTTCGTGAGATTCTTCTAACTTCCAAAGCCCGACGATACAATCTTTAGATAAATTTTGGGTAAAAATTAATGACATGGGTTAGCTTTGATAAGCGTGCTTTTGTAAAAATGGAAAGTCTGCAAAAATATGCTCAAATTTCTGAATAAAAATCCGTACTAAATACTGATTTTGATGCCTTTTTTGCGGATAGCCGTAAAATTGCCTAATTTTGAGGCAAGAGAGCAAAATTTGATGATTTGATTTGAATGAAAGTAGAGAAAATAGATAGTTTTTCGGGTCATCGGGATTGTGTGTATGCCTTGGAAAAAGCCCAAGAAAAGCATCATTTCTTTTCGGCTGGTGGTGATGGCCAGGTAGTGCGATGGAATCTCCAAAAACCCGATGCAGGAGAGCTTATAGCACAAGTACCCGCTTCGATTTATACGATTGCTTTTGACGATACAAAACAGCATCTTTGGGTTGCCCAAAATTATGATGGAATTCATTTAATTGATGTGGCTAACAAACAAGAAATCAGTTCATTAAAACTAACTACGGCAGCAATTTTCGACCTAAAATTCTATCAAAATACGGCAATTATGTGCCTTTCAGACGGCACGATTATTGTATTAGATATTGATAAATTTGCCGTTCGTAAACACATCAAAACTTCCGATAAAAGTGCCAGAAGTGTAGCGATTAACCCTATTTCTGGCGAATTTGTAGTAGCATTTAGTGATTTTTCGATAAAAGTCTTTGATTTACAGGATTTTTCGCTAAAATTCGTAGTACAAGCACACACCAACTCAGTTTTTACTCTTTGTTTTTCGCCAGATTTTCGATATTTATTGTCGGGAAGCCGTGATGCTCATTTGAAAGTTTGGGACGTCACTAACGGATATACGATTGTACAGGAAATAGCAGCTCATTTATTTGCGATTAATCATATAGTGTATAGTCCTGATGCTCAGTTATTTGCCACTTGTAGTATGGATAAATCTATCAAAGTCTGGGACGCAAATACGTTTAAGTTGTTAAAAGTTATTGACAAAGCAAGACACGCAGGACACGGTACGTCTGTCAATAAATTGTGGTGGAGTGATTACGAAAATCAACTGATTTCAGCTTCTGATGATAAGCGGATTTCGGTTTGGAAAGTTGAATGAATAATTTTCGGTGAACGGTACACGAATTCAAAATTCAACAATTATTTTAAGAATCCAATCTTTGTTTTAATTATAAACCTGTCGTAAATCATTGATATAAAGATGATTAAGGCAAAATGAACCCTTCAGAAAATGAGAATTACGCCCCTTGAAATCAGACAGCATACTTTCGATAAAAGTTTTAGAGGTTACGACGTAGAGTCGGTTGATGCCTTCTTGCTTTCGTTGTCTCAGGAATGGGAAAGAATTGCAGAGGAATTCAGAAGTAACAAAAATCAATTAGAGTCTGCCGAAAGAGAAATCAGTCGGATGAAAGAGATTGAGACGAGTTTATTCAAAACACTAAAAGCTGCTGAGGATACTCAGAAAGAAATCAATGCCAATGCGAAAGTAGAAGCAGAGTTGATTTTGAACGCTGCCAGAAAAGAATCTGACGAATTATTGGCGGAGGCACGCAAAAATGCGAATATGTTAGCCTCAGACGCAGAGAGCAAATCGAAATATGCTACCGAAGAAGCGATTAATGAACTAAAAAACCTTGACCGTGACTTCAAAGCCATGGAGCGTTATAAGGACTTTTTGGTGGTAGAACTCAAACGTTTTGCGAATGATACTTTGGAAAAAGTGAGCCGTTTTGAAGAGAAAATGGTAGGTAGTAGTATGGAAAAAGGTCTGACCGATTTGCAGGCTTTAAAGGAATCTCAGGAAACTAAATTTGTGGCTTTACCAGTGGAAGAAATTCCAGTTGTGGAAGTTCCAGCAATTGTTGCCGAAATACCAGCAGTAGAAAGTGTTGTAGAGCAAGTCCCTGTAAATGAAATAGTTGCAGAAATTGAGCCAGTCGTAGATATTGTGGAAATTGAACCAACGGTCGATGTTGTAGAAAGTGTGACAGAAACAGAAATTGATTTTGAGCCAGCTACTGAATTTGATGACGAAGATGCTGAGTTGCCGACGGTTCATGCAATTGTCCATGAAGTGCCTAAAGTAGCAGAAATTCCTGTGGATGATTCTCAGAAAAATGTAGATGAGTTAATTCAAGAAGCAAAATTGACGAGAGGTCGCCCAAGAAAAATAAAAGCCGAAGATGGTAATGATGGACTGCCAACTGTGCAATCTGTAATGGAAGAAATGAACAAAGAAAATGCAAATGTGCCACCAATTGGCGGAGGTTCATTTTTCGATAGTTTTTAGAAATAAAAAATAACATTTTATTTCATTAGTTTTGTGTCAGGCGAGTAATCGTCTGACATTTTTTTTTACTTTTTAAAATCAATATATTCATGGGAGTTGTTTCATTAGAAGGATTGGAGTTTTTTGCTTATCACGGGTTTTATGAAGAAGAGCAAAGAATCGGCAATCGTTACCAAATAGATATTCATATTACTACCGATTTGTCCGAAGCCGCACAGCTTGATAGATTAAAATCCACTGTAAATTATGAAATTTTGTATAAAATTGTCGCAGCAATCATGAAAGAACCCTCCCGATTATTAGAAAATATTGGACTGAAAATTATTAACCAAGTCAGAACTCAATTTCCTGATATTGAGATAGTTGAAGTCGCTGTTTCAAAATTTAATCCTCCAATTGGTGGTGTTTGTACCCGTGCAAAAGTGCAGTTGAGAGGGTAGCCCCCTGACCCCCAGAGGGGGAATTTAGTTTCATACAACTTTAACCAACACAACATAAATGTCTCAATTCCCCCTTTGGGGGTAGGGGGCTGTTTTTTATTTCAACAATAAACCATTAACGTCTCAATTCTCCCTCTGGGGTAGGGGGCTATTTTTATGAAAAAACTGTTACTTACTTCTCTCTTTATTTGCCTTTTTGGGCAAATTTCTTTCTCTCAAAAAAAGAAAGGACAATCTTCAAAAAACGCCAAAACTACTCAGGTTAGTTTTCCAGTTGTTCCCAAAAAGGCACTAACTCATGCTGTCTATGATTCTTGGAAAGAGATTCCAGACAAAATGCTTACCAACGACGGTAGCTATGTGGTTTATACGTTAAATCCTCAAGAAGGCGATGGACGAATTGTCTTTCATTCTTTAAAAAATACAAAAATAGATTCTGTAAAAAGAGGAGCAGAGGTCAAGTTAACAGATGATTCTGAGTATGGAATTTTCAAGATAAAACCTCCTTTGAATTTGGTAAAATCTCTCAAACGCTTGAAAAAGAAAAAAGAAGATATGCCTAAAGATTCTCTGGGAATTTATTCTTTTCAGAGTAATGCTGTTACGAAAATTCCTAATGTTTTGAGTTTTAAAATCCCTGAGAAAAAAGGTGGCTGGCTTGCATATACAATGGAATCGCCCAAAGCTGAAACTAAAAAAGATACTTCAAAAACTGCTAAAAAGAAAGTGGTTAAGAAAGAAAATGAAGACAATGGGTATCGTTTAGTATTGAAAAACTTGAAATCAAATACAGAGCAAATGTTTCCGTTTGTGACTGATTATGAGTTTGCTAAATTTGGAAAGAAACTCATTTTCTCTACTACTGGAAATGACTCAACCATGCTATCTGGCGTGTATGCTTACGATTTAGAGAATTCGTCAGTTGAAAATTTGTTGAAATCTAAAGGGAAATTTAAAAAGTTAGCAATTTCAGAAGATGCCCAACAGGTTTCTTTTATTGCCGATTTAGATACAAATACTAAAACTCAGGTTCGTTTACCAAAACTGTATTATTGGAAAACTGGTCAAGGTACGGCGAAAGTTTTAGCAGATGAATCTCAGACTTTTGCCCCAAAATCTTGGTTGGTGAGTGAACATTTTCAACCTCGCTTTTCTAAGGATGGGTCAAAGTTGTTTTTCGGAACAAATCCTCGCCCGATTGTAGCAGATACAACTTTATTGCCAGAAGAAATTGTGAATGTGGAAGTCTGGCATTGGCAAGACAAGAAACTGCAACCACAACAAAAAGTATCTTTAGAAGAGGATAAAAAGAAATCGTATTTGGCTTTTGTAGATTTGCAAAATAACGGAATAGTACAATTGGGCTCTTTGGATGTACCAACTGTTTCATTGGATAGAGACGCTAATCATTCATTGGTTTTGGCAACTTCTGATGTCCCGTATTCAAATCAACATTGGGATTGGAACAATAAAAGAGATGTTTATTTGATAAATCTTCGAGACGGCGTTCGTAAAAAAATCATGACAGGGTTAGTCGGAAATCCTTCACTTTCGCCCAATGCTAATTATATTTCTTATTGGTCTTTGCCAGATACTGCTTGGTTTGCATATTCGATTCGAGATGAAAAAATAATCAAACTTACTGATAATAAGACAGTTAAGTTTTATGATGAAGAAAGTGATACGCCAGATTTGTATCAGCCTTATGGTGCTGCGGGTTGGGTAAACGACGACAAAGACCCGATGTTTGTGGTTTATGACCGTTATGATGCCCATGCGATAGAACTAAAAAATGGACAACCTAATTTGATGAAAATTACGGCTGGACGTTCCAATAAAGTACAGTATCGTTACGTACGCTTGGACACAGAGGAAAGATTTGTCCTTGGCAAAAATGCCTTTTGGAAGTTAGTCTATGAAACCACCAAGCGAGAAGGTTACGCCATGCCGTCCCGAGAAATTTTGTCTGCTCCGAAGGATTTGTATAATGATGCTTTTAGTTTATCGAACCCAATAAAGGCGAAAGACTCTGATAATCTGATATTTACGAAGCAAAGTTTTCAGAATTATCCAGATATTTATGCTTCTGATTTTACGTTTAAGAATATCCAAAAAATCTCAGATGCAAATCCTCAGCAAAAAGACTATCTCTGGGGAAGTGTAGAATTGGTTGATTGGAAGGCGTTAGACGGAACACCTTTGCAGGGACTTTTGTACAAACCAGAAAATTTTGACGCCACAAAAAAATACCCGATGATGGTTTATTATTACGAAAAGAATTCAGACAATTTGCATACACATTTTGCTCCTTCGCCAATTCGTTCGTACATCAATTTCTCTTATTTTGCGTCCAATGGTTACTTGGTTTTTGTGCCAGATATTGTTTATAAAGAGGGCGAGCCTGGACAGAGTGCCTATAATTGTATAATACCTGGGGTAGAGAGTTTAGTAGCAAAAGGATTTGTCAATAAAGATAGAATGGGACTTTCTGGGCATAGCTGGGGAGGCTACCAAACGGCTTATTTAGTGACTCGTACGAACCTTTTTCGTGCTGCCGAAGCTGGAGCTCCAGTAGCAAATATGACGAGTGCTTATGGCGGAATTCGCTGGGAGACGGGGCTTTCTCGTCAGGCTCAATATGAGCGTACTCAGAGTAGGATAGGAGGGATGCTTTGGAATAAATTTGATAAGTACATTGAAAATTCTCCACTTTTTACTGCTCCAAAAATCGAGACTCCTTTGTTGATGATGCACAATGACGACGACGGTGCTGTGCCGTGGCAACAAGGAATTGAGTTTTATATGGCACTGAAAAGATTGAACAAACCAGTTTGGATGTTAAATTATAATGGCGAAAAACATGGATTGACATTGCGAAAAAACAGAAAAGATTTCGCTGTAAGATTATATCAGTTTTTTGATCATTATCTCAAAGACGAACCTGCTCCAGTATGGCTTACGGATGGTTTGCCAATGATAGAAAAAGGTATCAATCAGAAATTAGAAATCGGGAAGAAATAGATATTCTGAAAGTTTAAACCGACACCACGTTTGTTTACCACCATTTCTCATAGCCATCCACAGGCTTCCAGTTAGATTTTGGCTCGTAATAATTCCAGAGTAAGGAGGCTATTTTTCGCAATAATTCGTAGCCTTCATTATTCCTTTCCCAACGTTCGTCTTTTTGATTTTTGGTAATGACTGCATAAACATAATCTCCATGCGGTGCATGAACTAAAACTACTTCAGAACGGGATTTATTTACTGCCCCGTTTTTAGTCATAACTTTCACATTTTCAGGAAGTTGTGAAAGGCCTTCGCCGTCCCAAGCCTGCCTGCCGAGGTTACGATACATACGGTCAGAAGCGTCTGGAGAAATAATTTTTCCTTGTCGAATCATTGTTAAAAGCTCTGCAATTTCTTTCGGGGTGGTCTGTCCCCAACCATATAATTTACGATTTTGCCCCCGATTGGGCGTTCGAGAATTCACCCTTGTATGTGCAAAACCGTACTTTTCCATCAAATCATTAATGTTTTTTCCGCCACCTGCCAACGCCTGTAACCATAGACTTCCTGTATTGTCAGAAATCGTCTCCATCAACATCATCACATGATTTAGCGGTACTTTGGCACTGTCTTTCAACGACCCCACAATGCCGTCATCATAATGTAGTGAATCTCGGTACATAATTTCATCAGTATATTTTAATTCTCCTTTCTGGATTTTATCAAAAACGCCTACCATAATCGGAATTTTTACCATACTTGCAGTCGGAAAAATACTGTCTGCATTGATTTCTACTACTTTATTGGTCTTTAGGTTGTGTACAAACACGCCCACATCGCCCTTGAAATCTTTGGTTAATTCAAGAATTTTTGCCTTTAATTTTTTGTCTTCTTTGGTAGTTTGAGCGAAAGAAAATATGGGAAATAGTAGGATTGCAAGTAGGAGAAAGTGTTTCATAGAAATTTGATTTTTTTGTTTCGTTAAAAATAATCAAATTTCCTTATTTTAAAAATTCACCTAAAGTAGCACCGTAGGATCGACTATGTTATTTTTGATGGCAAAAATTACTAATCCTGCGGTGTTTCTTGCACCAGTTTTTTCCAAAAGATTGTTGCGGTGTCCGTCCACGGTACGAACACTGATGAAAAGTTTGTCGGCAATTTCCTGAGCCGTTAATTCCCTACAAATTAAATTAATTACTTCTATCTCTCTGATACTCAGATTGATAGGAATATTGTCATGTACCGAAACGTGGGTCTTTTTATTTGAAATTCTTTTGTGTAGCGTTTGAACAATATTTTCACTGAAATAGAATCCTTTCTCAATTACTCCCCTGATTGCACGTTCAACTTCTTCTGGCTCTGAATTTTTAAACAAATAAGCACTTGCACCCAATTCAATCAAATGAATCACAAATTTGTCTTCGTTATGAATCGAGAGAATAATAACTTTTTGGTCTGAATATTTTTCGTGAATAATCTTCATCGTGTCCACGCCATTGAGTTCGGGCATAGACAAATCCATCAGCACTACGTCTGGTTTTTGGGTAGTAGTTTCTAAAAATCCCAACAATTTCTGACCGTTTTCTGCCTCACAAATCACCGTCATATTGTCAAAAGTATTTACAATCGCAGCCATTCCTCTTCTGAATAGCATCTGATCATCCGCAATCGCAATCGTTATCATTTTGTGTGTTGTTTATTTCAAAAAACCACCCTTGCTTCCATGCCGTTTGCAACGGTAGCATTATACGTCAGTTGTCCGTGAATCATACTTACTCTGCTTTCAATATTTTTCAGCCCTAAGCCACTTTGTCTTATTTTTTCCAAATCAAAACCTTGCCCATTGTCTTGGTAAATTAAGGTAAGTTTCTGATTATCAGGAATAAACTCAATTTTTACTACGGTAGCTTTAGCGTGTTTAATGGTATTATTCAGTAGTTCCTGCAGAATCCTGTAAAGCGTTAATTCCATACGGTTTTCTAAACGACCCAAATTTTCTGTGTTCAAATGAATGTCTAATGTAGAGGCTTCTTCGATTTTATCACAAAGAGATTCTATGGCATATTTTAGTCCGAATTCCTCTAAACCATGTGGAAGCATATCATTTGAAATCCGTCGTACATTTTCTATCGTGCTGTCTATCAGTTGCTTACTCCCCGAAATTAATTTTTCGGTATTTTCTGTGGAGGAATCTTTGCCAACATTAATTTGTCCGACTTGCAAGCGAAGCATTGAAAGAGCTGCACCAATTTCATCATGAAGATCTCTGGAAACTCTACGACGTTCCTCTTCCATGGCATCAATACTACTCTGAAATAAATCAAGTTGGTGTTTAGATTTCATTCTTTCCACATCAGCTTTGTTGCGGAGTAATCGTTTCTGGTAGGAGGTAACAAAAAACAATAACATCCCCGCAAGCAAGAACATAAGGAGCGTTCCGCCAAATAATAAAATATAGACGTCTGTTTGTGAAGGCATTGATATTTGGCGTGTGAATGATGAAATTAAATGGCTATTTTCATTAATCTAATGTAGTAGTAATTCCTGATTTTACAAAAAATATTGGATTAATTCTCTTTAATCTTTGTTCGCCATAAGCCCACCGCAATCAAAATATACATTAAAATCATAAAAAAAGCGTGTAATGCCCAAGTAACAATTGCCATTGATTTGCCTTGAGTTAGAATATAGTTACTAAAAGTAAACAAGAAAAGACAACCCGAAAAGTAAAATAGAAAGCCTGCATTTATCCAGAATACTGGTGTATCAGATGGGTCTTTTTCTTGAAATTCATTGAAAGTTTTATAGAGATATAAGACGGAAAGGACAACGATGATAATACATTCTAATGATTTTGCATAAGAATTAAAAGTAAAAACATTGTGGAAAACGAAAGAGTCAATCAATGAAAATATAAAAAAAGTAAAGAAAACAATCGGAATGAGCAATTTTGAGAAGTAATCTTTAAAAACAAGCCAGTAAAACCAAGAAATTATAAAAAATTCTATAACAGTATAAATATGAAAGAATGGGAGATTATTTTTTATTTGTAAACGTACTATAGTTCTTGAAATGATTTCAAATAATATTCCATTGAGAATGAAATAGAAAATTATGAGCGTTTCTTTTTGCAAATATCTATTTCTCATAACACCTATTAAAAACGGAGCTGCGATAATTAAATTAGAATATCTGATTAAGTGTCGTGCTAATTCTTCTAAAGACATATTTTATTTTTATATAAATGTAACATTTTAACTTTCTATAGCTCGGCTTATTATAATGTTATTAATCAGGAAACTGGATTAAGAAAATTTTGTCCCAGTTTCCTGATTAATAGTAAATCTTAAATATCAAATATACTTTGAGGGTCGCAAATAGGAGGACATGGTTGAGAAAAATCATACACCTTATACTCTGTACCATTCAGTTTGCCGTACAAATCTTTTCCGTGTTGTTGTTCGCCTTGGATAATTTTATCGTCGTCTTGTGCCATTACGGATACTAAAATTAATCGCTCAAAATCATTTTCATCCAATCCAAAATAGAATCTTACATATTCTGTCTTGGGTTGTTTTATCAATTCTTCTAATTCTTTTACGCTTACTCTAAAACTTTTTACAAAGTTTGCTCTTCCTCGTTCTTTTTGTGTTTTTCTCCAATTTGCAGTTAATTCTACTGCGTCATTCAAATCAATTTCGTTAAAGTCTTTCAATGCAGCCATGATTTTGTGTGGGTTAAAGTTGGGAAATATTTAGGCATTCTCTATTCTCCAAATGGATAAATAGAGGTTTCTACAAAAATATAGATTTTTACTTTAATAAAAACGGGTAAAAATACCTGTTTTGCTAAGTTAAAGGTAACTATATACATATTAATGCGAAACCTCTCCCCCGACCCCTCTCCTGCTGAGAGGGGAGTATTTGTCCGAGGTTAGCTCCCCCTCTCAGCAGGAGCTACTGTTTATACATAAGTCAAGTCTATAAATATTTGGTAATGAGTTAGTTAATCTCTCCAAGTGCTCCCCTTCTCAGCAGGAGAAGGGGTAGAGGTCACAAGTAAAAGTGTATCGTCCTGAAATAGGTTGACAAAAGTTTGACAGTACTAACTTGATAAAATACAATTTTGAATAATTCATTATTTGTGTTCGTGAGCGATGATTACTT
>JAAFJL010000067.1 GCA_013298865.1 Cytophagales bacterium | reverse complement strand
GAAAATAAAAGTCGTTTACTCGGACGGTTATTGAACAAATCGTATCGGTACATGAGCGAAGTTGCGACTGATTTTCTGAGAGAAAAAGGTTATACCGACTTTCGGGTTGGGCATATTGTTGCGTTGGTACACATAGAATTTGAGGGCGACACCGTAAATACGCTTGCTTTGCGGGCAGGAATTACCAAGCAAGGCATGAGCAAGATTGTGAAAGAATTAGCCGACGGCGGTTATGTGATTTCTGAAAAACATCCTTCTGATGCCCGTGCAGTTATGGTAAAACTAACCGATCGAGGCTATGAAGCCCTCACGCATTGGAAGGCTTGTACAGAACATATTGACAGAAAATTCACAAAAATATTAGGCTCAGAGCGTCTGGAGCAAATAAAAGACATTTTAGGAGTTTTGGTAGATTATTACGAAAACAATGAAAATAGTATCGATGGAAGTCATATCGCAGAAAATATATTACTTGGATAGAATAAGAGAAAGATTGTTAAATTTGTGAGAAATAAACTGAGAAAACAACAAACTCTAATTCAACAAAATGAGTAAAAAGAATAAACTACCCCAACAACAAGTTGTACCAATTGGCAAAAATTATGTAGTAAAATCAGGACGAAGTTTGCCAATTATTTCTTGCAAAATGGATGAAACAGAAGGGCTAAACTCTTTCGTGATTACTCGGCAGATTCCAAATGGGAATTTCATTGTGGGAATGTACATGGTAGATGTCTATTGCTTAGGATTGAAAAATACAACTTACAGAATCAATCTTAACCGAGAAGAATACGAAGATTTTATGGATGAATTAGGATATTCACTTTCTGGACTTGAAGACTGTGATTATGCCATAGCTCATAACTGGATTTATGGAGGAATTGCCTACGCAGAAGATTTAGGTTTTAAACCTAATGCAGATTTCAATATCTCGAAATACATCCTCGAAGACGATACAGAAGACATTCCTTTAATAGAATTTGAGTTTGGACGTGAAGGAAAACCATTATACGTATCTGGTCCATTTGATGATCCTTCAAAAATTATGGCAACACTTCGTAGAAATGTAGGAGAAGGAAACTTTAATTTTATGTCTCAGGCATTCTAAAATTCCAATAAAAAAGGTAGCAAGACTCATTTGCTACCTTTTTTTATTTTATCTAACTATCTATTTATCAAACAGTTCCACTGCTTTCCTTCCGATGCTTCAACACTTCTAAAGCAGCAAAAATTGCTTGTACCATTGAATTTTCATCAGCAATTCCTTTACCTGCAATGTTGTAAGCTGTCCCGTGGTCGGGCGAAGTTCTTACAACTGAAAGTCCTGCGGTGAAGTTCACGCCAGTTTCAAAAGCAATGTATTTGAAGGGAATCAAACCTTGGTCGTGGTACATTGCCAATACGGCATCGTAAGTTTTATGTTGCATAGTTCCGAAGAAACCGTCCGCCGAAAATGGTCCGAAAACTAAGTTCCCTTTCTTTTTCAAGCCATCCAAAACTGGTTGGATAATTTCTATTTCTTCATTGCCCAAAAGCCCGTTCTCACCCGCATGAGGATTCAATCCTAAAACTGCAATTCTGGGTTTCTGAATACCAAAATCTTGTTTCAGAGAGGTCATCATCATAGAGATTTTCTGCGATAAAACCTCCTGTGTAATTGCGGAAGACACTTTCGCCAAAGGAATATGCCCCGTAGCAACACCCACCCGAAGTTGTTCTGAAACCAAAAACATCAATGAATCCTTTGCATCGAATGCCTCTGTAAAAAATTCTGTATGCCCAGGAAAATCAAAGCCATCTCCCTGAATATTATGTTTATTGATGGGGGCAGTAACCACAGCGTGGATTTTACCAGCCTTTAAATCTTCGGTAGCTTTTTTGAGGCAAGCCAAAGCAGCAGACCCAGCATCAAGAGAAACTTTCCCAGGTTCTACATCGGTTTGTTTATCGTCCCAACAAGTAAGTACATTCGTCTGCTTGTGGTTCACTTGGTCAATAGATTGAATTCCGTGGAGTGTCCAATCCTTAATTTCCATAGTTTTACGATAAAATCCCATTACTCTCTGAGAACCATAAATGACTGGTGTACAAATCTTTGAAAGGCGATTTCCGCTTAATGCTTTTAGAATTACCTCTGGTCCGACTCCGTTATAATCACCGAGGGTAATACCTATTATTGGCTTGTTTTGTTCCATTTTATTTTGCTTTGAACTGCGAGCAAGAGCTTCCAGCTTTTGTTGTATATTTTAAACTTCCTGAGAAATAGTGAGTAATAATTATGATAGTATTGAAGCAATATTTTTGAAAATTTACATCTAAAACTCTTTCCAAAGGAATTCCTTCACCTTCTTTTCTTCCTTAGAAAAATTAACGCCGATACCTATGCAAGTTCGGGCGGCGTTTCGCTTCCCTTGATGCAAATAAGGCGTTAAATATTCTTTCTTTTCAATTTGTTCTAAAGCCTTTTATGACTGGATTTGTTTGTTCCCAATTCCATTTATCTTCTATGAAAAGTCCTTTGAATAAATCTTTTTTACCTTGAAATAATGCCTCTATCGTATTGACAAACAATGACTTACCAAATCTACGGGGGCGTGACAAGAAATAGGCTTTACTGCCTTCTACTAATTGATAAACATATTCCGTTTTATCAATGTATAAAAAGTTGCCTGTTCTGAGTTCTTGAAAACTCTGTATGCCTATGGGGTATTTTTGGGGCATTTTTCGTTATTTTTATTCTATTATTTACTCTCAATTATTTCAAGTAAACGAGCATCTAAATATGGTTCAAAAGCATTTACTTCACCAAAAAATCCTTCCGAGTATATTTTAATGGCACTTTTTGCCTTACCCAAATCTTTAATATATTTGTAAATAATAGCTGCTCTCAAATGGTCTGTTGGAAATAATGCTTTTCGGTCTGCATTTTCATAAATACCAATAAAATCTTCGAGATTTCCGTATTCAAACAAAAAGTACAACTGATAACTTATTTTCTCGCTGATGCGTTTGGCATTAAGTAAATCTTTTCTTTTTGATTTTATCTGACTTTCTATTTCAATTAATGTGATTGGCTTTTTTTGAGGAGTAAATTCATATCTGATGTTATGTATAAAAGCACTCTTGTTTATTGTTGCAGTTTTATATTTTTCCAAAACATCAATAACTTGTTTAGGTTTATTTTTTTTTATTTCATCAATGAAAATTAAGAAATCATTCTGTTTTTGCAGTTTATAAGAACATAGAAGCATAATGGAGTATAAATTATTATGTCCTCCCAAATAGGGATAATCTTTATTTCCTCGAATAAATTTTTCAGAAATTTCATAAGCATTTTGCCAATCAAGAGCATAAACAGCATCTCTAAGACTAAAATCAATGACTGGTTTTGGTTGTGGCTTTTCTAAATTTACCGTTTCTTTTTTCAAGTATTCAATTTCTTCCCTAAAATAATCCTCTAATGACTTAAATTCCATTTCTCCTGGAATCCATGAAGCAAATAACCAATATTTCCATTCTTTATTACTCTTACTGGGTGGAATTAAGAGTAATTGTTGCTCTTGGTCTAATCCACCAATAAGAATACTTTCAGCTAAAATTTTACCATATTTTTTATTATTCTCGCTCCAAATTTCAACAAGTTCACTATCTAAATCTTTCAAATAACCAATTTTTGCTACTGGTAAAAACTCTAAACTTGTTGAAGTTCCAATATCCATCAAACCATCGGAGGCTTTTAAAAACTCAATATAGCTTTTTGGCAATTTGACTCCTAATCTACTTTCAGCTAAAATTACAGATTCTACTGTTGCAGGATTATTACCAATCCATTTTGTTTCGTGTTGCTGGTTTGTAAAATCTCCTTTGTTTAGCAAAAGTGCCAAAACAAAAAATTGTTCTAATAATTCTTTCATCCGAAAAATCTCTTTAAATTTTCCAACCCTACCCAACCAAACTACCCACTAAAGCCTTCTCTAATGCCTGTTCAAAATCCGAAATCAAATCTTCTACTGCTTCTAAACCTACGGCAACTCTGACCAAACCTTCGGTGATTCCGACCTCCAAACGTTGGTCGAGACTGAGTTTTGAGTGTGTCGTAGAAGCTGGGTGCGTAATGATGGTACGGGTATCACCTAAGTTAGGAGAGATTGACGCAATTTTGAGATTTTTTGAAAATTCATTCACCATTTCAAAGCCTCCTTTGATGTCAATAGTGAGGATTGCCCCGCCCATTTTCATTTGTTTTTTGGCTAAATCATACTGAGAATGACTTGGTAAAAATGGATAATTAACTACTTCAATCGCTGGGTGATTTTGTAGAGCTAATGCCAATTTCATGGCATTGTCGCAATGCTTTTCCATCCGTAACGATAAAGTTTCCAGACTCTTAGACAAAACCCAAGCATTAAACGGTGACATCGAAGGTCCTGTATGTCTTGCAAAAAAACGTATTTCTTTAATCAAATCTTCTCGCCCACACACAACGCCTCCAAGTACCCGTCCCTGTCCATCAATATATTTTGTTGCCGAGTGAATCACCAAATCTGCACCCCAATCTGCAGGCGTCTGAATAATGGGTGTTGCAAAGCAATTATCAACTGCTAAAATCAAATTATGCTTTACTTTTAGCTGACAAATTGCCTCTAAATCTATCAAGTGAAGTCCTGGATTTGAAGGACTTTCACAGAATAAAAACTTAGTATTATCTTGGATGGCACTCTCCCATTCCGATATTTCATGCCCATCGACGAAGGTACACGTAATTCCCCATTTAGGAAGAATTTTGGTCAGAATCTGAATACAAGAACCAAACAATGCCTTTGAAGCCACCACATGGTCACCCTGTTGCAATAATGCCGCCATCGCTGCATAGTTTGCAGCCATACCCGTAGCAAAAGCCAGTCCGTCTTCGGTGTTTTCGAGCATACACATTTTCTCTACAAATTCATCCACATTCGGATTCATGTAGCGTGAATAAATATTACCTGTTTCTTCCTCCGCAAAGATGGCACGACCTTGTTCGGCATCTTCAAACGTAAAACTTGACGTAAGATATAAAGGCACAGAGTGTTCACGATTCTGAGAACGCTCCGCTTGAATTCTAATAGCTTTGGTTTGCTTTTTCATTTATAAAAAATTTCAATGTGTGAATGATTTTCAATGAGAGAATGAGTGATTGAATGAATGATAGAATGAGTAAATAAAGCAATGAAAGAGTTAAGTTATGATTTTTCACTCACTCATTCTATCATTCATTCATTCTATCATTGAAAGTTACATCACCACATTAACAATACGCTTTGGTACTACAATAACCTTCTTAATTTCTTTGCCTTCGAGCCATTTCATTACAATTTCATTTTCTCGAACTGCCGCTTCAATTTCCGCAGGTAAAGTATCTGTCGGGAATGAAAGATTAGCTCTCACTTTTCCATTGATAGAAATTGGATATTCAAAATTAGCTTCTACCAAATACACAGGGTTAAATTTAGGGAAATTGGCATACGAAATTGTACCTGCTTCATTACCTAAAATCGTCCAAAGTTCCTCCGCAATGTGAGGCGTATAAGGCGACATCAAAATTACTAAATCTTGCAAAATAGCCTTCTTAGAGCATTTTAACGAACCTAAATCATTTACACAAATCATCAAAGTCGAAACTACGGTATTGAAAGAATATCGTTCCAAATCCTCCTCAACTTTCTTAATGGCGGTATGTAAAACCTTCAATTCGGCTGGCGTTGGAACTTCGTCTTTAACCTTGAAATTGTCTTGATCATCATAAAATAAACGCCAAACTTTTTTGATAAATCTAAAAGAACCATCAATTCCGTTGGTATTCCAAGGCTTGGCTTGTTCCAAAGGTCCTAAGAACATTTCGTATAAACGCAAAGTGTCCGCACCAACTTTATCAACTAAGGTATCGGGATTTACAACGTTATACCAACGCTTAGACATTTTTTCTACCTCAACCCCGCAAATATATTTTCCGTCTTCTAAAATCAATTCAGCATCAACATACTCAGAACGCCAATTTTTGAAAGCCTGAATATCCAAAACTTCATTACTCACAATATTTACGTCCACATGAAGGGGCGTTACTTCATACTTATCCTTTAATCCAAATGAAACAAAAACAGGCTTTTTACCCTGCCCTTCTGATTCTTTCACACGATATACAAAATTAGAACGTCCCTGAATCATGCCTTGATTAATCAATTTTTTGGCAAATTCTTCTTCTGGAACGAGTCCTAAATCTTTCAAAAATTTATTCCAAAAACGGCTGTACAATAAATGTCCTGTTGCGTGTTCTGAACCTCCGATGTATAAATCAACGGCTTTCCAGTAATTAATGGATTCCTGAGAAGCAAATTCTGCTTCATTGTGAGCATCCATATAACGATACCAGTACCACGACGAACCCGCCCAACCTGGCATGGTACTCAATTCATACTCATATTCTCCTTTGTATTTCCAACCCTCCGCACGTCCCAGAGGTGGTTCGCCTGTTTCAGTTGGAAGGTATTTATCGATTACTGGCAATGTTAAAGGCAGTTCAGATTCATCCATTAAATAAGGTAAGCCATCCTTAAAATAAGCAGGCACAGGCTCGCCCCAATAACGCTGACGACTGAAAACTGCATTCCGTAAACGGTATTGAATTTTACCTTTCCCAATGCCGTTTTCTTCTAAAAATTTGGTCAAAGTTGCCGTAGCTTCTTTGTAATTCATGCCATTGATAATCCCCGAATTGATATATTTTCCCTCTTTGGTATTATCTGCTTGGGTATCAATATCTTTCTGGGCATCCAAAATCGGTACAATTGGCAAGTTGAAATGCGTTGCAAAATTCCAGTCACGTTGGTCGCCCGAAGGTACTCCCATGACGGCACCCGTTCCATAACCCGCCAACACGTAATCTGCCAAATAAATCGGCACTTTTTCGTTATTGAATGGATTGATAACGTAACTTCCCGTGAACACACCCGACACTTTTTTCACTTCCGACATACGGTCTAATTCACTCCGAGAGGCTACCCATTGCACATATTCTTCAACAGCTTCTTTTTGTTCTGAAGTTGTCAAAAACGGCACGTATTCATGCTCTGGAGCAATTACCATGAACGAAACACCGTAGATGGTATCGACACGGGTGGTGAAAACTTCAATTGATGTTGGTTTTTCGTTATTCGATTTTTGTTGTTCGATTTTTGTTGTTCGTTGTTCGTTGTTTGATGTTTGCTTGTTCTCCGAATTACGAACTTCGAACATCGAATCACTAACATCGAACATCGAGTCACGAACATCGTATAACGAAAAACGAACAGAAGCTCCTGTGCTTCTTCCAATCCAATTTCTTTGTTGGTCTTTCATTGAATCCGACCAATCTACTTCGTTCAATCCATCAATCAAACGGTCAGCGTAGGCAGTGATTCTCATTGCCCATTGCTTCATTTTCTTTTGTTCAACAGGAAAACCACCACGTTCAGAAACCCCATCTTTTACTTCATCATTCGCCAAAACAGTTCCCAAACCAGGACACCAGTTCACGACAGATTCATCAGGGTAAGTCAGACGATATTTCAACAACATTGATTGCTGTTCATATTCACTCATTCCGTTCCAATCTTCTGCCGTAAAATTTACGGTATCTTCATCACAAACCGCATTAACAGATTTATTGCCAGACTCTGCAAAACGCACAATTAAATCACTGATTTTCAGAGCTTTATTCGCATCTTTATCGTAATAATGATTAAATAATTGCATAAAAATCCACTGAGTCCATTTGTAATATTTGGCATCAGAGGTGCGTACTTCTTTGTCCCAATCATAGCTAAACCCAATTTGTTTTAGCTGACGGATATAAGTAGTAATATTTTCTTCAGTAGTAATGGCAGGATGTTGCCCCGTCTGAATGGCATATTGTTCGGCGGGTAAACCGAAAGAATCAAAGCCCATAGGATGAAGCACATTAAAGCCCTTCAAACGTTTGTAGCGAGCAATAATATCCGAGGCAATATACCCAAGCGGATGCCCCACGTGTAGCCCAGCACCCGATGGATACGGAAACATATCCAATACGTAATATTTTGGTTTTGAAGGATTTATCTCTGTTTTGAAAGTTTTATTTTCCTCCCAAAAAGTTCTCCACTTTTGTTCTACTTCTCTGTAATTATAGTCCATGTTTTCAATTATCAATTAACAATGAACAGTCATCAGTAAACAATCATCAGTTATCAACAAACATTGAATAAATTTGAGGAAGAAATTTTCTGCTATTCATTTAAGTTTGGTAACTGTTTACTGATAATTGTTTACTGATAACTGATACTGCAAAATTAGGACATTATTTAGTAAAAACTTATAACTCGTCACTCATAACTCAACACTAAAAAAGAAAAACTCAATACCGATTGTTTAAAGTTCATCGCTAAATCGTATTTTTGAAACATGAAAAAACTACTAACCATCTTTTTTATACTTTTCTTTTCTGAGCAAAACCTCCTTGCCCAAGCTCCTCATTTTCGTAATTATACTGTTGACGATGGTTTGCCGAGTTCCCACGTGTATAGGGCATTCCAAGACAACAAGGGCTTTATTTGGTTTTGTACCGATAAAGGAATTGCAAGATTTGATGGGTATAAATTCGAGAAGTTTACTTCTAAAAATGGACTTCCTAACAATGATGTTTGGCAATGTGCCGAAGATTCAGAACATCGTATTTGGTTTTTATCTTATGCCAATGCTTTTTTTTACTTTGATTTGAAAGACAACAAATTTCATGTAATTGATAATCCGTACAAAGAATATCATGATACGCACGTTTGGGCTTATGTACAAGAAGAAAATGGTTTAATAAGAGTTTTTATGGGCGGTACATATAATCTCCTACAAATCAATTTAAAAAAACAGAAAGTTGTCAATCAGATTGTTGTTGATAAAATGGTGCAACATACTTACTGTTATCCACTCAAAGATAGTGTTGATATTAGCGGAGGAAGACATTCTTGGGCAAGTAAGATGTCTGCCGCAGGGGCTGGGCTTTATGTTCGTATTTTTTCAGAAGGTTTACAACATAATATAAAACACAATAAACATATTGAACCACCAATAAAGCAAATTCCTATTGACTTTTGGAGTAGTGCAATAAGTATTATTTTTGATGATGACAAAACAATATATGCCAACAACGATAGTATTAGTTTATACAAAAACAATAAATTTCATAGTAATCTTCTTGAAAAATTAAGCAAATTCAAAAAAAATGACCAACTGTCTTTGATTCTTAATACTGGTAATTTGAATCGAAAACTTGTTGTTACAGATAAAGATGCATTCATTATTGATGAAAATATCAATAGACTAAAGGAATATGATTTTATCAAAAACTTTAATATTAACACTGCCTTTTTTGACAATGAAAATAATATTTGGCTTTGTACAAAAGATAAAGGAATATTTCTATTGTCGAAAAAATCTATTTACTCTGATATTTCAGCAGAATTGTCTAATACCTCCATCAGTACAATAGCAGAAGACCCTTTGGGAAGAATTTGGTTGGGTACAACTACTGGAAAAATTTATTTTATCAATAAAGATGGGGGTATCAATGAGCAAAAACTTTCTTACTCGCCCAATATGGCTATTAAAAAAATCACTTTTTCTTCAAAAAATATCTTTATCTGTTGGAATGGATCAGCTTTTTCTACCATTCCAATAAAAGTTCTATCATCAAATCATACCATTCATCTTGATGAAATCTATCTGAATTTTTCTCAAAAAAAGGAATATTTTTCCAAAAAAAACACTCATCATGTTATTAAAAATTTAGCTATAAAAACAGTAGAGGCACTTAGTGCTAATAAATTCATCGTTGGTTCTTCTAATAACTTAATATCCTTAACTTCAAATGAATCAAACATACATTTTAGTGACCATATTCCTGGCTTGAAAAGTAATGCCATGATTGTTGTTTCTGATAAAACTGTAATGATAGGGGCAAATAAAGGGCTTTTTAGATATGATACTATCAGAAAATTAGAACACTACGTTGCCCTCAAACAAAAATATCCAATCCTGACAAAACCTATTTCTTGTTTTGCTGAAGATAAGCATAATGGTCTCTGGACAGGTACAGATGGTTATGGAGTGTATCGTTTTTACAATAATCAAGTACAGCAAATTCCAGAATTATCAGGAATCATTGTCAATTATCTTATCGCTGAAAATCAGAATAATAGAATTTGGATAGCTACTAATGAAGGGATTTTTCTTCTGAAAATAACTAATGAAGCAGCAAATGTTTTGAAATACAAAGTTCAAAAAATATCCTTGGCACAGGGTTTACCTACTTTGGAAGTAAATTGCTTAGCCGTAAGAAATAATCAATTATTTGCTGGTACAAGTAAGGGTTTAGCAAAGCTCCCTATTGAAAACATTATAGAGTCTGAGCAAGTGAAATCGACTGTTCCTCTTATCATTAGGAATATTAAAATTAATCGGCAAGACACAACGGTAACTAATAACTATGATTTGACCTATAAACAAAATAATATTGACATTGAGTTTGTCGCTCTCTCCTATAAAAGTGATAGAAACATCAAGTACGATTACAAAATGGTAAGCTCAAATAGCATTGATACCTTGTGGCATTCTGTTCAGGATTTGCACAAAGAATTTTCTTTGCTTGCTCCAGGAAAATACATTTTTTCTTTGCGTGCTTTCGATATTAGTGGTTATCCAACACAATCTGTAAAGTCAATTACTTTTATTATCAGTCCTCCTTTTTGGGATACACTTTGGTTCAAAATACTAATTGCATCCTTGATTTTAGGAGCAGTTATAATATATTTCTTATTGAGGACTCGAAACATCAAGAAAGATGAAGAGCAGAAGACGGAAATCAACAAAAAATTTGCAGAATTAGAACTTCAAGCATTACAAGCACAAATGAATCCACATTTTGTGTTTAATGCCCTCAGTGCGATTCAGAATTTTATTTTGAACAACAATGCAGAACAAGCAACGGATTATCTGAGCAGGTTTTCAAGATTGATGAGGCTATTTCTGGAATCTTCCCGAAATAAATATATTTCTCTTTCTGATGAGAAAATGCTACTCGAACACTATATAGCATTAGAGCAACTTCGGTTTAAAGATAAATTTGATTATAAAATCCATGTTGATGAAAGTGTGAGTCTTGATGCAGAAGTTCCTTCTATGCTGTTGCAGCCTTTTGTAGAAAATGCGATAAATCATGGCTTAGTTTATAAAAAAGAAAACGGAGGTTTACTTGATATTATTTTCAAAAAAGAGAATAATAAACTATTTTGCATTGTAGAAGATAACGGTATTGGGAGACAAAAAGCAGGAGAAATCAAGAACAAATCGTTGAAGCCCTATAAATCAAGGGGTACAGAAATTACAGAAGAACGCTTGCGTTCATTAGAATTAGTAGAAAATACAAAAATTGAAATTAGTATTTTTGATAAAATAGATGAAAGTAAGAATCCAATTGGTACAAAAGTGACAATTATAATTTATCTTTGAGAACCAAATGCATGACCAAACCACACGCAAGAAATCACAATGCCAACAGCTTTAATAATTGACGATGAAGCACACGCAAGAGAAGGATTAGTAACTTTACTTTCTTTGCATTGCCCAGAAATTCAAGTACTTGGAACAGCGTCTTCTTCGGAAGAGGCTTTCGAGAGGATTACCAAACTAAATCCTGATATATTATTTCTGGATATTGAAATGCCTAATGGTTCAGGCTTTGATTTGCTGACTCGTTTCCAGAAACCTGCTTTCAAAGTAATATTTGTTACTGGGTTTGACCAGTACGCCTTGAACGCTATTAAGTTTTCGGCTTTGGATTATTTATTAAAGCCTGTAAATGCAGTAGAATTGAAAGAGGCAGTAGAGAAAGCAATCCAACAATTATCCTCTCAGAAAGGGCTTGGTGATTTGAAAAACCTTCTTTCAACTTTGCAAAACCCCCGAAATAGAAAAAACAAATTGGCAATCCCGACACAGCAAGGACTTGAAATGATAGAAATTCAAGAAATTATTCGTTGTGAGGCAGCCAGTGGTTATACAATCATCCATATTTTAGATAGTAAACCTCTGATTTCATCGAGAGATTTAAAAACTTACCAAGAGCTTTTAGATGATTATGATTTTTTTAGGATTCATGACTCCCATTTGATTTCGCATTTTCATGTTCAAAAAGTACTAAATGAAGATGGTGGCGTAGTAATCATGCGAAATGACGTGAAACTTCCGATAGCGAGACGCAGAAAGAGCGATTTTTTAGAATGGCTCAAAACCAATAACTAACCAGTTATATTCTAAAAGCAACCAAATACAAGACAGATAACACCATATACAGGTTTCCTTCATTTAGAAATTAAAACTTTATTAAATTTACTATCAATCTTACTCTTGTTACCTCACGACAAATTGATGGTTCTATTGTTTTAATTTGCAAAAATCTTCACTCGAAAGGTGAAGATTTTTTATTTCTACCGTACTCGAAAAACTATAAACCCCCAAAGTTCCAGCATTTCTGTACAATTATATAATCTACGATAGATTAGTAAAAAGGTAGTTATTCCTAAGAATTCTTCTCATAAACAAAATATCATTCAGTATAAAACCTATTCATATATTTGCAAGACTAAAAAAAAGTTGTAATTTTCGTTTGTATTTGCTGAAATTACCCCAGAAAACAAAAGGGTGAATAGTTAGTTTTAATATCAAACCAATTTCCGTCTGAGTATTATTAATTTAAAGAAAATCTAAAAGTAATTTGTATGAAAAAAATTAAGTCTTTTTTATTTGCGTTCTCATTGCTATTATTGAGTACGTTCGTTAAGGGTCAAGATCTTATTTATTTGGTTGACCACAGCAGCGTTCCTGCCGAGATAACTGAAATCAATAAGAAAATGGTCTGTTATAGGGCAGCAGGGGATGTCAATGGGAAAATAAAATCTTTTCCAACCAAGCAAGTACTATTGGTATTTAAAAGAAATGGAGATTTTATTGTGATGTCTGATTTAAAGGATGCTTCGATGGATGCCAATAATTTAATCAATGCCTTCATGACACCCAGACCAGTATCAAGTTATACTTATGACAAAATTATAACTATGGGGAATAATATCCTGCCTGGGAATTTCGAAAAAGAAGAAAATAACTTTATTTATTATCGTCGCCCAGACGGAGTTGTAGATAAAGTATTTTATAATGATGCTTCAATGATTTTATTCAAAGACGGAAGACATAAGCTATTTGTCCTCCCTCCGATTGCAGCAACAACATTAAGTAAGATCAGAGATAAGGTCAGAAAAATGAATAATTGGTAGTATTTTTTATGAGTTTAGAAAAACTAAATTCTACTAAAAATAAGCCAAAAAAAGGTTCATATTGAGTAAACGGTTCAAAGTTTACCACTTACTCAATTAACCCCAAAAAATAGAGGCAAATATTTGTTGTTTAGATGAATAGCCTTCTATATTTACATCATAATCAACGACATAACAAAATAGTTAGAAGTGATTACAAAGAAATTTTTTATCAACCAATACCTTAAACCCCTAATAAAGATATGTTTGACTACGGCGTAGGTGGACAAGAAAGGAAGCTCGACATTGCTAATGAAGCAATTGCAGACATTCCAATTAACAGAACAATGATGGTTCAGAAATTAACATCTCAGCCACCGCTCAGACCACAGATTGTGCAAGGGCTTGTAAATGTTGATGATGTATTTAACCATTACAAACCAAATGTAGATGTTGAGTTTTCTGATGAAGACGGCTCAATAGTAGGTGAAAATCTTCAATTCAAAAATGTAGGAGATTTTACAAAGAAAGGATTAATCAACCAAAGTGAATTTCTAAGCGGATTAAATGTCCAAGCTGATGATCTTCAAAAGTTTATGAGATCATTAAAATCAAATAAAATTTTGAAAGCTGCACTTGATAATCCAGAAGCTAAAATGGCATTCTTAGAAGCAGTTGCAGGTTTGATTAATGAACTTGACGAAAACAAATAATCAATTGTATTTTACTTACTTACCTACTAATTCATAATTATGGCAAAAGAATCACTCGACGGTAGCTCAGGTTCAGGCTTTAAGGAAAAGGAAGCCATTGTGGCAACCCAAACCCTTGAACAGAGTTTAGGAAAGTTAGCCCGATACGGAGGCTTCGACTTACTCGAAACAACAATAGATGGTGTTCAGAATATGAACCCAGAGAAAAAAGCTCGTAAAAAAATCTTTTTATCAGAAAATGCAAAAAAAGATGAGCGTAAGAAATTAAAGAAACGTTTAGAGGCTTGGTATAATGCTGTAAAAGAATCAGACTCTGTGGCATCAATGATTGAATCAAGCCAAAGAAAGGTTGAAAATGCCCAGCAATTATTGACAGAAAATCTAATTAAAGCTGTCGATGAAGTAAAAGAATTAGAGACATCATACCGTTCAATGTCTCAATTTTACAAAAATGCCGAGCAAGACAAGATAAAGAATCTTTCTATCATGAACGCTGAAATGGAACAGCTCCAAGATTTGGACAATACGGTTTTCATTGATGCAATTGACGAAGAATTAGTAGCTAACTTCGATAGACTTGATTTAAGAGACAACTATAGTATGTTGGTTATCCCTGGTTATTTGGGAGGAAGCAAAGTAGTTGACAAGTGGGCGAGAATAGCACACAAGAATAAAGTTATGATGGTGACGGACTTCCAACACTTGGATACTCCAGACGACGTAATGGAACTTTTTGAAGATGCTGATCTTGCAGGTGGAGATGCTTACCGTGCTAACGTAATCATGACTTGTAACTGGTTGGTAGGACGTGGCAAATATGCAGAACTTCAAGAAGAAGATGATTTGTTTATTCCACCTTCAACATCATTAGCAGGTAGAATTTATAGTACACTCGCTTCACAGATTACAGCAGGTAAGAAACATGGTTCACTTTACGAAGTTGATGGTGTTAAATTCCCTCTAAAGAAATCTGAAATCTCAGAAATGGAGCGTAGAGGTCTTGTGCCGATGGTAAATGAATACGGTAAAGTGATGGCGTTCTCAGGAAAAACACTCTTTAACGGTGACAATATCGGACTCCAGACGTATAGTGTTGTACGTGTATTTGACTACGTAATGAAAGTGTTAATGGACTTCTTGAATCGTAGAGCATTCGAGAACTGGGATCACAATGTAAGAATGGATATTCAAGGACAAATTGTTCGTTTCTTGGATAAAGTTACAGGACCAGGTAGATTGATTGAGAAATTTACAATCAAGAAATTTGAGCGTGATCCTAAGCAGAAAGATAGAATTATGTTGGATATTCACATGGTACCGTATTTTCCAGCAAAAACATTCTTAATTTCATTAGATGGAACAAAAGGAGACGATCCAGATAATCCAGAAGATAGAAAGTGGGGTTCTGATTACAAGCAAGAGTAAAAAAATATTTCAAGGGTCGCTCACGTCTGTGAGAATGATGTGAGTGACCTTATTTCCAAAAAATCTTTTCCGTTTTACCTCAAAATTCTTGTAGATTTCATATTTACAAGCATGGATAATATTGCACGCTAAAACCTAAAGTCATGTCATTTAAGTCAATTTTAAGTGTTGGTGGAATGTCAATTGATACAAATTTTGTTCATCTTGACATCAACCAGAACGTGGATGAGCGTGGCAGACCTGCCTCATTAGCTCATGGTGGAAAGATAACAGTAGAATTTGATACTCCCTCAGACAGTGATGTAATATCAGATTGGATGTGTAACCCTGTGAAAACAATGGGAGGTAGTATAACCTATAAAAAGATTGACCAAGATTCAACGATGAAGACAATAAGTTTTGAAAATGCTTATTGTATTGAATATCACGAACGATTTGATGGTACAATGTCGGCATCGAATATGGTAACGATGATTACAATTTCTCCAGAAAAGATAACAGTAGGTTCAGTGAGTTTAGATAATCAATGGCCTAAAAAATAATATCATAACATGGCATCATTTACCGCATTTTTGAATGTCGGAGGAGGTAATTTTCCTATACTGACTTGTGACTATAGTCTTTCGCAACCTGTTGACCCGAAAGGTCGTCCGACAGCAGGTGTAACGAGTAACCAAATCAACGTTTTGGTAGTTGGCAATGACTATGAAGTTTTGACAGATTGGGCAGCAGATTCGCACAAGAAACTGAACGGTAGCATCAAATTTATTAATCGTGAAGGTGCAACATTTAAGATTGTTTCTTTTGAAGATGCCTATTGTGTTTCCTACCGAGAAGTTTTTACTCCTTATGGTGGTGTTACAAGTTCTTATTCTTTCAATTTAGGAATAACAGCTTCAAAAATGCACATTGGTGGAGTTCCACATGACAATATGTGGAAATTCAAGTAAACGGTTAAAATCAAACTTGAAAATTACGGATAAACATTTCAGTGTTATCTATATCAATAATATATACTCGGTCATCAAAAGAATAAAGCAATGGCTCAACAGGTAAAAATAAAAGTAGAGTGTGGTGGGGTTAAATTTACCCACATCGAATATCTCGAAATAAACCAGAGTCTTTTCTCTCATCATAAGTTCGAAATATTGGTCGCTTATGAAGATATTGAAGGGCAAAGAGGATTAGCTTTCGGAAGTGCCCACTCTAAACTCGTTGGCAAGCCATTGAGTATTTCTTTCCAACCTGAATATAACTTTAATCAAAAAAGTTCTGATTTTATATTCAAAGGAGTAGTAACTCACATTTCCTTGGTTAGCCATAGTGATTTTAAAACCTTGTATCGTATCGGCGGATTCAGTCCAACCGTTTTGATGGAAGGTAACATGACTCGTAGAAACTGGAAAAAATCTTCGGTTGGTGATATATTTGGTGCTGTCATGATTCCGTATCCAAGTAACTTATTGAAGAAAGTAAATCAGCCATTGAGTTCAGTCGTGAATGAATATGTGTCACAACATGATGAAAACGACTGGGAATTTGTAAGTCGTTTAGCCGCAGAACACGGAGAGTGGCTTTATTACAGTGGAACAGAGTTAATTTTTGGTCGTTCGCCTTCAAAAACAGAAGCCTTTGAAGTAAACGGAACACAGACTTTTGACTTATCAATAGATTTGAAGCCCGTTAATGTTAGTATGACGACCTACGATTTTGTAAACAATAAAGGGCGTGCAGATTATATTTATGGTGGTGACCAAACCCCAGGTTTAGGACGTTTCGGAGACTTCGCTTACGCTGAATCAAAGGCATTGTTCAAAACTGGATTAGGAGAAATTGTTGCAAGAAAAAATCATAGAAGCAAAGCAGACGTAGCATTAGATATTGGTCCAAAACACTCTCAGAATGCAGCAGACTTAGTAAAAGGTCATGGTTCTGGAGAAAATCCAAACTTGAAAGTAGGTACGATTGTAGATGTGACGGGGGGTATTTTTACAAATATTGGAGAATATCAAAAGGAAAATGTTGGTAAGTATAAAATTACAGACATTACGCATAGGGTAGATAATATCGGAAATTATTCAAATGATTTTGTAGCAATAGCTGACTCAGCTCCACAACCTCCTTTGAATCACTCTTTCAAAAAACCACTTGCGTACCCTGAAACTGCCAAGGTAATTGACAACAAAGATCCAAAGAATCTCGGAAGAATTAAAGTTACTTTCTTGAATTGGAATGATTTAAAAAATCAATCAGCTTGGATGCGTTATACAGTACCATACACAGGTGGACCGAAAGGTATGATTATGGTGCCAGAAATTGATGACCACGTTTTAGTAAGTTATGAACATGGTCATCCAGATATGCCAATTGCAACGGGTAGTTTGTATTATAAAGACCCAGGAGGAAGTAATTATACACCAGACCAAAACAACTTTAAGGGTTTGAGGTTCAAGGGTGGTAATAAATTGTCTTTCCATGAAAAAGGTGGCGAACAGAAAATTGTCATTTCCAATACCAACAAGAAAGGAACTTTCTTAGAGATTAATTTCAAAGGAAATGGTAGCGTTACAATAAAGACTGCGGGAGACATCAATCTGGACGCAGGGCAGAATATCAATATCACGGCTGGGAATAAGTTGACTATCAAATCAATGACTACCGAAATGTCATCTAATCAGAAGACGACTATCAAAGCAACAACTGATATTGACATCAAAGCAACAATGAATGCAAACATTAGTGCAACAATGAACTTAGACCTTAAAGGTACAATTGGTGCGAAAATGGGCGGTGGTACAGGTTCATTAGAAACAGGTGTGACAGGAGTAACAGCTACAGGTCCTTTAATTAGATTAAATTAATTTTTTTCAAATAAGTAAATAGTAATTTTTTAAATAAAACGGTTTTAATTTTTTTTCACTCTCAAAACTCAATCAAATCATGGCTCAGTCATCATTTAGTGCCAAATTTTCAGCAGCAGGTAGCGAAGAATTCGAAGTAATTGCTTGTAGCTACAAATTCCACCAGTCAATCGACGATAAAGGTCGTCCATCATCATTAGTTCGTGGCGGTATCATCGACGTAACAATCGTTTCAACAACAGATTCAGCTTTGATAGCTTTCATGCTTGACCCTTACAAAAAAGATTCAGGTAAAATTGTTTACAATCGTATCGACCAGGAGTCAATGTTGAAAGACATCCAATTTGAAGATGCTTATTGTATCGAATACCAAGAAAACTTTGATGCTCGTGGTTTCATGGCTGGTGAGTTGCAATCAGGTTCACAGGCTGGTTTCACAATCACAATGAGATTCTCTGCTAACAAGTTAACTGTTAACGGATGTATGCTTGATAACAAGTGGATCCAATAGTAGAAAATTTCCAGAAGTAAAAAAGCCTTTCCAATTAGTTTTGGAAAGGCTTTTTTTTTCTACTTGTTGAATTTTGATTTGTTGAATTGTTATTTGCGAAATAATTGTTGAGAAGTAGTGTTTTATCAACTTAGTTTTATGTATCAATATTTTCCACTCGTACCACGGGAATCCTTTCGGGCAAATAATAAAGTTCTGCTTATTGTTAACTATGATTTGAGATTATAGAAATAGTCAATAACGCAATATATTCATATGTAAACTTAAATGTCACTTGTCTTGTTTTACCCACAATAATGAACCTTCTAAATCACTCATCTTAGAATGAAAAAGCACATTATTTTACAATTAGGAATGATAATGTTCCTTTTTTTCTTCGGTTGCAAAGAAGAAGTTAATCCTTTTGATGAAGCCTACGGGTTTTATAGTGGTATAAGTTATGATCGGAGAGTTAATTCTAAAGAAAGAGAAAGTGTGTGTCTTGGGGGAGAGATGGAATTGAGAGATTTAGGTAATAATGATATTGTGATGTTTGTCTATTGTAAAGAAGGAGACCCTAATACCCTCAAAAAATCCAAATTTGTGAATTTGAAAATAGGAACAACATTACGAAATTCTGTTCTGATTGATTTTAACCATGGAGGTAGTTCTCCATGGGAAATAAAATATGGTTTGTTTGATAGTAAAAATAAGCAAATTGGTTTTATTGGCAAACAACGTATCAATTACACAAAAAGCTATATAGATGAAATGTATCTTTATATTCCGCAAGTAATATCCATCACAGGAGATACGCTGATACGCTATTTTGGCAAAAAACAATTTAAAGAAGTACAGTTGTAGGTAGTTTTTCAATTATCAAATGTAGATTATCAAAACTCCAATTAAGGGTTGAAAAGCAAAAAGCCTCTGATACAGCTGTATCAGAGGCTTTTTGTTCAAATATCAAAATCTTAACTTGGTAATTCGTAATGTTCTTGTACACGTTTTGCAACAATCTTTGTACCGTCTGAAAGGAAGTTTTCTCTGAAAGAATAATCTGGATCAAAGTAAGCTTTCTTTCTATACCAAGGTCTTTTCTCCATGAATAACCAACCATAAGATTGTCCCTGTCCATCATGAATTTCGATAGCTTGGTCAGGCTTATCACGATTATAGTCATCTAAGAAAATCTTAAACAAATCACCAAAACGCATATCATACGGTGCTTTTGCTGAGAAATTCGTATAAAGATTCTCACCGTGGCGACGTGGAAATACGTAGTGAATCACCATAATATTTTGAAGATTAATTCTTGCAAAATCAGGACCTGTTGAATGTGGATCATAATACCAACGCTTGTAGTCTTTGTCGGGAATGGCAAAATAACGCTCAAAAGATTCCATAAAAATAAAAGGAATAATAAACGTGAGTGCCGCAGTAAGATAAGCTCTTGGGTCAGTACCAACTTTTCCCCACAGCGTAAGAAGAAATATTCCTAAAATTCCACAAGCTGTAAGAATAAGTGTAAAGATTACTCCTTTCGAGAAATTCTCTTTGGGAATTTGTGGTAATAAATCGTTCACATAAGCTGCGTGAATCATACCCAACAACAAGAAAATCACTTGAACAGAAAAGTATCTGAGCATCAAGGAAATATCAATTAATGTTGCTGCCCAACCCACTAATGCAAATACGAGCATCGTCACGAGGGTATAAAGGAAGTAGCTTTTAAAATTTTTCCCTCCCGTCAATCCCTGACGAGCGGAATTCATCGAGCCATTAAGCGTACTGTTAATAGTACTATTTAATTGACTGTTGATTTGGGACTCAATGTTGGGTTTCCACATAACTCTGTTAAAATTAAAATATTAGAAGCAATTACTAAAGACTGAATGTAAATCAAATTTAAAGATTTTTTCAACAGCAAAATCAACCATTTACTCAATTTTGAGATTACTAATCGGTTGACATTGAGTTTATGCCTAAATTTACTAAGACTTGACTATGAATGCAATGATATTTTCAAAAAAACTATTTTATGGTTTTCAAAACTATCATAAACATTCGTAAATTGATACAATATTAGAAAGCGAATCAGTAATTAAATTTTCAAAATCATTCCTTTATGCAAGAATATTACAGCTTACCTTTAAATTTTGAAGCCTTTCTTGAAAAAAAACAACATTCAAGATGTTCTCTCAGACAATCCATCGCTCAGAATATTTTTATTATGCTTACCAGTAATTTTGAGGAATCTCGCTACGACCCAGAATATGGTTGTAGTATCTGGGATAATGATTTTGATATGATGACCAATATCAAATGGAAAGATAATATTCGTATTTCTATTGAAAGAGTTGTGAAACAGAGTGAGGGGCGTTTGTCACAAGTAACTGTACAAGTTGAAGTGGAAGATTTTGAGGTTTATACCAAAACTGGCAGAAAAATCAGAAAAAAATTAAACGTTAAGATAGAAGGGCTGATTAGGAAAACGAACGAAAGATTTCTTTTTGAAGAATACCTTTTCATTGCTCCAATGGCAACAGCGTAAGTTTGAAAATTTGAAAATGATTAACCGTAAAATCTGAATACCTTAACCAATGCAACAATTAGAAAGCAAAACATTCACTAAGGCTGCCATCAGAAGCCGACTTGTCAGGAAAGCGGCAGAACTTTGGGGCTATCAAGAATCCGATATGGATGCTTTTGACCCTTTGGTGAATTTATTGATTGAAGCCAATTCTGTTGAATTTGAGAAAATTGCCAACGAAATCACTTCTACGCAGTTTCGGGTGCTTGACCGTTTAGCAAATTTGATGAATCCTGATGTTGTGGACATCATCAAGCCTTCTTACGGAATCATGCAGGCAAAGGCAGAAGAAACTTTCTGTATTGTACGCCCTGATGCTCAGTTTGTTTACAGAAAACCTACTTTTTCAAGAAATACAGAAAATTCTTCCAATAACGATTTCTATTTTTCTCCGATATTTTCGCATAGACTACTTCGTTCTCAGGTAAAGGCTTTAGTAAATGACCAAAATGTTTACTTTACTGGTGGCGGAAATGCAAAAACATCTGGACCAAGCTCAGAGAGCCGTCAGATTGCGGATTATCAATCACTTTGGATTGGCTTAGAGGTAGATGAAGAAATTCAAAATCTAAATAATGTTTCTTTCTTTTTTGACTGGCAAAATGACGGACTGAAAGATATGTTTTATCAATATTTACCTTTGAGCCGTTGGTATCTGGGAGGATTAGAAATCAAGACTCGTGTAGGTTTGGCAGTTGATGATTCCCAAGAAGCAGAATTAATTGATGATGAATTTGATGCCCTCCGCAAGATTGAGCGTTCTGTAAAATATCTGTACGATAAGTGTTTTGTCACGGTGCTGACAACCCCGAAACTTGCTACACTAAAGGCAAAGTATCCTCCGCAATTCGAGAGTATGTATTCTGCGAAAGATTTAGGGACTTTCAAGGAACAATTGGTTTGGTTTGAGGTACGTTTTCCTCATTCTTTGCCCTCAGAGGCATTGCAGAGCATTTTTTGTTCCGTGAATGCTTTTCCAGTTTTGAACCGAAGAATGTACAAGTTGACTTACAAATTGCAGCAACAATTGAATATCATTCCGATGGAATCTGAGGAATCATTCTTGTCTGTCAACGAAGTTACCAACGACCAACGCAAGATTTTCAAGCCCATTCCATTGGTCAGTATCGAAGAATTAGAGGTTGATACTTACATTCTTCGCCAGCAGGGAATCGGGCGTTTTGATACCCGTGACGCCAAAGAATCTCTCTATTATATGTTGGAATTATTGCACGACGAAAGTCGTGCGTTCTCTGCAATTGGGGCAGATTTTTTATCAGAAATTATCAGAGGATTGAGCCAAAATATTGCTCGATTAGAACAAAAATTAGAACAAGGTACAACTTCAGCACGCTCTACGGTTCCGTATTTGATTGTAAAACCAAAAAATGTTGGTGAAAATATTTATGTAGAATACTGGACAACCAACGGAGAATCTGCCAATAGAATCCCTGGGGGCAGTAAATTAAACTTGTATTCTGATTTTTATATTGATCGTGACGAGATTTATATGCTGACCACAACCGTGGGCGGAAGGGAAAAACTAAAAGCAACGGATAAGGTTAATTCTTTGAAAAAAGACCTCCTCACACGAGGGCGTGTCGTGACGATTGAAGACATCAAAGTAGTTTGTTGGTCAGAGATGGGCAGTAGAATCAAAGATGTTCAGATAGAAAAAGGATTTATCAGTGGCACAACACCATCGACAGGTTTTGTGAGATGTATCAAAATTGTCCTTGTGCCAATGAATTACAAATCACTCAGCGATGAAGAATGGAAACAAGTCTGTGAAGAACTAAAAGCTACCCTCGATCTGAAATCACCAATGAATTTGCCGTATGTGATTACGGTGAAGAAGTGATGGGGAGGAGAAGAACAATAGTTTTATAGCATAAGTTTTACCAAAAAACCAACAACTACTAATCAAAAAATGCAAGATATTGACGATATTCTAAAGCGAATTAAGCAACTTCCAACTGATACTCGATTAGAGTTTCTCTTGGCTGATTTGTTGGTGGGTGGCATGAACTTGGACGATATGACGATTATTCCTGCGGGGATTTTTCGTAGAAAATACCGCCGAGACATTGATGCCCTTGAAACTGTTGAAGCTGCTATTGGCAAGAAAAATGAAAAGCTCCAAATCACGGTCAATCGTGAGGGGCTTTATGATGCACTGCCCGAAGGACTTTTTCACCAACCTTCTACTCGTAAACCTGCACAAGATACCGAAGATACCATCAAAGAAATGCGGGTACAACGCCGAAGAGAAAAGAAAGCTCGTGAGTTTTTCTTGCCTTTCGAGCAAGAGTTTTTTAGGCATAGAATCTTATTGGAATTTGAAGAAAGACGCTATTTTATTACGAGCGACAGTACCGCACAAAGTGATATTTTTTCGAGTTTTTGGCAAATGCCTAAGTTTTTAGATGAACGTCAGCAGATTTGTTTAACTTACTTTCTGCCATTGGCTCATAGAATTGTAGGCGATAGACATTTAACAAAACTTTGCTTTGAAAACATCTTGGGTGATGTAGTTTCGCTGAGAGACATTGCCCCCAGAAAACACGTTATCCCTCCACAACAACCTGTTGCTCAGACTGGTAAAGATAAAGATGGTAAGGATAAAAAAGCAAAGCGAACATCTTTGGGTCATCAGAGCTTGGGACAAGATTTTTGTTTGGCAGGTGGTTTTTATCAGGAATTAATCCCTGCTATTGAGGTTTCTGTTGGACCACTTTCCATGAAAACAACCGATGAATATTTACCACAAGGCAATAAAACGAAGATTTTGAACTACATGATTCAGAATTTTATGCCTTATGAATGTGATGTTGTTATTAATATCGAAATTGCTAAAGACCAACAAACGTTTTTACTCTCAGACGACGGCACAGGCAGTGCTTTGGGCTATACAGCTTTTTTGGGATAAACTTGGGGTAGTATTAAGTCTCAAGTATTAAGTGGATTAGTCAATATCTTGAAGAATATCATTTTATGAACAAGATTTAATACTTAGGACTTGATACAATCCCTCTACTTTTCAAAATAATTTTGATGGTTTTTGATACCTTCGTAAAAGAAAAACACCTCTCCTTTTACGCCTAATTTACGATTTTCTTGAATCATCATGTCCAAATACTCAGGCGTTGGCGAATACGTTCCTACTTTCAATAATACTCCTGGCACAAACATTTCCTTCTTATTTTCTGGAATAAAATCGTAGGCTTTCTTCAATTCTGCACGGTATTTTTCAATATCATATCTGTACAATTGTGGGCAAACCATGTCTACCCAACCATTTTGAACCCACGTTACCCAGTCTTGCAGATACTCCGTTTTACTAAAAGGATAGACACTCGGAGACATCGAAACAATGATATTTGGTCGAGTTTTTTTCAATTCAGTATAAAGCGTTTTCATGTAATTATTCAGTCTATTTACTCGCCAATCTATCCACATTTCTTCTTTATCCGAGGCTGGAATTCTACCAGTTTCAGCTTTATAATCTGCCAGCAGTTTAGGGTTATATCCAGATTCAACGGGCATAGCTGGCAGTCTATCATCTCCTTGAACTCCCTCTAAATCAGGGTATTGCAGAATAATTTCTTTCATCAATGAAGTCATAAAACCTTGCACTTCTGGGTCAAAGCCATTCATCCATTTGAAGCCATTTTTCACCAAAGGTTTACCATCGTTTCCTAATGCTGCCCAATTAGGATATTTCTCCAAAATATGTTTTCCGAAACCTTGATTTTCTGCCGCAAAACCAAACTCCATCCAAGCAGTTACTTTGATATTTTTGGCGTGAGCTTCGTCCAAAAGTTCACGCATGGGGTCACGTCCCGAAAGTTTTTCTTCGATAGCCTTCCCGAAAGTTTTCTCCATGATTTTACTTGGATATTGCGTCCACCCTTTGTTCCACATCACAACAAAAATATGATTCACTTTTGCCTTCTGACAAAGAGCAACTGCATCCCGAAGATTCTCTTTTGTATAAAGGGCATCACTCGCAACATTGGTCAACCAAACCCCACGTGTTGGCGTAGTAGCTTGATTTTGAGCAACAGTAATCTCTTTTTTGCAGGAAAAAAATACGATTGACAAAAAAAGAATCAGCTTGAAATTTATCAACCTTAACATTTTTCTTTGATTAAACATAGCTTCCAGTAAGCCCTTGGTCTGAATTTTCATTTCTTAATTGAATTGCAGGAAAATGATGGATTTGTAAAACATTCACTCATTTTATCATTCACTCATTCTATCATTGTAGTTAACTGAACCTTTTTTGGTAAATTTGTGTCCACAAGGAATGAGAATCCAATAAAGGAAAAATCTTATTACGCTACTTTTTTGCCTAAATCCATTATCTTTTTCTTTAAATAGCTGTGCTATTCGCAAAAAAAGATAATGAATTTAAACAAAAAATTATCAGTTTAAGAATCTTCCCTTTATTAAATTCCCATTCCTAATTTACGCAACAACAAACTCTTATTTTGCATACTACTCAAGATTTACAAGAAACTGCTGTGTTGGTGGCAGTTCAGTCACAGAAACAAACCAACGAACAAACCAACGAGTACCTCGACGAACTTGCTTTTTTGGCAGAAACTTCTGGCGTCAGAACGCTTGAAAGTTTCACCCAGAAACTCGAACGTCCTGATAATAAAACGTATGTCGGCAAGGGAAAACTTCAAGACATTGTAGCCTATTGCATTGATAATGATGTAGATATGGTTATTTTTGATGATGACCTTTCTTCGGTTCAGATTAGAAATCTTGAATCAGAATTCGAGAAATTGAATAAAGAAATTAAGGTACTTGACCGTTCTTTATTGATTCTGAATATTTTTGCTATGCGGGCTCAATCCCTACAAGCACGGACTCAGGTGGAATTGGCACAACAGCAATATATTTTGCCTCGCCTAACCCGTATGTGGACTCACCTTAGCAAGCAACGTGGCGGTGTAGGTATGCGTGGTCCAGGTGAAAAAGAATTAGAAACTGACCGTCGTATTGCGAATGACCGCATTGTTTTTTTGAAAGAAAAACTAAAACAGATTGACAAACAGTCGTTTACCCAACGCAAAAGTCGTGACCGTATGGTACGAGTTTCTTTGGTGGGCTATACCAATGTTGGAAAATCAACGCTAATGAGAAAGTTAGCGAAGGCAGAAGTTTTTGCAGAAAATAAACTTTTTGCCACAGTGGATGCCACCGTACGTAAAATGACAATTGATGCTGTGCCATTTTTATTGTCTGATACCGTTGGATTTATCAGAAAGCTACCAACCATGTTGATTGAGTCTTTTAAATCAACTTTGGACGAAGTACGAGAAGCCGATATTTTACTCCATGTAGTAGATATTTCTCATCCGAATTTTGAAGAACAAGTACAGGTAGTAAATACGACTTTAGGAGAAATTGGGGCAGGGGATAAACGTATGATTCTGGTTTTCAATAAGATAGACAAACTAAGAGACCATGAATCTGGTGATTGGGAATTGGACGAAGAAAATATTATTGAAGCATTAAAGAAAACATATCTTGATGTAGAAAAGCCCAAAACAGTATTTATTTCGGCAGAACAGAGCGATAATTTAGGTGAATTAAGGTCAATTATTTTGGAATCTGTGAAAGAAAAACATTATCAGATTTTTCCAAATTGGCTCGGTGCAGACCATCTTTCTGCCAGTAGCGATGAATATTTACCAGAATAGTTTGTAAATTTGGCTAAGAAAAAAGGTATCGTAGTTCAACGGATAGAATACTACTATCCAAGTAAAAGGACACCGATAATTTTAGTATCAGGCAAAAATCGTAGCTGAAAATGATTAAATTACACGATGGAAAATGAGTTTTATAACGAAAAAGAACGGTTCATTTCGTTACTTTCAGACTACGGGTTTAAGGCAACATTTGGTAATGAATCGGACACCAGGTTTTTGAAAAAGGCTTTACAAGCCTTAATTAGCTCACAAGTGCCTATTAGAGAAGTCAAATTTGTTAAAAATGATATTTCAGCACTTACAAAAGATAGTCGGAGTGGTATTTACGACTTGGCTTGTACAGACGAAAACGAAAACCATTTCATCGTAGAAATGCAAATGGGGGCTTATGCAGAGTTTATTCAACGCATGAAATTCTACGCTTTGTACCGTTTCAATACTCTCGTAGAAAAAGGTGATTTTACGTTTGAAAAATTACCTCGCATCTATTGTATTGGTATTTTGGCTAAATCTATTTTACCAAATATCAAAGGCTATCATAATATTGCCGTTTTGAGGAACGAAGAAGGTGAACCAATTGATGAGCAACTTACGTTTATAACCTTAGAATTAGATAAATTTAACACGCAAATTGCTGATATTCAGACTGATTTGGATAAATTAATTTATACGATGAAAAATTTACATAAGGCAACCAGCACAACGCAATATCCTCAATTTTGGAATGAAGAATGGCTAAAAATCGCAATTGACGAATTAGATAAAAAAGCCCTGACACAGGAAGAACGCCTTGTGTATGCCATGACGATTTCGGCTAATGCCTTGGCAGTTAAGAATGAAAACAAGAAAATTGAAAAAGCTAAACAAGAAA
>JAAFJL010000066.1 GCA_013298865.1 Cytophagales bacterium | reverse complement strand
TTCAAAAAGATACTTTAAATCTTTTTACTCATGGAAAAAGACTATATAAGTATCTGATTAAGAATGAATTAACAATCCCTGATATATTTAAAATATTCAAAATAATAAAAGTGTCGGTATAAAAAGTATAACTTTGCGGTTAAACAAAATATCAACAAAAAATGAAAAAATTATTCTTTACATTATCTCTGTTATTTGTGGGCGTACTGACCCAAGCACAAATAAAAACGCCTAATGCAAGCCCCAGTGCAAGCGTTATCCAAGAAATTGGTTTAGGCAAAGCCACCATCGAATACTCTCGTCCAGCACTGAAAGGACGTAAAATGTTTGGAGCTGAATTGATTCCTTATGGTAAAGTTTGGAGAACGGGGGCAAATAAAATCCCAAGTTTGATTTTATCACAAGACATGACTATTGATGGAAAGAAAATCTCGGCGGGTACTTATGGTATCGCTACCATTCCAAATGCTATGGAGTGGACAATCATCATCACTAAAAATGCCGCACAATGGGGTGTTTATGAGTATAAGGAAGCGGAAGATTTGATGCGTTTCAATGTGAAAGCTGAGAAGTTAATGAACAAAGAAGAGTATTTTACGATGGGTTTCAGCGACTTTACGCCAACGAGTGCTTCGGTTGTGATTACTTGGGAAAACACACAAGTAAAGTTTAAACTTGCCCAAGATCCAAGCGAAACTATTATGGCAGAGATTAAGGCAAAAACGGCTGATAAGGATGCTAATATTGAAACATTGCAAGGGGCAGCCAACTATTACCTCGAAAACGGTAAAGACTTGAATCAGGCAATGGAATGGGCAAACAAGGTTGTAGAGAAGGATAAACAATATTGGACATTGGCTTTGAGAGCAAAAATTGCACAAAAATTAGGCAAATGTGAAATTGCCAAAGAAGATGCCAAAGTAGGCATTGAATTGGCTAAAAAGGACAACGATAATTCGTATGTAATGACATTGAGTAAAATATTGACTACTTGTAAATAGGCGTATTTTTTAATAAAATATTTAAAGAGATTGCTGTTTGAGCGGCAATCTCTTTTTTGTTGGTAACTAACAAAAAACTCTGAGGTAATTGGGTTTTCATAAAAGAGAAAAAGCCTCTCTGAGTTATTTCAGAGAGGCTTTTTTCTAACTTTTTTATCAAATTCTACTTCGGCATCTTTCCGATACTTACTCTCATTTTATCTTTTCCTGCTGAAAGATTCGCTTCTTCGATTTCTGCACTCATTCTATTGCCTTTGCCAGTGTATGCCAAAATCCCCGTTTTGTAGTAATCAATCGCTGATTTTAAACAAGCCTCTTCTGGATCGCCAAAGTTTTTTGTCAAATCATCAATCACTTTTTTGTCAGGTGCAAAACCTTCGTAATATTCGGCAAAGCCTACCGAGTTAATGATTTTAGACGAAACTGGAAAAACATAAATGCCTTCGGTAGGAATCGGGAAATATCCAACGGGTTTGCCATAAGAGTTTGACCCAATCAATTTCACGGTTGTAAGCGGACGAAGAGCATTAATCAAAAGCTCACTTGCCGATGCCGAATTTCCAGTTATGATAAATGTTATCTTACTCAAATTCAGGTTGTTAGTTACTGATTTAAAGTAAGTTGCTGAGTTATATTTTGAAAGGTTACTGTTGTAAACTGTACTAAAAAGTACTTTTCCTGTGGCAGAAGATGGAGCAATTAGATTTGCCAATTGTTCTGCAACACTGATATATCCACCGCCATTATAACGCAAATCTACTACCAATTCGGTAACGCCTTTTTGTTTGAAATCGGCAAAAACAGTGTTCAATTGCGTAACCGTTGACTGACCAGTCTGATCACCCAAGAAGGAATCAAAGACAAAATAACCCATCTTTTTACCGTTGACATCAATGATTTTTTGCCCCAAAATATAGTCTTGCTTGTAGGGGGCAGCATTAAGCGTTAGGCTTACTTCTTTACCATCGGGTTTCAAGAAAGTAAGAGCTTGGGTCGTCTTCCTAAATTCAGTATTAATTTTAGAAGCATTTTCATAAATTGCATCTACTCCATTGATTTTCAGGATTTTCCAAGAGCGTTGAATACCCAAAATTCCCGCAGGAGATTTGGAATGTACCATCGAAACCCGTGTGTCAGTGGTTGTCAGGAATTGATAATCATAACCCGCATCAAGATTATCACCTGCCACGACGTCGTCCCATACTTTTTTTTCAACCGCAAAACTCCAACGATCCACATTTTTACCATTCTGTGTCGGACTGAAAGTTCTCACTTTCTTCATTACGTCGTTGGGCGTTGCAGATTCGGTTGGTTTAAAAACTGTAATTGCGGGAAGATTATCTTTCCAGAGATAGGCTTCTTGTGAAAATAAATATGCACTGTCACGTGTATCGCCTTTTACAGCCACGGAATCATCGGTTCTTTCACAAGAAGAAAACAATAATACACTCATTATCAGGAGCATATAACTTAAATTGTGGGCATATTTTTTCATGTGTTTTGATTTTAGTTTGTGTAAATCAATAAACGAAAAATAGAGGTTCATAGTTGCGAAAATGGAAAAATTTTACCTTAGAAATGTCGGTTAACCGACTTCCTGTTATGGGAGAACATTGTTAATTTGCTAAAAAACTTCACAATGCGATACTTTTTCTTGTTATTCTTGACTTATCAAACTGCATTTTCTCAAATCCAGCATGATGCCATCGTAGGTACATGGCTTTCTGAAGCAAAGGATTTGAAAGTGGAAGTTTACAAACAACAAAACCAGTATTTTGGTAAAATGGTTTGGTTTTACTGTCCACCCAATACTCCTCCAATGGAATCCTATAAAGATAAATCTAATCCAGATATTACCCTTCGGAATCGTACATGGTTGGGAATGATTTTGTTGAAAAACTTGGTCTTTGATGGAAAAAATGAATGGGTAAACGGAGATATTTATGACCCAAATAGTGGTAGTACCTATCGTTCAAAAGTTCGGCTGACGGATGCTCAGACGCTGTATGTGAGAGGGTATATAGGCATTCCTTTTTTTGGCAAAACGATGATTTTTTATCGGGAAAAATTGGTGAGTTCTCAGAAATGAATTTAAGTAGCTGTCGGCATTTGGCTGTTGGCTATTAGCCTTAAAATCAGAAGTTTATCAAATTAAAAGTGTCGATTATAAAATATTTGGTCCTTATCCGTATATTTCTATAGGAATCCGTGGTACGATTGATACGTAGGTGCTACTTGATAATCCATCCAAAAACTCCCAGAATCTTATCTACTTCGGAAATCGTAAAAACATTAGGATGAGTCATTGCTGTTTTATTATCTAATTTCATGAAAAGCCATTCCAAACCTGTTGAAACACATCCATAGACTGTATCTTCATTTTTATTCAATACCTGAACGGCATACATTTCTGCAACACATTGGGGAATTCCTGAAAGCAAATCATTTTTCTTGGCTTCTACCAAAATAAAATACCCTCCCTGTGGGTCAAAGGCAATAGGGTCTTTAGTTATCAAAAAATCACAAACACCTGACAACTCTTCTGTTGCAAGAGGTTCACCCGAATAGACCGTAATTTTATCATGAAAAATTTCTTGTACTGCCATCAACACGGGAGCAATCAATGCTTCAGAAATTGATTTTTCTGTTCGCATGGTAGCCAAGTTTCCTTTCCCTCTTTCAATAATATGTTCTAACCAATAAGGAACTGAAATGGATTCTATATGCGGCAAAAAACTATCACCAACAATACTGATTCCAAACTCATTAGATAAATCAATTCTGGTTATTTGAATAAATGATTTCATTTTCTTTTTTTAGTAAAAATAAAAAAAACCATCCAATACCTATTCGGGAAATACCTTTACTTTGTTGTAAGAAATTTATCCTTATATTTCCAAAAAAACTATCCAATGAAAACAATACTCATACTATTGCTTACTGTGCTATCAATCAGTGCATTACAGGCTCAGAATAAAGGACCAAAGCTAATCATCCGTGGAGATGACATGGGTTTTTCGCATTCAGGAAATGTAGCCCTGATTAAATGCTATACCGAAGGAATCGAAACTTCTATTGAGGTCATTGTGCCTTCGCCGTGGTTTCCAGAGGCTGTGAAATTATTGCAACAAAACCCTACGGTTGATGTCGGATTGCATTTTGCTATCACAAGTGAATGGGATAATATCAAATGGCGACCTCTGACAGATGCCCCAAGTCTGAGAAATAAGGATGGATATTTTTACCAAATGTTATTTCCGAATAAAAACTATCCTCGACAATCGGTCATAGAAAATGATTGGAAAATTGAAGATGTTGAAAAAGAAATGCGGGCTCAAATTGAGATGGCTTTGAAATATATTCCACGCCTTAGCCATGTTTCTGGACACATGGGCGGCACTGCTTTTACGGCAGAAGTGAAAGCACTTGCCAAGAAATTAGGCAAAGAGTATAAACTCGAAATGGTTGATGTTGACGCTCCGAAAGATTTTCAATTATTCTACATTGGTTTCGACCAAAAAGGCTTGAATATTGACCAAAAAATCCAAAAATTCATTGAGATGCTTGATAAATTAGAAGACAGTAAATCCTACGTTTTTGTAGAACACCCAGGCATAGACAATGAAGAACTAAGAGCGATATATCACATTGGTTATGAGGACGTTGCACAAGGAAGACAAGACATAACGACTATTTTTACTAATGAAAAAGTAAAGCAATTTATCCAAAAAAGAGGTATTCAGTTGCTCAGTTATAAGCAGTTTTTAGGAATGAAAAAGTAATTGGCTTTGAAATCCGTAGGTTGAGATATTAAAAAACTACACAAAAAAATCCCCTCTGATTCTTTTTCAGAGGGGATTTTTTATTTCTTTTTTCAAACATCATCTTTCTATCTCAAACGAAATTTTACAGTTAATTCTAAACTCTGAAATTTTACCATCTTCAACAATCGCACTTTGGTTATTGATGTTGATTGAACGAATGCCTCTTACTGATTTTGAGGCTTCTTTTACGGCATTATTGGCGGCATCTTCCCAACTTTTTGTTGAGCTTGCCAGAATTTCAATAACTTTTAAGACCATTTTTTTGAGTTGTTTTGAGTGAAAATAAAATCTAATGTATTGATTATCAGACATAAAAACAAGAGAACTGATTTCAGACTATCACAAACTCCCCAAAGTTTTCAATAATTCTTTTGCCGTTGCTACGGCTTGAGTAGTTGGTTTACTGTCAGCATCTTGTAAAATATTATGTACAGTTGCCAACCCTGAGTCGAGCTTTTTTAATGCGGCTTCTTTTTCATCGAAAGGTTTCATTGCCTCTTGGGCCATTTTTATCCTTTTTCGCATCTCTGTCATTTCAGATAAAGCTGCTTGAACTTTGATTCTACCCTCGTAACACGCAAGTGATAGGTCATGTTGGGTCTTCAAATCCAATGGAGCAGTTTTTACTCTTGGGTCAATTTTTACGTTGAAGTTTTGTGTGTAAATTTTTCCATTTACAGTCAATTTAGCCGTATAATTTCCTGGTAAAACCCAAGGAGAAGTTGCATCTGGGGCAGTATTTTTATAAACTGCCGAAATCGGATAGGTTGGTGGTAGGTTCAAGGGTGCGTAGTGCAAATCCCAGATAAAACGATGCGATCCTGCCCCTGCCGACAATATTTCTTGCGGACGAATCCAGTACAATGGAATATTCAAATCAGGCAATTCATAAGGTTTATCATCGCTCGAAAACTTCCGAATTGATTTCCCCGAAGCATCCAAAAACTCAAGCGTTACCACATTATTACTTTTTTCCTTGAGGTAATAATTGATGATTGCTCCATCTGGCGGATTTTGCCCTTGTGGTTCTTCTTGCGTAATTGGCGTATCTGGATAGGTACTAAAACGTACTCTATATGTGTCTTGGGGCTTGTAAAAAATCGCTTCTTTTTGGGTTAAATCCGTTGAGATTTGTCGCAGAGGAGTAATGTCATCTAAAATCCAAAAACCTCTTCCGTGCGTCCCTACGACAATATCATCGTCTTTTATCACTAAATCCCTGATACTTGTAGCAGGCATATTTAGTCGTAAAGTTTGCCAATTATCACCATCATCAAAAGAGACATAAACGGCATTTTCAGAGCCTGCAAAAAGCAAACCTTTCTTCTTTGGGTCCTCCCTAACTGTGTTCATTGGTTCGTTCGGAAGCCCTTTTGTAATTAATTGCCAAGTTTTCCCGCCATCTTTTGTCCGATAAATGTGTGGTTTCATATCATCCAAACGGATACGATTTACGGCAATGTAGGCAACGTTTGCATCAAAATGACCTGCATCAATTTGCGAAACTTTAGACCAAGCAGTTAGGGCTGGAGGTGTGATATTCGTCCAATTTTTGCCTCCATCTTTCGTAATATGCACCAGTCCGTCATCTGTACCAGCCCATATCGTATTGATGTCTTTTGGCGATGGAGCAAGGGCATAAATCACACCTCGGCGAGCCATTTTTTTCATATTCTCTGTCCGATAAACCCCTATACTTTCAGGAATATCGTCATATTTATCTCTTGTCAAATCTGTACTAATAACGTCCCAAGAATCTCCTCCATTTTGGGTTTTAAACAAAACATTTCCTGCAAAATAAAGTGTTTTATTATCGACAGGTGAAAACAAAACTGGAGCCGTTCTGATAAACCGATACTTGCCAGAACGAACGGCTTCGGGGGCAATATTTTGCGTCTGTCCAGTTCGTTTGTCGTATTTCGTAATTTTTCCACCATAAATAATATTAGGATCAAGCGGGTCTGCGGCTACATAACCGTACTCTTCTACCCCAACAGGATGCCAGTCTCTGAAAGTAATAATTCCATCATTTCCCCGAGACGTAATACCCACCGAACCACTCTCTTGTTGCCCACCATAGACATTATACGGGAAGGCATTGTCTGTGCTAACATGATAAAACTGAGCCGTGGGTTGATTGTACCAAGACGAAAAAGTTTTGCCTCCATTTACAGTAATAATTGCTCCTTGGTCAGAGGCTAAAAGTATGATATTTGGGTCATTGGGGTTAATCCAAAGTCGGTGATAATCATCTCCTCCAGGAGCCCCCCGAAAAGCGTTCCAAGTTTTCCCCCCATCTTCTGATTTCCAAGTATCAACGTCTGCACTAAAAACAATATCTGGATTAGTAGGATGTACTTTTACTTCGGCAAAATCACTACCTCTTCCCCAAATTCTGGAGTCTTGGCTCACTAAATCCCAAGATTCTCCTCCGTCATCAGAACGAAAAACGCCTCCACCCACAGGAGAGTCAACAGTAGCAAATAATCTATCTGGTTTACTTGGGGCGATGCAAAAACCGATTCTGCCCAAACCTTGTTCAACGGTTGGTAAACCTTTCGTTAATTTATGCCAAGTTGTACCTCCATCCGTTGATTTGTACAAGCCACTTTCTGGACCTTGCCAAGAGCCATTTTCCCAAGGACCCTGACGAGCAGCCCATAAATCTGCATAAATATTCTTTGGGTTTTTAGGGTCAATTGTTACTTGAATTGCCCCAGTATTTTCATCTTTGTAGAGTACTTTTTCCCAAGTTTTACCTCCATTGACAGTTCGATAAACGCCTCTTTCGGTATTTGCTCCGTAAGGATGCCCCAATACTGCGACAAAAACAATGTTTTCATTCGTTGGGTCAATTGCCAATCCGCCAATTTGTTGACCATCTGGCAAACCCGTATTTACCCAAGTTTTCCCTGCATCGGTTGATTTATAAATTCCATTTCCCACGGATAAATCTGGGCGTTGAATTCCCTCTCCAGAAGCCACATAAAGCACATTTGGATTAGAAAGAGCCACCGCAACATCCCCGACAGACCCCGTAGGTTGGTCATCAAATATCGGATTCCAAGTACGTCCGTAGTCTGTGGTTTTCCAGACACCCCCGTTATTTACACCGATATAAAACACATTTGGTTGCTGTGGTACACCCACTGCCCCAACGGTTCGTCCACCCCGAAAAGGTCCAATCATTCGCCATTTTATACTATCAAATAGTTTTTGGTCAATGCTTTGTGCCGAAGCCTGCAATGTAATTATTGAGCAAATTAGCGTCAGAATTTTTTTCATGATGGTTGTTTTGGGGGATTCAATGAAGATTTTTTGTGTTGGAATGTAAGGAATGGGAATTCAATAAAGTAACATTCTTCATACGCTTCTTTTTCGCTTAAATCTTCCCTCTTTTTCTTTAAATAGCGATGCTATTCGCAGAAAAAGACGAAAAATTTAAACAAAAAATAATCAGTCCAAAAATGTTACTTTATTAATTTCCCATTCCTAAGAGGGAAATATTACTTTTTGTCAAATTTGTACCCAAAGGTTAAACATCTCCGATGTTACTAACCTGACGACTATGGGGGCAAATACAACTTTCTTATTTACAATGAATTGATTATCAAATAGTTAATTTTTAAATTCTGTTCTGAGTGCCACCTAAAGTATATACAAATAAACTGTTTTTCTATAAAAATAAAATGGTAAGGTAAGCCTGTATTGCTTTTGTAGTTCTAACATAAAAAAGAACACAAATGCTATCTTGCCAAGAACAAAATAAGAGTTTTTTTGCCAAATTACAAAACCATTTACAACGAAGGGAATAAGTTTAAACAGCTTCATTTACCCATTCCTTATTGGATGTAACAATGGATTTTTGAACTTAACCTATTTTAGTTTATCTATTGAAGAGATAAATAAGCTACAATCTAAAAAAATCTTCATCTATTAACCGATAAATTAAAAAAAACCTTCATTTTTTAAAAAAGGTTTTGTAAGTTAGGTAAACAATTAACTTTTCAATTAAAACAATTTTTACCACTTATGAAACACTATTTTTCTACTCAGAAATTATTGCTATTTTTTGTTCTCATTTTGTCAACCACTATCCAAATCATCGCTCAGGACGCTCCCATTAAATTTGGAAAAATTGACCCCAAAGAACTCCAATCTAAAGTTTACGAAAAAGATTCTTCTGCCGAAGCCGTTGTTTTAGCTGATTTCTGTGAGGCGAGCTACTCTTATAATAGCTCGACAGGTTCGCTAAAGATAAATTACGAGCGAATTCGTCGTATAAAAATTCTCAAGAAGTCGGGCTACGATTATGCTACTTTCACCATTCCGATGTTTCAAAGTAAAAACAAGACAGCACGTGACTATGTAGATGCCTTGAAAGGAGCAACTTATAATTGGGTTGATGGCAAAATGGTAACTGAAAAACTGAACAAAGAAGGAATTTTTGATGATAAAAAATCAGATAATTATACCGTCAAGAAAGTCACGATGTCGGGTGTAAAAGAAGGCTCAATTGTCGAGATTTCTTACCGACTCATCTCTGATTTTGATTCTGAAATTCGTAGTTGGGAATTCCAAGAAGAAATCCCAACGGTTTGGAGCGAATACCGTGTTCAAGTACCTAATTTTTACCAATTCAGAATGATTAATCAGGGCTATGAACCTCTGGTAATCAATGAGATAACTCAATCAAATTTTAATTTGGGAAGCGGAGAATCATTCCCTGGAACAAGCTACCGTTTTGCTGTAAAAGATGCTCCTGCTATCAAAGAAGAACCCTTTATTACCACCATTGACGACTACAATAATAAAATTGAGTTTGAATTGGCGGCTACTCGTTTTCCAAACCAAATGGAAAAATATTACTCTATTACTTGGGCGGATTTCGGAAAAACGTTGATGGAATATGAGCGTGTCGGGAAGCAACTGAAAAGTAGGGGATTCATCAAGGATATTGCTGAAAATATCAAAAAAACAGCTAAAGATGCTCCAGAAAGATTAGCTGCTGCCTACCAATATATCCAAAAAACAATGACTTGGAACGATGACAAGGGTTTCTTCGTGACTGAATCACTCAAGAAAGCTCATGAAATCAAAACGGGAAATGTGGCAGATATTAACATGATGCTGATTGCTTTACTGAAAGAATTGGAAATCACGGTTGACCCCGTTGTGCTAAGTACCCGTAGCCACGGGCGAGTTTTGGATAGTTATGTATTGGAAAGAAAATTCAATTATGTGATTGCACAAGTGACCATTGGTGAACAAAAGATACTCTTGGATGCTACTGAACCATTGCTGAAAATGGGGACTCTTCCGCAAAGATGTCTGAACGGACAAGGGCGTTTGGTAAATGAATTGGGCGGTGAATGGGTCGATTTGAAAAGCACAGACAAACAAAGCCGTACCGTAGTGATGAGCCTTGAAATGGATGCCGAAGGACAAATGAAAGGGGAGGTCACGATTTCGCATCAGGGGTATGCTGCACATGGAGAAAGAGGTTTAATCAGAAAGGATAAGAAAGATAAATATTTAGAAAATTTCAAGAAAAAACGCTCCTTGTGGAATATCTCCAAATTAGACCTTGAAAATATTAATGATGCAGACCAACCTTTAGTCACGAAATGTGAGGCAGTAATCAGTGAAACCTCCAATGTAGCAGGCGATAGAATTTACCTAAAACCAATGCTTGGCGAAGGCGAAGACGAAAATCCATTCAAAAACCCGACAAGGAATTTCCCTGTGGACTTAGCGTCTCCGATTGAAGAATACATTATTGGTTCTTATACCATCCCAGAAGGTTACGTGGTAGAAGAATTACCCAAAAGTTTGAAGGTTTCGCTTCCAGACGATGGAGGGAAATTTACATTTATTGTCAGTAAAAGTGAAGACGGCAAAAAGGTTGGGATAACCAGTAAAATCAATATCAAGAAGACCGTTTTCTTTACGGATGAATATGAATTGATTAAAAACTTTTTCGACCAAATCGTACAAAAACACGCAGAACAGATTGTTTTGAAGAAAAAATAAGGATTCGAGGGTTGTGTAAAAAGTCTAAAGTCAAAAGTTGAAAGTATTTTCCGCCAAATAATATTCCGTAATAGTCTTTGAAATCTTATTCTAAGGTATATTATTGGGAAATATTCAATTTTACAGAATAATATTTCTGCTTAAAACTTTTAACCGAGCGACGGTCGCTCATAGACTTTAGACTTTTTACACAACCCCAAAAATGGATTAACCTGTGGCTTCAACCCCATTCGAGGTTGAATTCGCTCATGTGTCAATTCCATACGTTTCACGTATGGTTAATCATGTTTGACCTCTTACGAGGTCTTTTTCCAGAAAAGAAATTGCTGTAATTGTGTTAAAATTTTCTGTAATTATCTGATTATCAAATAGTTGTAATTATTTCAAACTATAATCAATGAGTTCCCAGTTTCCATTGGTTGGAAGAGGTCCTAAATCGAATTGTGACTGCTTTAATTTTGTAATACCAATGTTTGGAGTAAACCAAATGGTATTATTAGTCCAAGAGTTTGTTACGTATGCACGCTTGTTTGAGAGTTCAAAAGTGTTCTTGAAACTTCCAGCAGGTACTTTTAAAACTGTATTTGCCAAAACCTTTGTAGTATCACGAATTGATGGAGTGAGCCAAAAATTTCCTGTTTTTAGGGGTAACACATATTTCATTTTTTCATAAGGCATTTGTTGTGGTTTCGCACAAGTTCGGCAGGGATTCGTATAAATTATTACATTTTTATCATCTGAAACTACATAATTTGTATCTCTAAAACTCAAATTTGTTTCTCTAAAATTCAAAAAACTATAAACCCAAATTTTTGCTAATTGTCCATTGGGCAGTTTTCCAGTACCAATTATGTCAACATCAATATAGCTCTTTGTAACAGGGTCAGTGCTTTGAAATTCATATCGCCAATGGTTGCCTACATTGTTAGGAAAATCAGAAAGTGGAGTTGTTTCACTCACTTTTTTACAAGAAAAAAGCATTGTGAAAAGCGTCAGAGAAATTATTGAAATCCTTTTCATATCATTTTTTAAAAGATGAAATAAACTAAAAATATCTATGTCATACATGACCCTTTATTCGTGTAAAAGGTTGTAAGCTCACTTAAATATCAATGAAATACAGTATAAAAATACTCATCTTTTTCCTATCTATTTTCTCTGTAAATGCTCAGATTTCTAAACCTGCCCCAATAGAATTTGGTAAGGTAGAAATAACAGATTTACAGCAAAAAATCTATGCTAAAGACTCCTCTGCGGAGGCAGTTGTGCTTTGTGATTATGCCAAAACTATATTTCTGGCAGAGGATGGTATTTCTAAAGAAACAGAAAGAATTATGCGGATAAAAATCCTGAAAAAATCAGGGTATGAATTTGCTAAAATCGCAATTCCTTATTCTTCGGTAAAAGGAGATAATGACAAAACTGAACTCATAAAGAACTTAGAAGCAGTGACTTACAATCTTGTTGATGGGCGTGTGGAGACTTATTCGTTGGATAAAAAAGATATTTTCGATGAGAAATATGATGCCAATACACGGGTTATCAAATTTGCTTTTCCACAGGTAAAAGAAGGGTCAGTTCTTGAATATCATTATCGGGTTGTTTCACCACTTTGGTATTCTTTGCCAACTTGGTATTTTCAACGAGAAATCCCTACACAATGGAGTGAAATCCGTTATTCAATTCCTCAATATCTGAACTTTAAGATTACGCTCCAAAGTTATATTCCTCTGAAAATCAATGAGAACGCCAGTTATAAAACCCGTTTCTGGAAAAGTACACAAGAAGAATTTTCGGCGGATTATCGCTATGCCGTAGAGGATGCACCTGCACTAAAAGATGAGAGTTTCGTGACGACGCTTCGTGACTATACTGCCAATATAGATTTTGAATTAGCCAGTTTTACTAACCCAAATACCCTGCAAGAAACTAAATATTCCATCACATACGCAGACCTTGCGAAGACACTCTCGGAAGCAGATTATTTTGGGAATCAGATTGGGAAATTCGATGAGGCTAAAAAATTAGCCCCGCTCCTTGAAACCCAAGCTACTACCGCCCAACCAGACTATAAAGTTGCCTACGATTACCTCAGAAATTACATGACTTGGAACGGTGAAAACAGTATTTACGTCCAAGAGAATTTGGGAAAAACCTACACCAAACGAACAGGCAACAGTACCGAAATCAATTTAATGTTGGTACGCCTACTGAGAGAGTTGGGCTACGATGCTAACCCATTGATTCTGAGTACAAGAACCCACGGAAAAATAAGCGAAGAAATTGCTTTGATGGATAGATTTAATTATACCATTGCCCATATCCAAGAAGACGGGAAAGACATTTTACTGGACGCTACCAGCACATTTATACCTGCGGGAGTATTACCAGTGCGATGTTTGAATGGCAAAGGTTTTTTGGTCAATAAGAAAAATCCACGAATCGTTACCTTGCCCAATACAGAACGATACAGCCAGACAACAGTACTTGATGTTGAGTTGGACACCGAAGGTAGTTTGAAAGGAAGTGTAAAGGTTGCAGGTTCGGGTTATGCAGGAATTTCGTTGAGGGAGAAATTGATAAAAGATGGCAAAGAAAAATTCATCGAAGATTTTAAAAAGAAACGCATTACTTGGAAAGATACCAAAATAGAATTAGAAAATTTTGATGGAACTAACTCACCAACAGTTAATTGCGAAACAATAATCACAGAAGCCGTCTCGATTGCAGGCGACCGTATGTACCTAAATCCAATGCTGGGGTCTGGTGAAAGCAAGAATATTTTCCCGAAAAACAATCGCTATTATCCAGTTGATATGACGTATTTGCAAACAGACACTTTTATTGCAAAATACAAAATCCCGAATGGCTATGTGATTGAGGAATTGCCCAAAAGTGGCAAAATTGCAATGCCTGAAAACAGAGGTTCTTTTGTATATGTTGTCGCTAAGAATGAAGATGGCACATTGGGGATTTCGAGCAAAATTGTTTTCAATAAATCCATTTTCCCAGCAGAAGATTATGAAATACTTAGCCAGTTTTTCGACCAAATTGTTCAAAAACACGCAGAACAAGTCGTTTTGAAAAAGTTGTGATGAGATGTTCGATTTTTGATGTTCGATTTTCGGATTACTTGGTGTCAGTTTTGAGAAACTGACACCACAGCCACAGCAATATTTATTTTTTCAACTTATTAAATTAAAACTTAACAAAACTTAACCCCATACACTTACATGAAAGCTCTTCTAACTTTCCTTACGATTCTCTCTTTTCAAGTAGCTGATGCTCAATGGGATGCTGCCAAAATTCCTGCTGATTTAAAAGAAAAAGCTCATGCCGTGATGCGGATGAAAGAAACTATTTTCAATGTGAAAAACATGGGCGAAGCCACCCAAACTGTCCACTATGTTGTCACGATTTTGGACGAACAGGGTCAAGATTATGCAAACGCCCCAGTTTTTTATGACAAATTCGATAAAATCAATGACATCGAAGGTGCTTTGTATGACGCAAAAGGCGAAAAAGTAAAACGCCTCAAGAAAGACGACATCAAAGATTATAGTGCCATTTCGGGCTTTAGTCTTTTTGAAGATCATCGGTATAAATTATGTGAATTCAAATACGCTAATTATCCATTTACGGTAGAATTCAAATACGAAATCACGACCAAAAATATGATGATGTACCCCTCATGGTTTCCACATAGTGATATTGAAGATTTGGCTATCGAGCAAGATTTCTTCAAAGTAACCATGCCAGCAGGATTGGATATGCGATACAAGGAAATGAATGGTATAGGCAAACCCAATATCACAGATGTAAATGGTGGAAAAAGCTATTTATGGATGGTACAAAATGTAAAAGTTGGGGAAAAAGAACCGTATTCGCCGAAGTGGGCAAAGCGTGGTCCTGGTGTACTGACTGCCCCGACACAGTTTGAAGTACAAGGATACAGAGGCGATATGCGTACATGGAAAGATTTGGGAGATTTTGATAATATTCTCGGAGAAAACAGGGATATTCTGCCCGAAAATGTGAAGCAAGAAGTGATAGAATTAACAAAAAATATTACCGACCCAAGCCTGAAAATCAAGAAAGTTTATGAATATCTTCAATCGAAAACTCGGTATATCAGCATACAATTGGGGATTGGTGGTTGGCAGCCTTTCGAGGCAAAATACGTAGCAGAAAAGGGCTACGGAGACTGTAAGGCACTGTCTAACTACGGAAAAGCATTGCTGAAAGCCATCGGAATTGAGTCGCATTATACCTCTGTGCGTGCAGGAGACGATGCCCCCGAAATTTTGGCAGATTTTCCTGCCATGAACCAGTTCAACCATGTGATTCTTTGCGTACCCATGAAGGCGGACACGATTTGGTTGGAGTGTACTTCGCAGAACAATCCTTTTGGTTACATGGGTGATTTTACGGGAAATCGTCAGGCACTTTTGGCAACACCACAGGGCGGAAAATTGGTGAATACGCCTCGGTATATGTCGGCAGATAATTGGCAAACCAAACGAGTTGATGTGAACCTTGCCGAAGACGGAAACGCCACCGCCGAAGCCAAAGAAACGTATTCAGGGATTTTGCAAGACGACTACGCTTCTGCCATGGAAGTTGGGGCAGAAGACCAAAAGAAGTTTCTTTACAAACACATTAATATTCCAAGTTTTGAATTAAATCAGCATACGATTACACAGGAAAAACTCAAAATCCCGAAATCGAGAGTAAAACTATCTTTGATGGTTCGTAAATGTGCCGCTAAGAGTGGAACAAGGATGTTTCTGAGTCCGAACTTGATGTCTGCGGTGAGTTACATTCCTCCAATTTCAGAAAAAACTCGTGAATCCGAAGTGGAACTCATCAATGCTTATACCGAAATAGACACTGTCGTTTATACACTACCCAAGAACCTGAGTATCGAAGCCCAGCCATCACCAATGAAGATTGAGACAAAGTTTGGCACCTACCAGTCGGAGAGTCAAATAAAAGACGGCAAGCTGATTTATATCCGCAAGTTTGTCAGAAATAAAGGGAAATTCCCTTCAATCGTTTATCCAGAATTAGTTGATTTTTACAAAAAAATCTCAAAATTTGATAAATCACAAGTGGTTTTGAAGATAGGAGTTTAGGAATTGAAAATGTAAAATTAGGAATTAGAAATGCCTTTTTAAGATTTTACCTGCTCAGCCTCGTTTTATGGCACAAAGAACGAAATTTTTAAAATTAACTATTTGATAATCAATTTGTTATAGATAAGATAAACGTTCTGTGTGCCACAGACCGAGGTTGAGGATAAGGGCAATCAATTATTTATGAATTAGTATTTATTGCATATAATATTCTGTCTGCTACGGATTACAAAAGCAAAAATGAAAAAAACTTAAAAATGAAATCTAAGAAATCTGTACTTTGTGTACTTTTTATATCTATTTTATATACTGATTTTTCTGCTTATTCTCAAAAATGGAAGATATTTACAGATGAATATCATATTTATTCTGTAATTCAAGCAGAGGATGCTGCCATTTGGGCTTTGACTTCCAAAGGTATTTTGAACTACGATAAGAGTGGCAAAATAATAAAATCACATACAATTGAAAACGGTTTACCTTCAAATTTAGTGACCTGCATTTTTCAAGATAGAAGTAATAATTTATGGGCGGGTACAGAAGATGGGATATATATTTTTGATGGTAAAAAATGGAATAATATATTGGTAAAAAATATAGTTGTTCAAAAGGTTGTTAGTGTAATAGAGGTAAATACAGAAGTTATAAAGAATAAACAAAATATAAGTGAACCTGGACCAGAATATTCACCCTCAAAAAAACCTAATAAATTTAGAATACGTAAAATTTTTCAAGACAGAAAAGGGAGCTATTGGTTTTGTACTTCAGGTCGGGGGATATTAAAATACGAAAATGAAAAATGGTATAATTATCTGGATAAGGATAAGGACAAATTAATAGATTATATTAATTGTGTTACACAAGACAAAGATGACATTCTGTGGTTTGGAACATCGTCAGGAATCATAAGATTTGATGGCAAGGAATGGAATCATATAGATGTACCTAATAAAAATAGTAATAACAGTAACATCAAGTCTATTTGTGAGGAAAAAGAGGGAAGAATATTTTTTGGAACAGACGAAGGGCTTTTTAAGTATGTTAAGAACGAAGTAAAGATTATTAATCAATATTTACAAATTAATGATATTACTTATAATAAAATTAATGATGAATTATGGGCTTGTGAATGGATAGTAGGAATTCATATTTATAAAGGAAACGAAGTAAAAAGGCTTCAGTCTTATAATGGAACACTACCTATAAGTAATCCTAATTGCCTTTTTCAAGATGAAGAAGGTAGTATATGGTTAGGTGGCTATGGAGGATTGGCAAAATTAGATGGTACAATTTGGGGAAAATAATAAATTCCACCCACCCTAAACCCCAATTTGGGGCTGGCTTCGGTCTTGCATCTCTGACGCATTTTGTAAATTTAAAGCGTCCGAGACGCAAAGCCGTTACCCACCCCAAATCGGAGTGGGGGGCGAGTGAGTATAATTTGATTACACTTTTTAAAAAGCTCAATTATTACTTCAAAATACTATGGAATCATCACCAAGAAAACCACTTTTAGCACTATTAGGGCATCTTTTATTTCCAGGTTTGGGGTATTTTTACAATGGACAGTTTAGGAAAGGGATTTTGGTAGGTCTAAGTTTTATTCTTGCCATTATTATTCTTTTTCGAGTTTCAGGTATTTGTGTTTCTTTCTTTGTACTTATTTTGGTAACAGGATTATTTTTATTAGTTCAAATCTTACTTGCAATTGATTCATTCAGAATTGCGAAACGGCTTCAAAACTATCAATTACAGAAATACAATAAATGGTATTTTTATGTAGCTTTTGGCGTTATATTTTGGACAATTATTAAGACTTTACCTATCCAAATTTCAAGATTTGGCATTGGAACACAATATTTTAGTATTCCTACTCCTTCTATGGCACCAACTATTGAAGTCGATGATAAAATCGGAGTGGATTTCTCTGCCAATTTGAAAGAAATCAAAAATGGTGATTTAGTAACTTTTAAACCTTTTGCAGAAAATGAAACGCTCTATATTTCCAGAATTATGGCAATGGAAGGAGATAGATTTGAAATCAGAGATAATCATATTATTCTTAATGGAAGCCAATTGGCATTAGAAAAAATAAATAGTTTTAATTCAGATGAAAATCCTGAAGAGGTCATAACAGAATATAGTGAGACATTGGTAAACGGCAAGAATATTTCCATTTATCGAAGCAATTTGATTGATTCCACAGTAAGAAATATTCCAGAATTAGTTGTTCCAAGAGACTCCGTTTTATTCATATCAGATAATCGTGATAAAGCACAAGATAGCCGTTACCTTGGTTTTATTAGTAAAAATAGCATCAAAGGGAAAATTCTATATACTTGGTGGTCAGAGGATTGGAAGAGAATTGGTACAAATTTGACAAAAAAGTAATACCCCCGCTCACCCCAAGCTCCAATTTTGGGGCGAGCAAGAAAATCCACAAAAAACTGATGTCCTTACAAAATAGAGTTAGCCCTTTCAGTATGCTCACTGCTACACCAGAACGTGGTGCTTGGACGGGCAATAGAGGCGTTATACACAACGCACACAAGGAAATTGTAAGAAACCACGCTGTGAAATACTGGATAACTTGTGCGTTGGAATATAAAAACTTCCAGAGAAAAGTAATGACTCCTAATCGTTGGACAGAGTTATTTTTCTTAGATGAGGCTACGGCTTTTGCAGCAGGTCATCGTCCTTGTGGGTTTTGTCGTCATCCTGATTTTAAACGATTCAAAAACCTTTGGTTAGTTGCCAATGCAGAACGATACGCTTTAGAAGAAAATACCAAAATAGATGTAATTGATGCCTTGATTCATCAAGAAAGATTAGATGAAAATGGTTTACAAAAGACTTTCAAAAAAACCTTAACGACTTTACCCGATGGCACTTTTGTAAATCTGGATAGAACGCCCAAAGCCTATTTATGGTTTCAACAAAGCCTTTATGAATGGTCTTTTAGTGGTTATACGAAAGTGCTGGAATTTGACAAAAATCAAGCAGTAAATGTGCTAACACCTTTTAGCTATGTGGAAACCTTTAGGGCGGGGTATTTGCCCCAGATTAATGATTCAATTCCTTCCCAAAATTAAAATGTAGGAACATTAGGAACGGTGAAATAATAACTTATAAAATTTTAAGGTGGCTATTTTGATGATAGTTTTATCGAAACGTCGAACCGCTACTTTTGAAGCGAATAGCACCGCTATTTAATGAAAAAGTAGATGAAAATAGCTTTAAAAAAGTCGCATAAAAATTATAAGTTATTGTTTCACCGTTCCTTAATTCCCGCTCGCACCAGATTCCAATTTGGGGCGATTGGGCTATAGCTTAAACTAAAAATCTATACATTTGGCGAGTTATTTTAATCTATAATTCGCCAAATGTATTTTTTTTTGATACATTTGGCGTAAAATAAATTACATGATAGGGAGAATTCAAGAAAAAAAAATATTAGATGAGGCTTATAATTCAGACCAGAGTGAATTAATCGCTATCTATGGTAGAAGGAGAATAGGCAAAACTTATTTAGTAAGAGAACACTTTGCTAATCATTTGATATTTGAAACAAGTGGTTTGTTTAACGCAACTCTGTTGGAACAGCTACGTCAATTTGCCTCTAATCTAAAATTAGCTTCTAATTCACATTTGGAAATAAAAACCCCGACGGATTGGTTTGAGGCTTTTGAAATGCTGAAAAATTTGATAATCAATCATAAGAAAAAAACTAAAAAAGTAATCTTCTTAGATGAAGTGCCTTGGATGGCTACGGCTAAATCTCGATTTTTAACCGCTTTCGAGGGTTTTTGGAATGGTTGGGCATCAGCCAGAAAAGACTTAGTAATCATTATTTGTGGTTCAGCATCATCGTGGATGATTCAGAAAATCGAAAAAAGTAAAGGTGGCTTATACAATAGAGTAACCCAAAGAATAGTGTTGAAGCCCTTTACTTTGGCAGAAACTGAATTATTCTTCCGACAAAAAAATATAGTACTTAACCGAAGACATATTACCGAACTTTACATGGGCTTGGGTGGAGTACCACACTATTTGAATCAAATAAGAAAAGATGAAACTCCAGAAATGGCTCTTTCGAGATTGATATTAAATCAAGATGGATTGCTTTTTAAGGAGTTTGAAAATTTATTTATATCCTTATTTGGAGAAGGAGGAGTACATCAAACAGTCGTTGAGATTTTAGCTAAAAATCGATATGGATTGACCAGAGAAGCCCTTTTACATAAATTGAAAATGAAATCAGGAGGATGGTTTTCTACTGTAATTGAAGAATTAGAAACTTCTGGATTTGTAAAGACACAAACACCATTCGCAAAGAAATCTAAGGAAGCTATCATCAAAGTAATTGACAATTATTCTTTATACTATATTAATTTTAGAAAAGAGAAAACGGCAGTTATAAATATGTCAAATAACCAAGAGTGGAAAATATGGAGTGGTCTTTCATTTGAAAATGTTTGTATGTATCATGCTAAAAATATATTAAAAGAACTTGGGCTGAATGGTATGAATTATTCGGTCTCAGCATGGTCTCATAAAGGAAATGAAGAAATGCAAGGTGCTCAAATTGATATGGTTATTGATAGAGCCGACAAAGCAATCAACATTTGTGAAATAAAATTTAACGAGCAACCTTTTATTGTAACCAAAGAATATGCAAACGATGTACGGTTAAAAATGGCTGCATTTAATCATTTTACTAAAAACAAAAAAACGCTCTTTTGTACTTTTATAACATCGGGTAACATCGTTGCAAATGCCGAAGCAAAAGCCCTTATTCAAAAAGAAATTATATTAGATGATTTGTTTGGGACAAGCTAACTCATTCATCAAAACAAAAAAAGCCTCAATTTGTGTATAATTTTGTCAGAACGTTACTCAAATCTCTTCCCCAATGACTCATCAAGCCCTTTACGATTCTCTGAACGAAAGTAGTCAAAATATTCTCAAAGTTTTCTCGGTCTTTTATACAGGCGTTAATAATGCCAGTGATTTTTCTTCTTTTCTTTCAAAAATGAAAATGAAAGATGAAAATGATAAGGCTTTTAATTCAAGTTCAGCTATGGTTTTACGTGAAATGCTCATTAAAAAAAGCATTTTGGTGAATATGCAATACCAAGGAGGGATTCAATTTAAAGATAATGAATTTAGAGAATTCTTGATGTTAAAAGCCTCTCAACAGTCTGATTTTCAGGAAATTATTAATAGAATTAAAGCAGAATTTCCAGCAGGTTTACCCAATCGTTGGTATTACGACAATACGTATAATGAGCGGATTGTGCGTGATTTCAGAATGGCGATTTATAGTAATGATGCCAAATATTTGTCTGATGTCCTGAAAAATAAACCTGATGAATTCTTTGCTCAGTTGTTCGTAGAAGCTAATCATTTTGGCTGGGATTATCGCAACCTAAAACTATACACAACCTCCGTAGCACAAGCTGCTTTGGGGGCAATTACTGCTCAGAAATTAACTACTTGGCAAGAAATTGATGAATATTTAGACTTTTGGGTTGAATGTAAATTACCCAAAGATTCTATTTACGAATACCGTGTCATGACGATTCAGCTTTTGAAAGGTGAACACAAAGCCTTAGAAAAATCGCTCAAAAAGGCAACGTCTTTAGATTATAGCCAACTGGCAATTTGGGGTTTGATTGAAGTGATGAACGGAAAGTACGAAGAAGCAGTAAAAATCTATGAAGAGTCCATAAAATCTTGGAAAAAATGGCTGAATAAAAAGAAAGGCTATCCTTCTGAATGGTCAATGTTTGGGTATGCAATGGCTCTTGCCAAAACCAATGAAAGTAAATTACTGAGTTTCTATGATGAGTATATAAAATACGCCGAGAAGAATTTTCACCCAGAACAACAGAAATATGTACTGATGATAGGGGCATTGTCTCATTTCTTCAGAAATCAAGATAATTTAGCCATACGAAGTTTAGGGACACATAATTTTAATCCAGAATATACCCTTAGTAGCTACGTTTTTTTGTGTATTTCTTCTAATATTCCCAAAACTCCTTTTGAAAAAAATCAGGTGCTTAGTATGTTAGAAAATGCCCAAGCCTGTGGTTTTAAATTGGTAGAACGGGAGGTACTTTTTCACATTCAGCGTAAAGCTAATATCAGTGGAGGATTATCCAAGTCTCAGGCTGAGCGTTTGGAAGAATTGAATCAAGTTATTGGTAATGAACCACTTGGAAATCTAATTCCTGCCATCGAGGATTGGGAAAGAAGCCTAACCGTGCTGACATCATTAGCGGATTCCCTCGAAAATAAAAAGGGTGGAATTGGTAATGAGATAACTGTACGTTTGGCTTGGATTGTGGATTTTAAATCAAAATTTTTACAACCCGTCGAACAAAAATTGGGTAAAACAGGCTGGTCCACAGGGCGAAACATTGCCTTGAAACGTTTCTCGAACAATGACATTGATTTTGCCAGTCCGCAAGACTATAAAGTGGCTCGTGAAGGACTAAAAGAAGAACAATATTCTACGGGTTGGGGCAGTTATGGTAGTATTTCGTACCGTTTTGATTGGGACGAAAGTCTTCCACATTTAGTTGACCACCCCTATCTTTTCTTGGGTGGGGCTACGTCTTTACCTTTGTCTTTAGTGAAAGGTGATGTGTCTTTGCAAATCAAGCAAGATAAAAATAGCCTACAAATTGGCTTCGATAATGATTTTGATAACATTGGAACTTTCATCGTAAAAGAAACCGCAACCCGTTATAAAGTCTTTGAAATCACACCTTTACACCTGAAAATTCAACAGAGTTTTGGGGGTAAAAAATCGTTGAGTATTCCAAGTTCGGGCAAGGAGAAATTATTGAAATCTTTAGCTCCTTTGTCTAAACAAATTGCCATTCAGAGTAATCTTGATGAGCAAATTGATAATCTACCAGTCGTAAAATCGGACACTCGGATTTATGCACTTTTGAATCCGCTAAACGACGGTTTTCATCTCGAATTTTTCGTAAAACCTTTTGGTTCTGAAGCCCCGTATCTCAAACCTGGCAAGGGGTCAGAGAATATCATTGGTACCGTGAAGGGTGTACGTTCACAGACCAAACGAGATTTGAAAAAGGAATTAAAAGCCTTGAAAGAAGTGGAAGAAATGTGTCCTACACTCATATCAACATCAGGCAGTACCTACGAATGGATGTTGGATTCTGCCGAGGATTGTTTGGACGTAATGATTGAATTGGAAGAACCAAAACGGAAGGAAAAATTGGTGATAGAATGGCCCAAAGGTCAGAAATTGAAGTTGATGGGTAATATTAATTTCGAGACTTTGAAAATGAATATTACCAGTAAAAATAATTGGTTTGAGGTATCAGGCGAGGCAAAAGTGGATGATGGATTGGTTTTATCGCTTAAAGAATTACTGCTAAAGCTAAACGGTGAAAGCAATTTTGTAGAATTATCCGATGGTCAGTTTGTTGCCATTACCGAAAAACTTCGCAAGTATCTCCAAACGATGCGAGCCGTTTTGGATGATAAAATGCGAGGTAACATCTTGGCTTCGAGTGCCTTAGAGGAATTGTCAGACGAAGTAAAAAACTTCAAAGCCGACAAAGCATGGAAAGAAAACATCCAACGGCTAAAAGATGTGCGTTCTGTCAGGGCAGAAATTCCGAGTACATTTCAGGCAGAATTACGTCCGTATCAAGAAGAAGGTTTTCAGTGGCTTTCGCAGCTTTCGCATTGGGGCGTTGGGGCGTGTTTGGCGGACGACATGGGTCTCGGAAAAACGATTCAAGCCTTAGCCATTTTGTTGCAACGGGCAGAACAAGGTCCCGCTTTGGTGGTAGCACCGTTGAGTGTTTGTAGAAACTGGGAGAGAGAAGCCCTCAAATTCGCTCCAACTTTGAACCTGATTTTATTTGCAGGAAACGCCCAAGAACGCAAAAATTTATTACAAAATGCAGTTGGATTTGATGTAGTGGTGGTGAGTTACGGTTTACTTCAAACAGAAGAAGAATTATTTAAACAAACTAAATTTTCGACCATACTTTTGGACGAAGCTCAGGCGATAAAAAACCGTACCACCAAACGCTCAAAAACGGTCATGGCTCTGGATGGTGATTTCAAAATCATCACCACAGGAACACCCGTTGAAAACCATTTGGGTGAATTGTGGAATATTTTTAATTTCATCAACCCTGGATTGTTGGGAAGTCATGATAGTTTTAATGAAAGATTTGCGATTCCGATTGAAAAAAATAATAGTTTAGAACGTAGAAAAGCACTCCAAAAACTGATAAAACCCTTTATCCTGAGACGTCGTAAAAATCAAGTTTTGGACGAATTACCTGCCAAAACTGAGATAGTCCTGAACGTAGAAATGTCCACCGAAGAACGTTCGTTTTACGAATCCGTCAGACAAGATGCCCTTCAACGGATTGAGTCTGATGCGGGAGATGTGCAAGATAAGCGTTTCAGAATTTTGGCAGAATTGACCCGCTTGCGTTTGGCGTGTTGTCATCCAAAATTGGTCAATCCTGAAATTCCACTGAATAGTTCTAAGTTAGAATTGTTCGGAGAAATTGTGGAGGAACTCATTGAAAACAAGCATAAAGCTCTGGTATTCAGTCAGTTTACAAAGCATTTGGCGATTATTGAGGAGTATTTGAATTCCCAAAACATCAAATATCAATACTTAGACGGCAGTACGCCAGCCAAACAACGCCAAGAAAGAATTGATGATTTTCAGCGAGGAAACGGCGACATATTTTTGATAAGTTTGAAAGCTGGAGGCACAGGATTGAACCTAACAGCCGCCGATTATGTCATTCATCTTGACCCATGGTGGAATCCTGCGGTTGAAGACCAAGCAACAGACAGGGCTCATCGGATGGGGCAACAACGCCCAGTAACGGTGTACAGATTCGTAACTGAAGACAGCGTAGAGTCTAAAATCTTGAAACTCCATGAAACCAAGCGAGATTTAGCTGACGGATTATTGGAAGGCTCGGAAGGTAGTGGAAAAATGTCTGCGGAACAATTGATGGATTTGATTCGGGAGAAGTAAATTTGAGCATAATTATTCTCAACCTCGTTCTGTGTTATGGAATAATTTTTAAATTAACTATTTAATAATCAATTTATTATAAATAGAAAATGAACATAGTGCATTCGATAGACTAAAGTTGAGGAGGTTGAAAAAACTAAGATAGTTCCGAATAGTTTTTAGAAGCAAAGGCAACAAGACATCAAAACGCTTAATTATCAAACAGATAGTTAAGCGTTTTTTTGTGAGTAAAAATTTTTATCAAAAAGAATTACTTGTCCTATGACAAGATTTATCATTTACGGTTACCCCAACTTTGTAGTGTCATAAGACATTAGGAATGGGAATTCAATAAAATAACATTCTTTCTACGCTTCTTTTTCGCTTAAATGTCCCATCTTTTTCTTTAAATAGATCAATACTATTCGCAGAAAAAGATAAAAAATTTAAACAAAAAATAATCAGTCTAAGAGTGTTACTTTATTAATTTCCCATTCCTGAGAGTAATCAAAATGAAATCTAAAAAAATATTCAAAACTTAAAAATTTTAACAAAATGGAAAAGGCTGTATCAACAATGCTCGAAAACTTGAAAGAAAAAACTGGTTATTCTTTTGAAGAATGGAAAACTATTATCGCAAACCAAAGTCTTGCTAAACATGGAGAAATCGTTAAATTCCTGAAAGAAACACATGGCATCACCCACGGATATGCTTCAGAAATTGCACTGAAAGTGTTGGGTTCTGATGCTGACTCTTCAAATGATACAAATGAATTTATCGTTAGTCAGTATAAAGGCAAGGAACACCTAAAAGCATTTTATGATAAACTCATTGCAGAAGTTCAAAACTTTGGCGGTGAATTTGAAATAGCACCCAAGAAAGCCTACGTTAGTTTGAGACGCAAAAAGCAATTTATCATTTTGAATCCTGCCTCAAAAACAAGATTTGAAATAGGCTTTAACTTAAAAGGAGTAGAAGCTACGGGCAAATTAGAAGCCGAAAAACCAGATGGTATTTGTTCACATAAAATCAATCTTTCTGATATAAGCGAAATTGACCAGGAAGTAATTGCTTGGATTAAAATGGCTTTTGAAAAAGCGGTTTGATGGCTCACTAACAGGGATGTTAATCTGTAATTGTTTTCAACCTCTCCTCGAAGTATCGAATTTTTCGACGCTTCGAGGGGAGGTTTTGCATTAATATGTGTATAGTCCCGTAAATTTAGGATATCGTTGTTGGGTTTTCGCCCCTCCAACAACCATTGGAAACTAATGTTCAAAGCATTGTTGCTAAGTAATTACTCAAAATAATAATATTCTCCACCCATACAATGAGCGAGATGCTCTTCTCAATTTTAGGTCTTAGGAAAAACTAAGACCAGTTAGAGCTAAATTTGCAACCCAAAAATCCGAATCAGTTGTTCTGATTTTGTAAGATTTGTTTTGAGTTTTCGTATCTAAATATTTTGATAGTTATTAAAAAAGTGTTGATGATTCAAATTCTTTGATTTGGCAAATTGTAAAAAATATCTTTTTGAGTAAACCGAATTAGAAAGTTTAAACAGCTTCATAATGGCAATAGGATTTATGCTAATCAAACAAAGCCAAAAAACCTTTCAGTTCATCCAAAACAGGGGAATCAAAATCCCAAATATGCGTTTTTGCTTTAAGGCTGTATTCAAGCGTACAGTATGTTCCAGCTTGTTGTCTTTGCTGATGTGTGGCGGTATCGTATTTTAGATAATAATGAACCCAGAGTTTATCAAATTCCTTTTGGCTTACCTTCTCAGATAAACAATTTTGCCATTGTTGAAGACAATCAGCGTAAGGTGAAGGTATCGTTTTGATTCTTGTAAGCAAACTTTCCAATTCTCCTGTTCCATCAACATTCACAAAATAACAGGCAATTTGAAAGGGGATTTCATCAATTTCAAGGTTTGCAAATATTTGATTATCAGATAGTTGTACATTAAAATTTCCTTGCAAACATTCATTTACAAAAGCCAATCTTTCCTCTGTTATAAATGAATCTTGGTCGATGATAATGCCTAATTTTTCAAAAGGGTTTTTGAGGAAACCTGTTTTCAAACTGTCCAACCGTTTTGACAAAGCATCTTTACTTAATCCTTCTAAAACATCAACTGAAAATGGTTTAACTTCAACGTCTTGTATTAAGTATTCAATAAATGCTTTATCGTCTTTTCCTTCTACTAAAATGATGTTTTTCATTATTCTCCTCTGATAGCGGTGTTGGTTTCTAATTCATATTCAAGGGTAGCAATTTCATGCTTTATGCCAATAATTTGATTGGTTTTAGCGTGACGAGCCATTTCAAAATAAGCCCCTTCACCCTCAAATTCCTCACAAACTTCCTCGAAAGCGGTAATCATTTCACGACTATGCGTTGTGGCAAATAATTGAACGTTATAATGTTGGCACAATTTAAAAAGCATTTGCCAAACTTCTTTTTGAGCGGTGTAATGGATGCCATTTTCTATTTCGTCTATTAAAAGAAAACCTAGTGAATTATAGAAGAACAATTCACCATTCAATGGAAATACAGATATATAGCGTAAAATTTTCTGCATAGCATCACCGAAAGATGAAAGTGTTAAATATGAAGAATTCCCCTTTTTCTTAATAAACAAATCATTTGGATAACTCGCATATGTCGTAATATCTAATATTTCCTCATCAATACACTGGATTGCATCCAAAATTTGTTCATAATATCCATTAATTTTAGCATCATCAATTAGTTTTACGAGATTTTTTCTTTGTGGTATTTGCCTATCTTTATCTAAAATGAGGTTTAAATTTCTCTTATTTATAATATTTTCAGAAGAAAGCCAACTCCAAAAATCATCAAACTGGTAGAGTTTTTCTACAAATTTTAATTCATTATCATCAGTAATAAATTTGATGGAAAAGCTAATCTTATTATCTTTTTCATTAAATAGAAGAGGGTTTTTTTGATTCTTGTCTAACTCTTTGAATTCTATTTCTCTTATTTTTATAGTTTCTTTATCATTTTCAGAAATAGCAAAATACAAAGCCTCCAACAAACAAGTTTTCCCAGAGTTGTTTTTTCCAGTAATTAGATTCATCCTTGAAAAACCTTTTATTTCAGTTTTGTCAAAGCATCTAAAATTCTCTATTGAAATATCTTGTATCATTATTCTGTCAATTATTTTTTCAAATATACTCAATTTGGGTGAAAGCTGAATCTGCAATTACCAATCATATAAACAGAGTTATCTCATATCTCCCCTAAAAACTTTCACTGGTACACCCGAAAATACGGCATTTCCTGTGAGTTCATCTATCATCGAATCATCGGTTAAATCATTGATACTCACGCCTGAATGTTGGGTGGCAATGTCCAATTGTACTCCCTTGCGTGCG
>JAAFJL010000065.1 GCA_013298865.1 Cytophagales bacterium | reverse complement strand
TTGCATTCTGCACATTTGGGTGTGCGGGCTACACATACGTAACGCCCGTGCAAAATGAGCCAATGATGTGCCACAGGTACTAAATCTTTGGGAATATGCCTGACTAAACCTTTTTCTACCGCAAGGGGAGTTTTGGCAGTCATCGGGACTAATCCTAACCTCCGAGAAACCCTAAAAACGTGGGTATCTACCGCCATGGCAGGCTGGTTGTAAATCACAGAAACAATCACATTTGCCGTTTTCCGTCCGACTCCAGGCAGCGTTTGCAATTCTTCAATTGTACTTGGCACTTCCGAATTAAAATTTTCCACCAATTTTTGTCCCAAACCAATCAGGTGTTTTGCCTTGTTGTTGGGGTAAGAAATAGAACGAATGTATTTAAAAACCTCGTCGAATTCTGCTCTGGCAAGCGACTCTGGCGTAGGGAAACGCTCGAACAAAGGCGGCGTAACCATATTGACCCGTTTGTCGGTACATTGGGCAGACAGCACCACCGCCACCAATAATTCAAAAGGATTATTATAACCCAATTCAGTTTCAGCAATGGGGAAATTCTCTGTAAAATATGCCAATAGAGCTTGGAAACGTTCTTTTTTTAACATTTGGGGTTTTTGGTTTTTGCAGCGTTATAAACGCTGAGTGAGTACACACTCGTTATAAACGAGCGTGAGCGTGGGTGATTACACTCTCGTTATAAACGAGTGTGAGCTGGGGTAAAAAATCCGCAAAAGCATAAATACAGATAATTATTTTAGAAATAATAATTTCCACTTAGCATAAAAGAGCGTTCTGAATAGCGATATTTGGTTATGCCTACGTAGCGTAAATCTATGCCAAATTTTGGTTTTGGTTTGTATAAAACTCCTAATGCAAAACCAACCTCTCCCCCAGAAATAGACGGCAAAACAACCCCAGTATTTATATAAACAGGATTATAAAATGCTGGATTATATGGTTGCTTTGTAAATGCCTCTATTGCTTTTTTGTCTTCCTCTGTGACATTTGTACCAGATTGAGACAACTGAGCTTGAAGATGTGGGCCAGCCTGCAAAAAAAACTTCTCTTTTTTGTCTAAGGCAAAACTTAATAACAAGGGTACCTCTATGTTATGAGATGTTTTGGAAGCGTATATATCTGGCAAAGATGGATTGAAAATTTGAAAACCTACTCCTTTGTAAGAATAAAGAGCATCTACTTCTATACTCACTCCTTTTTTTAAGTGATAGCCTAATGCCAAGCCACCATTAAATGAGGGTTTATAAGTAAAACTTGCTGGAGTTGAAAACACCAAAGAACCATCTCTGGCTGTTCCAATACCTAATTTTGCTCCCAACCAAAAATGAGGTTTAGTTGTTGTTTTAGGTGATTGGGCATTGACTTCGACCCACATATTCATCGTTGTTACTAATAATATAATAATAGTTTTTTTCATTTATTTTAATATTTTATTTCAACACTTAGCTTAAAAATTTTCGTTTTCACAGCATAGTAAACCACGCTCACGCTCGTTTATAACGAGAGTGGACTCACTCAGCGTTTGTAACGCTGCCAATACTATCTTCTAAAATAGCAAATCAATCTTCAATAATCCTTTATTTTCTATATAATCTTTGGCAGAGCCAACAAGTTTTTTGCAGCGTTATAAACGCTGAGTGAGTCCACTCTCGTTATAAACGAGCGTGAGCGTGGGGCAATCACTCAGCGTTTGTAACGCTGCAAAAGCTATCCACTAAAATAACAAATCAATCTTCAAAAATCCTTTACCTTCCGAATAATCTTTGGCAGAGCTAAAAACGTAATTTTCGGCTTCATCAACAATCATTGCTTCTACTGGGTTATTGTGGATATACTCTAATTTTTGTCTTGTAAACAATACAGAAACACATTCTTTAGCCTGATTGTTATCTTGCCAAAATTTATAATTTTCAACTCTTTGTAAAAACTTGCCTGCATATTCAAAGCGTTTCAACATCCAATCTCTTCTACTTTCAGGGTTTTCGATGATATTTTTTACAATTTCCTTAGAAGTAAATTTCTTAAAATCCCTAATAATTCCTGACAAATTACACCCTGGTTTTGCCGAAGCAATCCAATGTAAGTGACTGGGCATCAGACAATAGGCGTGTAAAATTAATCCTTTTTGCTCTTGGCAATATTTCAAGGCATTCATTACAATCAATGCGTGTTCTTTGCGTGTAAAGACATCAATCCAGTCAACAACAGTGGTGGTTAAAAAATAAACTCCTTCGGGGTTTGCAATTTTGTATTGGTCAGACATAGTGTTATAAATGAGCGTGAGTGGTTATAAATAAAATGTAATTAATTGATTATCAGTATGTTGATTTTTGCAGCGTTATAAACGCTGAGTGATAGCACTCTCGTTATAAACGAGCGTGAGCGTCTATTTTGTTGGAGTTATAAACGAGCATCCGTCTTTCTAACCCATTTCCCCAAAAAAGCCTTATCATCCGAGACCTTTCCGACTACTCTATAAATGGACTTTTGGAGGGCTTTAGCATCTTTTGCTCTTTCATTTACTACAGCAAACGGAAAACTTCCACTGGCATGAATGAAGCGAATTTCTTCGTTTTCATACAAAATAAAACCCGTATGAGTATCTAATCCTACAATGTAAAGTCCTTGTCCTGAGAGTCTTATGCGTTGTAGGAAATCGTCAATATCATATTTACTAAATCTTTGAATTGATTTTTTTGCTACTAATTCTTTTATCATTTCTTCGGAAGGTAATTGGGCTAATTTGTCTCTTTCAATCGGTACGCCTAAATCTTGTAGAACCGTTGTTACAAAATATCCACAGGCTATCGAACCTTCGCCTGGTGTGTGCGTTTGTCCGTAAAAAGAGTACCTTGTGCCGTACCAGAATGGCATTAAATTCGAGAAATGATTGACAAAAATACGATTGAGATTCGGGCGATTAGGTTCAAGTTTTGTCCTGATGAGGGCTAATCTATTGAGTTTTGCTTTATATTTACTCGGAGTATAGTAAAATTCATGATAGCCCCAAAGTAGCGGTTTTTGTTTGACATAATGCAAATAAACCCCTCCCAGAGTCACAAGAAGAGCGATTATGATAAAAATTTTACGAAGTTTGAGAAAGGTGTCCATTGATTAATTTGAAATTCATTTCACAAAATACAAACAACCTTACAATTTCCGATATTTTTGTAAAAATTATCCCCCATGAAAAAACTCATTTTCTCAGTCTTAATCCTCTCACTCATGAGTACAAAAACACAAACCAATTATCCAGCCATTGGAAATACAATTCTGATTGACCCATCTTTTGCAAAGCTAATTGCTCCAGATGCTAAAATTGAAGTCTTGGCTTCTGGCTACAAATGGTCGGAAGGTCCAGCTTGGGTAAAAAATGGAGGCTTTTTAATTTTTTCAGATGTTCCTGCTAATACAACTTATCAATGGTCAGCAACAGAAGGAGTTAGTGTTTTCTTGAAACCTTCTGGCTATACAGGTAAAGGTTATTACAGTTATGAACCAGGTGGTAATGGAATGACAATCAATAAGTTAGGGGAAGTAGTCACTTGCGAACACGGCGACCGTCGGGTAACTGCTATGCCTCTTACGGGTGGGGGAAAATACGCTCTGGCAGATAATTTCGAGGGAAAAAGATTCAATTCTCCGAACGATGTTGTTCAACATTCTGGGGGTGCATACTATTTCACAGACCCACCTTATGGTTTAGAAAAACACGAAAATGACCCTAAAAGGGAAATTGATTTTTTTGGGGTTTATCGAATAGGAACAGACCGAAAAGTGACTGCTGTAATCAAAAATATGACTCGCCCGAATGGTTTAGCATTTTCGCCAGATGAAAAAATATTATATGTTGCACAGTCCGACCCCGACCAACCCGTGATTATGTCTTTTCCCGTAAATCCAGATGGAAGTGTGGGCAAAGGCAAAATCTTCTTTGATGGAACAGAACTTTCAAAACAAGGATTGAAAGGTTTGCCAGACGGTTTACGAATCGATGAAAAAGGTAATCTTTTTGCGACTGGTCCAGGTGGTGTTTTAGTGATTTCGCCAGCAGGAAAACTATTAGGTAGAATCGACACTGGTGAACCAACCGCCAACTGTGCTTGGGGAGATGATGGTTCTGTACTTTACATCACTTCTAATATGTACCTTTGCAGAATCAAAACCCTCACGAAAGGGGTGAGATTTTGATTTTCCGCTAATAATTACTAACTCAAAATGAAAAAACTACTACTAATTCTTCAAATTTGCCTTGTATTTTGTGTAAATCTGGAGGCTCAACGTAAGAAAAATCAGCAACTTACCCAAGCCGATACCATTAATGACATCAGTGCTTTTATCTATCAAACCATGTCCAATTGGAAGATTCCAGGCTGTGCAGTTTCGATAGTGAAAGATGGAAAATACTACTTTTCGAGTGGCTACGGCTTGCGTGATACTCGAAAACAATTGCCCGTTACAACAAACACAATTTTCCCGATTGCTTCTTGTACAAAGGCATTCACGGCTACTGCTTTAGCGATTTTAGCAGATGAAGGTAAGCTCGACTGGAACAAACCTGTGAGAGAGTATATGCCTGATTTTCAGATGTTTGATGATGCTTCTACTCGGATGATTACCGCCAAAGATTTATTGTCGCACCGTACGGGTTTGCCACGTCATGATTTGGTTTGGTTGTACGGAACAAAGTCACGGAAGGAAATATTTAGTGGTTTAAAATACCTAACGCCTTCTAAACCAATTTTTTCACAGTATCAGTATAACAACCTGATGTACATGGCGGCTGGTGTTTTGGTTGAACGTCTTTCTGGGAAAACTTGGGAAGAATACGTCAGGACAAAAATCCTCAATCCACTCGCCATGAAGACGACAGTTTTGGATTATAACGAACTTTTCAGAAGTGCGGATTATGCGATGTCTTACAAAATGGTGAATGAAAACTTTGAAGAAGTAGGTTTTGGCAGTAATGTTGACGCTATCGGTCCTGCTGGTTCTATCAAAACAACCGCTTCCGAAATGCAGAATTGGCTATTGATGCAACTGCAAAATGGCAAGTTCAATGAGCAAGAAATTGTCTCTGCCAAGAATCTAAAAGAAACTCATACGCCCATTCAAGTGGTGTATCCAGCAGAGGCAAAATACCCCGAATTAGGTTTTGGTACTTACGGAATGGGCTGGACAATCAATACTTATCAAGGAAAACTTCGCCGACAGCACAATGGCTCAATTGAAGGTTATCGTTCGCAGACCACTGTTTTCCCGAACAATTCTCTTGGAATTTTTATCACAACTAATTCTGATGTTGCCAATTATTATTTCGTGAATATTATCACGAATTATATTACTGAAATGTTGCTAAACTTGGACCAAACTGAATGGAATTTGCGGTACATCCAAGAGCAAAATGAAGCAAAAGTTGCGGAGGAAAAAAATAAAAGAGAAAATCACGATAGCAGAAAGGTAGGGGCTCAGCCTTCGCATCCAATCGAGCAATATGCTGGTGTGTATGAGCATCCTGCTTACGGGACAATCTCTATCTATCAGACAGACAAGGGCTTACGTGGTACTTTTCATAGTAGAAACTTTAATCTGAATGCTTATCACTACGATATTTTTGAAGGAACAGAAATGTTTGAAGATACAAAATTTACCTTTCAAATGACCCCAAAAGGAGTAATTGATAGATTCATCGCCAGTATCCCGAATGCAGGAGATGTAGAGTTTAAGAAGAAATAGCTTTTTTCGGAGAACGGTGAATTTTCGGTACACGGTAAAGGGTGAACGGTAAACGGAAGCAAAACACCGTTTACCGTTCACCCTTTACCGTGTACCGAAAATTCATCTCATTCTATCCGCAGAGCGTACTAACATTTCGTCACGACGGATAAAGCGATTGGCTATCATGTTGGCTAATAGGGCAATAGCTAAACCATAGAATCCGATTTCGTAACTTCCCTGACTTTGTGAATCAAAAAGTGGAATTCCTTTCACAAAAACTAAGTAAAAAGATAAGCCCAACATGGCAGCAATTACCACTGAGTTAATTACGCCAAGGGTCATTTGGAATACTCTTTTCTTATATTGTGAAATCGAAAAAGCTGCAACACCCGAAGCAACAATTGCCAATATTAACAAATAAATTGTTGTTTGTGAATCTGATTGTGCAACATCTGCTTTGAAATGTTGAAGGCTCATCGCCGACAAACTTGCTTTTTCGTTTAAAGTAGCACTACTTTTTTCCCAAATCGGGAAACTACAAGCCACGCCCATTCCAAGAATGACCAATAATAAAAATACACTTTGAATTCTCTGTATCATTTTTTGTTTTGAAACTGTTTATGTTATTCCTCCACAAATTTCAGAAACTTCTCAGACCTTCGCAAATACTTTGTTTCCTGATTTACTGCTTTATATCCTTTCCTTGAAAATACTCGTACTCAACACGTAAAAAAGGTTGTTCTTTCCCACCTTCAAATTTTGTCCAATCTGCCATGATTAGCCTATCTTTTGAGTCGTAAAAAAGTCTTTGTCTTTTCACGATGGCATCTTTCCAAAATACCTGTAATTCAGCCCATTGATTCTTTTCGTTATCAATTGGCACTAATTTTTCTGTGTGAACAGGATAGATATTGGTGTTATCAACTGTGAGAAACGACGGTCGTTTACTTTCAGAATTTCCATAAGAAAATATGATTTTTTTCCGCTGCTTCATGTCATTCACATACAGTTTTCGTTTTGAAAGTCTTCCAAACAAATCATAACTCTCTTGCCAACGAGACGATTTATCTTTTACCAAAAAGCCAAAATCATAATCCAAAACATTGTCAACAAAATACTGAATCAGTGCTTGGCTTTGCCCATTTTTAATACTTCCATCAATATCAAAATTGATGTCACCACTCATTCTTTTGTCATTGATAGGAATGACTTTAATTTTTTTGACCACATTCAATGAATCAATCACCCCTGCTGTAAGGTTTTTGGAATACCGTATCCCGATACCAGCTAAATATGCTCCGTCTTTTTGGAGAATAATTACCCCGTCTGCTCCTAAAATCTGAGCTTCTTTTTTGAGTTTCACAATACAATCATTGTAATTTGTTCCCTCAACTTCAATCATTAAAGTCTTGAAATACGGTTCTTTGATGGGTAATTCATGTAAGAAGTAAATATCAACTTCATTACTGTGAGCGGGAGTAGGTATCTTCGTGAATACATTTTGGGCTTTACCGAAGTGACTCATTAGTATTAAGCAAAGCAAGTAGATTATCTTTTTCATAATGGAGTTTTTAGATGAAGAATCAATTTAGATTTTATTTTGATACAAACGTGTTAACGATTTGTTAAAGATGGGTTTTAGGAATTAAGAGGTGATAGATAGAACGATTATGTAATTATTCTTACAAAGATGAATATTATTCATTACGAAGACTGGTGATTAAATCTTTAACATTTTTTTTAGACTTCAATCCTTTCTTCATTTGTTGGACTTCAATTAAGCTGTTTTCAATTTCTGATAACAAAGGACTTTCATCTTTAATTATCATAGAAAATACTTTACTCTTTACAGAAATCGGTAAAGATTTATAAATTTCAAAATATGCTTTTGCTGTTGTCATAATCATCTCGTTTAATTCTACAAATCTAAGTATTTTATCTATTTTTGCTTGAAAATGAGTTATTTTTACTTGTGTATCGCTTGTGGGAGTGACTAAAATATTTCCCGATGAAAAAATATTACGTTGAAGTCCCTGATGAAGAATATAAGACCATTAAATTTATTCAAGAAGAATATTCTGGAATGGCATTTATTAATGTCAAAATAAAAAACTTTGAGCCAAAAGCAGTGTTTCCTTGGCATTTCTCAATTATGATTGAGTTGGATAATTGTGAAGATGATGGTTTACCAAATTCGGTAGAAAACCTAAATCTTCTGGAAAATGATTTACGTAATCAAATTATTGGAGATAACGAAAATAAGCCAAATGGGCTTTTTTTAGCTCGTATTTTTTGGAATCATACTTGTGAATTAATTTGGAGAATATATAATCCAGAAATTTTGAATGAATACATTCAAAAAATAATCGATAATGGTCTATGGAAAGAAATTTTTGATTACAGAATTGATAATGACGAAGATTGGAAACTTGCAAAATGGCATCTAAGTCATTGATTAGTGCTTTCGTAGTACTCACACTCGTTCATAAAGTAGATTAATCAATGTTCCATACCTACTGCATGAAATCACATTTTTTGGCTTCTTCTACCAATATTAAATCCTTACGGGATAATGAATTTTAGGAATAGGGGTATTAAATTATTGACTAAATTTGTCTTCAAAAATGCAATTAGTAAAATTCAATATCAACTATAACAATGCCTCAAAAATTTGATTATATCCTTGTGGGTCAGGGAATTGCGGGTTCTATTTTGGGATATTTTCTACAAAAAGCAGGGCAAAAAGTTTGTATTATTTCGGCTTCTACTCTGCCGTCTTCTTCCCAAGTAGCGGCTGGGATTTATAATCCTGTTACGGGAAAAAGACTTTCTAAAACTTGGATGTTAGATGAGATTTCTGAATTTTTAGAGCATTTTTACCGAAACCTTGAAGAGGAATTATCTGCTAAATTTCTCTATGAAAAACCCATCTACCGCCCCTTCCGAAGTATCGCTGAGCAAAATGATTTTACTGCTCGTACCGCCGAATACAACATGGGCGATTATATTCAAACTAAAACCAAAGGGCTTCAAAATCCGTATCTTCATGAACCTTTCGGAGGCTTAGTTACTTCGCACTCTGGTTGGTTGGATATTCCCGTTTTTCTGGAAAATATTAGTAAAGTTTTAACTATCAGAGATGAGATTTTTGAGATTGAGCAACTTTGCCTTGAAGAAAATTCGGTAAAATATCAGGACATCGAAGCCAAAAAAATTATTTTTTGTCAAGGTTTCCTCGGAACAAAAAATCCCTATTTCAATTGGCTCCCTTTTCTTCCTGTCAAGGGCGAAATCTTGAATATTTCTTTGGTAAATACTTATTTTGATGAGATACTAAATCAGGGAATTTTCCTGATGCCCTTGCCCGATGGCTCATACAAATTAGGAGCAACTTATAATTGGGAATGTCTTGATAATCAGACAACTAAAGAAGCGAAAGATGAATTAATAGACAAATTTAAAGGTGTCGTTTCTGATGAATTTACCTGTAATTTTCAGCAAGCGGGTGTACGCCCAGCCACTAAAGACCGCCGTCCGTTTTTGGGCTTACATCCTGTTCATAAACAAGTCGGGATTTTTAATGGTTTAGGTACAAAAGGAGTTTCATTAGCTCCCTATTGGGCGAAACATTTTACCGAACACTTAATTCATCAAAAAGAACTCCATTCCGAAGTAAATATTAATCGCTTTTATCCGTTATATTTAGAAAAATTAGTTTGAAAACTTCGTGATAAAAGAAATTGTAAATTTAAAAGTAACACGTACTTTCTTTTTTACAACAAAGTAACAAAGTAAACAAAAGTGAATTAGTATGAACCTTTGTCTTCTTTGAGACTTTTGTGGTAAAATTGGTACTTTATTTTTACAGTTTTTCTACACATAAGATTTCAGAACAAAACGAGTAAGGATTTCCTAAAAACAATGAAAAAATTATTACTGATATTCTTGACTCTGGCACTGTTTCAACAGATTCAAGCACAAAATTATTACCCAACTCAAGAGGTTTTTGGCAAAAATAGAATCCAATACAAACCTTTTGATTGGCAAGTAATCACGACTCAGAATTTTGAGGTCTACTTCTATGATGGTGGACAACAAATGGCAACGCTTGCCGCACAATTTGCTGAATCCGACTTTGACCGAGTAACTGAAATTTTGGGGTATTCTCCTTTTAGCAGAACAAAAATCTTTGTTTATAACTCTTCACAAGACATTTATCAGAGTAATGTTGGAGTGAATTTTTCGAGTGAAAAAGAAATAAAAAACGAAAATCTCTCGAAATCCCGCATCGAAATCGCCTATCAGGGGGACTATACAACTTTCAAAAAAGAAATTATTAGAGACATTTCAGAAGTCTTTGTGTATGATATGTTGTACGGTGGAAGCCTGAAGGACGCTCTCCAAAATTCCTTGTTATTGACTGTTCCAGAATGGTATATCAGTGGAATAACTGCCTACATATCAGAAGGTTGGAGTACACAGTCGGATGAGTATTTGCGTGAAATGATTCTTGCAAAAAGATTAAAAAGACCAACCCAAGTTTATGGAAAAGATGCCGTTTTTGTAGGGCAATCCATCTGGCATTACATAGCCGAACGCAACGGAAGAGACAATATTTCTAATATTTTGAACCTGACTCGTATTATCAGAAACGAGCAAACCAGTATTTCGAGTACACTCGGAATGCCTTATCTGCGGTTTCTGAGAGAATGGCGTGACTACTACACTAACCTCGCCGAAAACGTAAGTACCAATTATGAGAGTTCTAAATTTGATGCCAAGTTACATGAATTCAAAATTGACGGGAATACTAAACTCAATAAGTTTAAAATTAGTCCAGATGGGGCATTTTTGGCATATTCTACCGTGAATGTCGGAAAATCTTCGGTGGAAGTTTTGGATATAAAATCTAAAAAAAGCGTTACGTTACTCACGGTTGGCTACAAAACATTGAGTGAAGCATCAACCGTGAATACGCCATTACTTTCTTGGACAAAAGCAAATTCGTTGGCAGTTGTCTATGAAAGCAAGGGTGATGTTTGGTTTAATCTTTTTACGGGAATTTCGGACAAAGACCTTTCTGGTAAAAATGAAAAACATAAAACTATGAAATTCAATCAAATTCATAATTTTGATATTTCAGATGACGGTGCTAAAATGATAATCAGTGCCGAGCAGAAAGGGCAAAATGATTTGTTTTTGTATGATGTAAACCGAGACAATTATACACAATTGACCAACGATTTATATGATGACCTTTATCCGCAATTTGTAGGGTCTGAGGGAAAAGTAATCTTTACTTCAAATCGTTTGAAGGATTCGCTCAATGTTGATAAAGGCACTTATAAAACTTTCAATAATCGTTTCAAACTTTTCTTGCATGACGGCAAACCAAAAGCTGATTTAGTGAAACGTTTAGTGGATTCTTTAGGGGGAATTAGTCATCCGATTGTGGCAGATGGAAATACTGTTTATTTTCTGAGTGATGAGAAAGGAATTACAAATATTTATCGCCTTGTGGCAGGGGATTCTACTACTTCACAAATTACTGCTTTTCGTAATAGTGTTACAGATTTTGATATTTCAACAAGTTCTAATGCTCTGGTTTATAGGTCGTTAATCAATAATCATGAAGGTATTTACTATCAGCAAAAAGCAGATTTAAGTCCTCGTGGGGCAGTTTCATACACACCACGTGCTGCCCGTATGAAAGGCGTTGCAGTGACACAAGCAAATAGCAATAATTCAAAATCAGACGCTCAGACCACTCCGAAAGGCACAGAAAATACCCTACCAGAAACACCTAAAATAGTCTTATTGGACGGCGAAGTTGATACAGATAATTACCAGTTTAGTAATCCTTCGGGGAGTTATAACAAAACCCCAATCATAGAAAAACCTGCCGTTGGTGAGAAGAAAAGTAGAAGCGATAAAGTAACTGCCAATAAGAACCTTCGGAAAGAAAATATCAAGATTAAAGGTCCTACCGAGTACGGAAATCCATTTGTTTATAATGGCACAGACGGAAATTTCTTGGTTGACCCAATCAGAGGTTTGGGCTATTCTTTAACAGGAAAAATGAATGATTTGCTTGAAAATCACCAAGTTAACGCTGGTGCTTTTGCAACTTTCAACCTAAAAAACATTGATTTATTTGCTGAATATTCATATTTGCCAAAGAGAATTGATTACAGCGTGAGGTTCGACAGAAAGTTAATTTCATCAAATGTAGGTGACCCTGCTGGTAAAAATCGCCTCAATAAACTGACACTCGCCGCAGCGTATCCGTTCAATACACATTTGCGGTTGTCGGTCAGTACTTCTTATACTGCTACGAGATATTTAGATTTTGAGCCTTCTAATTTATCAAGCCCTGATTTGTTTTCTGATTATTTGGGTGGAAAAGCAGAACTTGTTTACGATAATACCATCAGCACAGGCGTGAATACGCTGGAGGGCACTCGTATGAAACTAAAATTTGACCATTACACAGGTATTTCTTCTGCTCGTGATGGTTTTGAAAGAATATCGGCAGACATCAGACATTATATCAAATTCGGACAAGGAATGATTTTGGCAGGAAGATTATCAGGCGGACATTCTTTCGGAAATACGCCTCAATTGACTTCTATGGGCGGTGTTGACAATTGGATTTTTATTAATCGAGAAGACCGCAGTAGTCCAGATAATCCTTTAAATGCCACAAAACAGGATAGTAGAGACTTATTTTTCTTGGATTTTGCAACGAATCTCAGAGGATTTAACATCAATAAATTATCGGGAAGAAGTCATTTATTATTTAACTTAGAACTTAGAATTCCTATCGTGAAGTACCTCTATCAAGGACAAGTTTACGCAAATTTCTTCAAAAATTTACAATTGATAGCTTTTACAGATGTGGGTACAGCATGGACAGGGACAGGACCTTTTTCTCGTAAAAATGGATTCAATACCAATATTTATGGAGGTACAAACGTGAATGGAACAAGCCCTTTCCGTGCTACCGTAACAGACTTTAGAAATCCATTTTTGGTAGGGTATGGTGTAGGGGCAAGGTCAACAATTTTTGGCAATTACTTCTTGAAATTTGACATTGGTTGGGGTATGGAAAATCGTGATGTGAAAAACCCAATTAATTATTTGAGCTTGGGTTATGATTTTTAGAAATTCTGTAAGTGTTTGATATTTAATGATTTATTGATATTTTTCAAACTTGACAGCAATTTCTTTTTTTGTAAAAGACCTTGTGAGAGGTCAAATTTGATTAGCCATATGTGAAACGTATGGAATGAAAATATCAATAGCTGACAGTCAATTGCCGATAGCTACTTTAGTTTACCCAAAAAATACATGAAATCAACTTTATTATCTTTTGCCCTACTAATCGTTTGTTCTTTGAATATCATCGGGCAGGCTTTTACTTCTTCTACTTTACCCATAATCAAGATTACGGTTTCTAATAGCCGCACCATTGCCAACGAGCCTAAGGTTCTTGCAATAATGGAAATCATTGACAATGGAAAAGGGAAAACTAACGCCCTCACAGACAAAGCCAATATCTATAACGGTAAAATCGGGATTGAATATAGGGGTTCTACTTCACAAGATCTTTTTCCTAAAAAACCTTATGGAATTGAATTATGGGCAGATAGTGCGGGTACAAAAACCGTAAAATCCGCACTTTTTGGTTTTCCAGAGGAATCAGATTGGATTCTGAATGCTACATACAATGACAAAACTTTCATGCGAGATGTTTTGGCATACAGTATTTCAAATAAACTTGGACGTTATGCTACAAGGTCAAAATATTGTGAAGTTTTTATTAATGGGAAGTATGAAGGAATCTATATTTTGATGGAAAAAATCAAAAAAGATAAAGGTAGAGTTGATATTTCCACGCTGAAAAAAACTGATATTACAGGGGATGATGTTACAGGTGGTTATATCCTGAAAATTGATAAAGGTACTGGAAGTGGGCGGTCAAAAAGTTTTACCAATACTAATGCTACTGACTTCGGTAATTTCAGAACAGAGTATTTTATTGATTATCCCAATGCTTTTGATATTACTGACCAACAGTATAATTACATTAAAACATACGTAACTGACTTTGAAAATAGTCTAAAAGCAGCGGATTTTTTGAGTCCTGATGCCAAATGGAGAAAGTTAGCCAACATTGATTCCTTCGTGGATTATTTGATTATTACGGAAATTAATAAAAATGTTGATGGTTATCGTCTTAGTACATATTTCTACAAAGACAAAGATTCAAAAGGTGGAAAATTGACAATGGGTCCTGCTTGGGACTATAATTTGGCTTGGGGAAATGCCGATTATTACGAAGGCTATGTTATCTCTGGCTGGATGTACGATGCCCAAAAACAAGCCGTTGCCAGTGGAGATTTCTTTGCACCGCCGTTTTGGTGGTACAGGCTCACAACCGACACGACTTTTAACAATAAATTAGGAAGACGCTGGAGAAACCTTCGCCAAAATGTACTCAAAACCGATAATGTCCATAAATATATTGATTCTACTGCCAATGAATTACGAATCCCAGCGGGGAGGAATTTTGAGAAATGGCCTGTACTTGGGAAGAAAATTTGGCCCAATTATTATGTGGGAAATACCTATCAGGATGAAATAAATTGGATGAAAGATTGGATTCGCTTACGGTTGGATTGGATGGATGGAAAATTAGAAAAATTTGGTGCGGTACTTTCAACCGATAGTCCTTTTGATAATCAGAAATATTTAAAAATATTCCCCAATCCGAGTAATGAAGTTACCATGATTGAGTACGAGGTATTCTCAAAAGGACAAGTTTTAATAAATGTCTATGACCAAAAAGGGGGACTCGTAGAAACACTGGTTGATGAAATAAAGAACGTAGGGAAATTCCAGACAAAACCTTCAAAAAAATACAATGCTGGCTTGTATATTATTGATTACCAGATAGATAACTTGCCGATGGAACGGGCAAAAATGATTAAACAATAGACTTCTTTTGAAACTGACCATTATCACGATTACTTATAATGCTGAACAATTCTTGGAACGTACCATTCTGAGTGTTGCCAATCAGACCGTTCAAGATTTTGAATATTTGATTATTGATGGTGGCTCAAAAGACAAGACGCTCGAAATTATCAAGAATCACGAAAAATCAGTTACTCGTTGGATTTCTGAAAAAGATAAGGGCATTTATGATGCCATGAACAAAGGATTAAGTTTGGCGTCGGGTGATTTTGTTTGGTTCATGAACGCAGGCGACCAAATCCATGATAATCAGGTTGTTGAAAAACTATTGATTCAGATGTCAGACAATGCTGATGTCTATTACGGAGAAACTTTATTTGTGAATGATAACGGAGAAAACTTGGGTTTACGAAGTGTCGTTACGCCACATGGTTTGCCAAAAAATCTATCTTGGCGAGATTTCCGCTACGGTATGGTGGTTTGTCACCAAGCATTCATTGCCAGAAAAACTATTGCTCCTACCTACCGTTTAGACCATTTTTACAGTGCAGATATTGACTGGGAAATTAAATGTCTAAAAGCCGCTCAGAAAGTTACCAATCTCGATATAATAGTAGCAAAATACCTCACAGGAGGTTTTTCCATAAAAAACCTAAAGCGTTCTTTATTAGATAGATACGAAATCCTAAAGACTCATTTTGGGTTTTCAGGAGTAGTATTTGCCCATGTCCTGATACTTTTCAGAGGCTTAGGTTTTATCTGGAAAAAGAAAGGAAAGTATTGGTAAAAAACGGTAAATGGTGAACGGTTCACGGTAAACGGTCTCGCACAAAAATCTTTTACCGTGAACCGTATGCTATGAAATAATTCCCCAATATAATGTCAATAAACTCCCCCAAAACTCCCCAAGAATGGGAGGCTTATTTTGATCTCCGTTTCAAAGTTTTAAGAGAACCGTGGCAACAACCCAGAGGCAATGAGGTCTTGCAAGACGAAGACCAAGCCGACCACGCCATGCTAACAGACCCCGAAACTGGTAAAGTTCTGGGCGTTGCCCGCCTGCAAACCAATACACCCACACAAGGGCAAGTACGTTGTGTAGCGGTTTCGCCAGAAGCCCAAGGCAAGGGAATAGGAAAGCAATTGATGAGTTATTTAGAAGACATCGCTCAACAAAAAGGCATGACCGAAATCGTATTGGATGCCAGAGACAATGCCGTACCGTTTTACCTCAGTATAGGCTACGAAGTCTATGCAGATTCCTATTTACTTTTCGGGCAAATCCCCCATTTCAAGATGAGGAAGAGGTTTTAGGTAGATGTTACTTAGGTATTTTATTTTAAAAAAGTTCCCTAAAAATTCTGAAAAATAGTCAGATTTTTTAGGGAACTTTTTTGATTTTAAGACAATAAGTCTCTCATTATCAGATATTTTAGGTTTGGAATATGATTTGTTACCCTTCCCGAAACTTAAACTTGATAAAATTATGGATGCGTATTCTCAGATTATTATTGATGCCGTCGAAAAGGCAAAACGTTCGGTGGTGAAGATTGATAGATTCGTTCAGAAAAAAGATAAGATTGTTCCAGAAGGGAGTGGTTCGGGTTTTTTCTTTTCGTCGGATGGATTTCTTTTTACAAATTCTCATGTTGTTTATGGAGCAAAGGATTTGAAAGTTACATTATATGACGGTTCTGAATTCCAAGCAAGTCTGATTGGACAAGACCCCGACAATGATGTTGCTATTTTAAAAGTTGAAGCTCAAAGTTTTGTCTCTGCAATTCTTGGAGATAATGCTGAACTATTGGTCGGACAATTAGCAATTGCAATAGGTAATCCTTTGGGTTTTCAATATACTGTTACTTCTGGCGTGGTCTCTGCTTTGGGTAGAACTTTGCGTTCACAGTCGGGTAGGTTGATTGATAATGTGATTCAAACTGATGCAGCACTAAATCCTGGGAATTCTGGAGGACCTCTCATTAATTCAGACGGACAAGTAATCGGTATTAACACTGCAACGATTTTGGGAGCTCAGGGCTTATGTTTTGCGGTTGGCATTAATACTGCCAAAGAAATTGCTTCTCAGTTGTTCAGATTTGGAAAAGTTCGTAAGGCGTACATTGGTTTGATGCTTCAACAAGTTGAACTTGTGCCTAAACTGAGGGTTGCCAATGATTTGAAAAATAAAAATGGACTCTTTATTTCATCTGTCGAAGAAAGAAGCCCTGCAATGGCGGCAGGTTTTCGGTCGGGGGATATTATTATTTCATTTGATAAAAAAACTGTTGATACTTCGGACGAACTTTTCAAGATGTTGAATGAAAATAGAATTGGAGTTTTATCAGAGGTTGAAGTTCTTAGAAACAATATTAAGAAGGTTTTAAAGGTCTTACCGCTTGAAAGAAATTAGCCCATTTCTGACAATTTGGCACTCAATCTATCTTTGGTTTTAGTTTTGTTTAATAGCCTATACATATACTAATGGGTGATTTTTGATTGTTGCCTATTACTATATGTTTTTTAGACAAATTTTGAGTACCATAAAATGACATAATGACTATGCAAGAAAAAGGACAAATTTCGATTCATACCGAAAACATCTTTCCAATTATTAAGAAGTTTTTGTATTCTGACCATGAGATTTTTTTACGGGAATTGGTGGCGAATGCCGTTGATGCTTCTCAGAAAATTAAACGCCTTGCCTCAATCGGGGAATTCAATGGCGAGTTGGGAGATTTGAAAGTTTCAGTTTCTTTTGATGCCGAAGCAAAAACAATTACAGTTTCTGATAATGGTATCGGAATGACTGCCGAGGAGGTTAAGAAATATATTAACCAAATTGCGTTTTCGGGTGCAACCGAATTCGTGGAAAAGTACAAAGATAAGGGTGACGAAAAAGCAATCATCGGACATTTTGGTTTGGGCTTTTATTCTGCCTTTATGGTTGCCGAAAGAGTGGATATTATCTCACTTTCTCATGCCGAAGGTAGCCAAGCAATTAAGTGGTCTTGTGATGGTTCAACGGAGTTTGAAATCACAGATGCTGAACGTACCACAAGAGGTTCTGATATTGTTTTACATATTGCCGAAGATTCAGAAGAATTTCTTAATGAATTCAGAATCAAAGGAATACTGGAAAAATATTGTAAATTTTTGCCAATTGAAGTTGAGTTTCAAGAAAAAACTATCAACAATCCAAACCCAATCTGGATGAAATCTCCATCGGAATTAAAAGATGAAGATTACGAAAAATTCTATTCAGAATTGTATCCGATGGCAGAGAAACCGTTGTTCTGGATTCACCTCAATGTAGATTATCCTTTCAACTTAACAGGGATTTTATATTTCCCGAAAGTGAAAAATGAACTTCGCTTTGAACGTGAAAAAATACAATTATACAGTCGTCAAGTTTTTATTACTGACGATGTAAAAGACGTAGTGCCAGAATTCTTGATGTTGTTGCAAGGTGTGATAGATTCGCCAGACATTCCACTGAATGTTTCTCGGAGTTTCCTCCAAGCAGATGCAAACGTAAAGAAAATCAATACTTATATCACCAAGAAAGTTGCGGATAAATTAGGAGAACTTTTCAAAAATGATCGTGAAGGTTACGAGCAGAAATGGGACGGTATCGGTCTTTTTGTGAAATACGGGATGGTATCAGACGAGAAGTTTTACGACAAAGCAAAAGACTTTGTCTTATTACAAAACACTGATAATAAGAACTTTACGTTGGATGAGTACGCTGAGTTTGTTCAGGCAAATCAGAAAGATAAAGACGATAACAATGTTTATTTATACACTTCGGATGTGGCTGGGCAAGATTCATTCATTCAGTCTGCCAAGAAACGTGGATATGATGTTTTGAAATTGGATTCAGTTTTGGACGGTCATTTTGCCAATACGCTCGAAAGTAAAATTGTAAAGACTAATTTCAAACGTGTTGATGCTGATACCATAGAAAAATTGGTTGATAAAGGAATCATTGTAGAAACTGTCTTGTCTGACTCTGAAAAAGAAACTTTGAAGTCACTTTTTGATGGAGTTATTAATGACAAAACAAAAACGGTTCAGATTGAAGCAATGCCCGTGGATGAACTACCTGCTGTAATTACACAAAATGAATTCATGCGTAGAATGGCGGATATGGGTCGTATGGGCGGAGGAATGGCAATGTTCGGGAATATGCCAAATAGCTATATTGTTTCTGTGAATGCGAACAACCCTACGGTAACAAAAATTTTACAACTCGCTGATAATGAGGCACAAAAGGTATTAGCAAAACAAGTTTACGACTTAGCTTTATTGAGTCAGAATCTTTTGACAGGAGCTGATTTAACTGCATTTATTCAAAGAACAGCTTCGGGATTGAATTAGTTTTTTTTGATGCTCGTTGGTCGATGTTCGATTTTTGTTTTTCGATGTTAGGCAATGACATCATGGAAAATCGAAAATCCGTGGTACGGTTGAGATTAAAAACCATTTAGGAGAAACCAAATCCCAACCGTTCCACGGTTCACAACCTGTTTCGATTTTTGATGTTTGGTGTCGTACAATTCACTATTGAAATATATAAAAATGGCTTCCCTGAAAAATCAAGGAAGCCATTTTTATTTGTTCTAATACTTGAATTTTCGGAGTCGAACGAACATCGAACAACAAAAAACAAGCATCGAAAAATCAAAAATTAACAAATAACCACAGAGTTCTCATCAGCCGAAACGCCACTTGGTACAAACTTATCTGCTTGATTTTCGTTTGCCCAAATTTGGTTATCAATTACATAACGGAACTGATATTCTTGGTTTGTTCCCAATTCAACGATTGCCTTGAAAGAACCATCTTTTTGCTTTTTCAAAGACGTTGCCGTAATGTCCCAATTGTTGAAATCACCAACAACATTTACTACTTTTCCTCCGTTTGCAGTTTCAGCAGGAACTTCAAAAGTTACTTTGCAAAGAGGTTTACTTTTTAAGAATTGTTTTGTAATAGCCATAATCGTATTTGTTTTTGATTTGGAAGTTCTTTATGATTGTTCGTTTCCATCAAAATTGTTTTGAATAGTCTAAATCAAATTCAATTTTAATCAAAAACGAAAATCTTAAATATCTTCATTAAAATCTGAATGTTTAAGAGATATTACGGATTGTAATTTCTCTGCAAATATTCATAAATTTATTTCATAAAACATTAATAATCAGATAGTTATTTTATTAAATTCTTGAAATAATTATATTTTTTCTATTTAAGAAAAAATTATTCTTGTAATTGAAACGCAATCGGAAGGGTAAATCTCACCGCTACGTTTCTGCCAGACTGTTTTCCAGGATTCCACTTTGGCATTAATTTTACTACTCGCTCGGCTTCTTCGTCACAGCCAAAACCAACGCCTTTCAAAACATCAATTTTAGTGATTGTCCCGTCTGACCCTACCACAAAATTTACATAAACTTTACCACCAATATTAGCACGTTGTGCCTGCGAAGGATAATGCAGATTTTTCTGTAAAAAATTAACGAGAGCCTTCATTCCTCCTGCAAATTCAGGTTGAATTTCTACCGTAATCCATTCTTTATCTGCTGGTTCTGGTGCAACTTCTACTGGCGTTGGTTCTGTTCCTGAACCTACTCTATCTGTTTCTTCAATAGGAACTTCGCCCGTAAAAACTTCTCCATCGGTAATGTTTTCACTTCCAATTTGAATGGTTGGGTCTGCCAACTCATCTTGGGTAGGAGGGAGTTCCGTAAGTACGTCGTCAGGCACAACTTTGAAATCATTGAATGCCTTTGTATTCACTTTTGCTTGTTGCGGCTTCGGAGCTTCTGGTTCTACTGGCTTTGGTTCATCTACGGGAGGTTTTTCGACATTAAGTTTTTCCATTGTGATAGTTATGATTTTTTTATCATCTTCTTTTTCTTCTTTCGCCAATATCACGGGCGAGAGTAAAGCTAAAAGAATTAGACACGAACCAATAATTAGAGATTTTATAATAACTCTCTGATAATCAGAACGTAATACATAAGCACCGTAAGATTTATTACGATTTTCAAAGATGAAATCATCTAAAGTTTCTGGGGTTTTTGATTGATTTTGCATGACTTTTTTGTTTTAATTGTGAATAAATTGCTTGGTTTTGGGATATTTAATAACTAATTTTTTAGTTATACAGCTTCTAAAAAATCCCCAATCTTGCAACTGGGGAATGTTTGGTTTGGGGTTTCCTTTTAATAAGTATAGAACTTTAAACTAATCTTTTAGTTATACAACTTCTAAAAAATCCCCAATCGTTTAATTGAGGAGATTTTAGGCTGGCGTGATAGTTCTTATTGTAAAACGACTTATCAGGTCATCTGGTATTTTACTTCCCAATAATAAAATAAATTGGTACGGTGAATCTACTTTTTACTTGTATTCCGTCATGTTTGGCAGGATTCCATTTTGGTACAGCTTTCAATACTCTGACAGCCTCTTCGTCAAGCCCAAAACCTATGCCTTTTATGACTGAAAAATTTGCACTTGAACCATCTGCATTAACCAAAAACTGCACGTAAACTTTGCCTTGTGCATACACACGCTGGGCTTGTTGCGGATAACGAATCGACTTTTTTAGATACTCTTTAAAAGCCGATATTCCGCCTGGAAAATCTGCAATTTCATCTACTGCCGAAAAACCATCAACTTCATTAGTAGGGGAGTCCTTTGCCAGTTCTTCAGAGTAACCCATTACCGTAATTTCGCCATGACTATTGGCAGAATTTGTTAGTTTTGCTGGCTCTGGCAAAAGCAAATCTTTGCTTGGACTTTCGGTAAAAATTTCAGACAGAATAGAACTATCATTATTGTTTGTTGCCATGATTCCATCTTGTGTTGGAAGCGTCTTCTGAACCTGATTTTCTTCTGGTAATTGAATGAAATTTTCTGTGAAAAAATTAGCATTTTGATTATCTGAAAAACCCGTCAAATTTTGAATTGGAGAAGCCTCAGTAACCTGTATTTCGGGCAACTTGTTTTCTTTAAGTATTTGATTATTAGTATCTTGTGAAAAACCATTTGAAAAATTTGTATTGGTCGCTCGCTCAATATTTCTAACAAATTGTTGAATGGGCTTCTTGATAATTGTTGAAGAAGACAGTAGAATCGTCAAGCCCAACACTGGAACAAACAAGAAATAATTGAACAAAGATTGCTTGTCTGAGCGTCTTTGCATGAGCATTTTCACTCGTTTTTTAAGCAAAGATTCATTGAAAAAATTGTTTGTGAGTGGTACAGTTTGTAAGCCAAATTGTTGGTTAAAAAGCAACATGGCATACTCTTCTTTTGAGGGTTCATGGCGGCTCGAAATCTCGTCTGCTATATACTCATGAATATGTTTTATTGCTTTTTTATAAAGGTAAATTACAGGATTGAACCAGTTGAAAATTGCTACTAATTCAAACAAAAGTACATCGGCAGAATGCAACTGACGGATATGAACTTGTTCGTGATGAAGAATAGAATTTCTGTTACGAAGTTCTTTCGAGATAAACAAAAAACCGAAAAATGAGAATGCTCTTTTCACTTCTTTCCCCTCAAACTTTCCTCTTAACAGTTTTCCTAAATACAGCATTTGTAAGCCGAATTTTCCGAGAAAAAATAAGATTCCAGACAAATAAATGACGGCTAAAATATTACCCCAAGTAAGATTACTTTCATTATTAATTGTCACAACTCGCACGGTCATCGGGGCATAAACTGCTGTAAAAGTTTGATGAAGTTGTTCTGTAACAACCTGATTACGAATCCATTCCGACTGAACAAAGGGCATAAAAAATGCCATAGCCGCAGTAATCAATAGGTAAATTCTATTGAGATTGAAAAAGGTTTGTTTCCCCAAAAGCAGGTGGTACAACCCGTAGAATAACAACAGGTAAATATTGACATGGAGAAGATATTGTAGCCAATTATTCATCGAAATTGCGTTTAAATTTTTACGAAATAATTGTTGATTTTTGAAATCTGAATTGTTGTACTTTGGGAGTAAGCCACAATTGAGAAGATCAATAATTCAACAAATCAAACTTCAATAATTCTACTTTACAGCAATGAGTTTCTTATCTGATTCAGAAATGTCCACAATTCCATAACGGCGATTGTTGGTAATGGCTAATTCATCTAATAAATCTACCATATTTCCATATTTTGCTTGGTCTGTGGATTTAATAACAACTGTAAATGGATCTCCGATACGAGCTTTATAGTCGAATAATACTGCTCTGAGTCCCTTGTCTGAAAAATCTGTTACTTGTATTTTAGTTGTTGGGTCTGTGGCAAGCCCTTGGTAATAATATACTTTGTTGGCTTCACCCAGAATTACGGTAAGCGACTGAGACTTTTTAATTGGTCCTGTTGGTCCATTATCTACTGGCATTATCAAATCTAAAGCGTATGGTTTTACGAGTACCGTTGTAAGCATAAAAAAGGTAATCAATAAAAAACCTAAATCTACCATTGGTGTCATGTCAATTTTGATTGACATTTTGCGGCTACGGAGTTTTCTTTGTCCTCCTTTGCCTTGTTCGGGTGCTGAGATTTCTGCCATTTTTGTAGGTATTTGTAGTTGTTAAAAGCCTAAAATCTGTATCTTATCGCTTATAGCCTTAAAAAATAGGCATAGAACTACCTGATTTATAATGTTTTATGTACTCAGTAGTAGGCGTTTGGACTATTAATTGTTGAAGTATGAGTTGTTGTGCCTCGCTGATTTTCAACAACTCAACAACTCAATAATTAATAAAATGTCATTCTTTCATTTTATTGATCATTTTCAAAATTTCGTCTGCTTCATTGACGTCAATTTTTCCTTTTTTAGAAAAGAAAGAAAACATACTCGAAAACGAACTTTCAAAGTAGCCATCCATCAATTTTTCGGTAGCAAAAGCACTGTATTGTTCCTTGCTGACGATTGGAAAATATTCATGGGATTTTCCATAAGCAATGTGATCAACAAAGCCTTTTTGTTCCAAAATTCTTACAATAGTGGAGACTGTATTGTACGCAGGTTTTGGTTCGGGAAGTTCTTCGATAATGTCTTTTACGAAGCTCTTTTCTAAACTCCAAAGTACTTGCATAATTTGCTCTTCGGCACGGGTTAACTCTCTTTCTAATGGCTGCATTGTATGGTTTCAGAGCTTGTAATTTTCTCTCTGATTTTTAGTTGATTGATTTGTTGAATTAAAGATATAACTAATTTTTTAGTTTAACAACTATTTATGTAGTTTTTTTTGAAAAAATATTAAAATTCTCATTCCTGATATATTTTTTTCAATACATTCATAAAAATTATCACCTACCTTTTGTACAAGATTACCTAATTTTAGCATAGCCTAAAATTTTATTGTCCCGTAATAGTTATATTTTTGGGCTGTTTGCGTATAGTTAAATACGTTCAATACTCTTTATTGAAATTTGCTATTCTGAGATAACTCGTATAGCTTTGAGCATCAATTTATCGCTGATACTTGCGAAAAACCATTTCCACTATTCTTTAATATGTTCAAAATAAGGAGCTTTTGGCTACTGGCTGTTGGCTTTGGAGTCGGATAATTAGACGACTAAAAGTGTCGGTCATTGTAGATTAGCTACTTAGCTATACAAATATCATTTCTTGCCCATAACTGTCATTACCTAACAAGCCAATTTTTCAAAACAAACTAAAAAAATGATTTCATCAGAAAAGATTACCGAAAAACTTTTAGACAAACTCTGGGATAATTACTGCCAGAGGGTTTCCTATGCCAATCATTATGCCGAGCTGGTTCGTGCCAAAGGTGGTGTTGTGATTAATGACCATTGTGCCTTCAGGACTTTCAATACTCATACAGGAGAACAACCCGCAGGTACTGAGGCAATTGGCTATGTATTGGAATGTTTGGGTTATGTAAAAAAAGATCCTTACAATTTCCCGACAAAGCATTTGAACTCGTTTCATTATCAGCACGAAAACATCAATTTTCCAAAATTCTTTGTGAGTCAATTAGAGGTTTCAAAAATGTCTGATAATACCGCTAAATTGATTAATGTAACCGTAGGAAATGCCCCCGATTTATTAGCAGGAGAACCACGTGAATTATTAGCAAAATTGAAAACTGAGGGCGAATTGCCTGGCAACGAAGCGATGTTTTTGGTAGATTCTTTGAATCAATTTTTTGCTCGTCCTTGGGGAATTCCTACTCGGAAAGCAGTTGAAGAATCTAATAAAGAATCTCAGTTTGCGGCATGGACGCTCTTGCACGGTAATTCAGTGAATCACTTCACAGCCTATATCAATTACCAAAAAGTTGCGGAATGGTCTGATATTGAGGCAACTATCGCAGGAATGAAGGCAGAAGGTATTCCGATGAAATCTGAAATTGAGGGAGTGAAAGGTTCAAAACTTCGCCAAAGCTCTACGGCTGCCGTAATGGAAAAATGTGCAGTTATCGAAGAAGATGGTTCTGTCGGGGAACTTGACTGGTCGTATGCTTACTACGAATTAGCTGAACGAAACTATATTGAACAGGACGGTCAGCAAGTGTGGTTCAATGGCTTCTTGGGCGAACAAGCGACTAACCTTTTTGAAATGACTAAGGTTTCTTAATATCGGTAAACGGTTCACGGTGAACGGTAAATTCATTCGCTAATGTGGTGTCAGGGTTACGCACCCCGTTCTAAATCTGATACCCCGCTAAAAGCTAAAACAAATTCATCAACAAATAAAATATGAAAAAAATATTAGTCATCGGAATGGGCAAGGTTGGCTCATTGGTGGGAACGTTATTGCATAAAAATTTCACTGTCACGGGTTTCGACAAACAAAAACCTGCTACTTCTGTGCCTTTTGAATGTTTGATTGGAGACGTAAAAGACGTTGAACAACTTTCGGCAATCATCGCAAAACATGAGGCAGTCGTGTCGTGTTTGCCCTATAATTTGAACTTATCAATTGCCCAAATGGCATACCAACACGGGATTCATTATTTCGATTTGACAGAGGACGTTCCCACTACAAATGCAATCCGAGAAATGGCAAAAACTGCTCGTGCTGTCATGGCTCCGCAATGCGGACTTGCCCCAGGATTGATTGGTATTGTAGGTTCTGATTTGACCAAAAGATTCACTAAACTTCGTGATATTGAATTGCGTGTAGGAGCATTGCCTGCACAACCGAATGGACTTTTGGGCTATTCGTTTACGTGGTCGCCTGCGGGGGTGATTAACGAGTATGTCAATGATTGTGAGATAGTTAAGAATGGTATCGTTAAAAATGTGCCACCTTTAGAGGGTTTAGAAACTATCAACATCGAAGGACAAGAGTTTGAAGCCTTCACGACTTCTGGTGGTTTGGGAACAATGTGCGAAACCTTTGCGGGGCGTGTTGATACCCTGAATTATAAGACAATTCGTTATCCTGGGCATGGACGTTTGATGCGTTTTTTGTTGGATGAATTAATTTTGAAAGACAGAAGAGAACTACTCGAAGAGATTCTGACCATCGCTAAACCACCCGTTCAAGAAGATTTGGTGTATGTTTATGCCGTGGTGGAAGGCTGGGATGGTGATCATTTGAAAAGAGAGGAATTTTACCGAAAATATATTCCAAAAACGATTGATGGACAACATTGGCGAGCCATTTCCTGGACAACGGCAGCATCAATTGTGGCAGTAGTTGAAATGGTTGCTGCGGGAACTTTACCGCAAATTGGTTTTCTGAAACAGGAAGAAATACCTTTGGAAGACTTTTTAGCAACGGCTACGGGTAGCTATTTTAAGTAATAGCCCCCTAACCCCCGAAGAGGGAATTTTATCGCTCACCCCGATTTGCAATCGGGGTGGCATGGTATTGCGACTGTGTCGCAACATTACGTGAGCATTAGCAAAGTGAACACATGATGCAATACTTGCGACACAGTCGCTAAACCATACCACCCCGATTTTAAAATCGGGGTGAGCGATAATTCAAAAACCTTAACTTAATAGCATTGAATAGCTCGCTCGATAAAATACTCACTCATTCCATCATTCACTCATTCTATCATTGTGTTCATGAAAGATATTCTTAAAAAACTTAATATAAAATCCGTTAATAATGGTACAAGTACGGGTTTAACTAACTGGAAATCAGGGGGGGAGCTTCTGGAGTCATTTTCGCCTGTTGATGGAAAATTGATTGCAAAAGTTACTCAGACAACTTTTGATGATTATCAGAAAATCAGAGAAACGGCGGCTGATGCTTTCCAAATTTGGCGTACTTTCCCTGCCCCAAAACGTGGAGAAATGGTGCGGCAAATGGGAGATGCTTTCCGAGAAAATAAGGAGGCTTTGGGTAAACTGGTTTCTTACGAAATGGGAAAAAGCCTGCAAGAAGGGCTGGGCGAAGTACAAGAAATCATTGATATTTGTGATTTTGCCGTTGGGCTTTCTCGGCAGTTGTACGGACTCACGATGCACTCGGAACGCCCTGAACATCGTATGTACGAACAGTGGCATCCGCTTGGGATTGTGGGAGTGATTTCGGCATTTAATTTTCCCGTAGCGGTTTGGTCTTGGAATGCCATGATTGCTTGGGTTTGTGGGAATGTTTGTATCTGGAAACCTTCCGAAAAAACACCTTTGACAGCCATCGCTTGCCAAAATATTATTCAGAAAGTTCTTAGTAATAATCATCTTCCAGAAGGGCTATCGTGTTTAATATCAGGAGATTACAGGGTAGGGGAGTTGTTGGTTTCGGATAAAAAAGTAGCCTTAATCTCTGCAACAGGTTCTACCAAAATGGGCAAAACCATTGGGGCAAAAGTAGCAGAAAGAATGGGCAAAACTTTGTTGGAATTGGGCGGAAATAACGCCATAATTATCACTGAAAATGCCGATTTAAAAATAGCTATTACCGCCGTAGTTTTTGGGGCAGTTGGTACGGCTGGACAACGTTGCACAACTACCAGAAGGGTAATTATTCATGAATCAATTTATGAAAATGTGAAAGAAAAGTTGGTCAATGCTTACGGACAATTACGTATCGGAAATCCGCTTGATGCTAATAACCATGTCGGACCTTTGATTGATAAAAAAGCGGTAAGGTCATATTTTTTGGCTGCTCATGAAGTCAGGGAAGAAGGCGGAACGATGTTGGTGAAAGAAGAAATTTTAGAAGGAATTGGCTTTGAATCAGACTGTTATGTGAAACCTTGTATTGCAGAAGTAGAAAATCATTTCAAAATTGTGCAGCATGAAACTTTTGCTCCAGTGTTGTATTTGATGAAATATAAAACGCTGGACGAGGCAATTAAAATGCAAAATGATGTACCGCAAGGATTGTCTTCGGCAATTTTTACTTTGAATATCCGTGAAGCAGAAGAATTTCTTTCGGCAGTTGGTTCAGACTGTGGTATTGCCAATGTAAATATTGGAACATCTGGAGCAGAAATTGGAGGTGCTTTTGGCGGAGAAAAAGAAACAGGCGGAGGCAGAGAATCAGGCTCAGACGCATGGAAAGCATACATGAGAAGGCAGACCAATACCATTAATTATGGCAAGCAACTCCCTCTTGCTCAGGGAATTAAGTTTGACTTTTAGGTTTATAAAGTGTAGCGGTTGTGTAAAAAGTATAGAGTTAAAAGTTGAAAATATTTTTCGCCAAATAATATTCTGAAATAATCTTTAAAATTTCAATTTGAAGTATATTATTTGGAAATATTCAATTTTGCAGAATAATATTTCTGCTTGAAACTTTCAACTCATAGACTTTAGACTTTTTACACAACCCCTACACTTTATCATTTTCTACTGCTCATTCAATTTCCAACTGTAATCTAAGTAATTGAGAGCAGCATCTTTACTGATTTTTTGAGTAGAATATTGACTGATAAATTCTTGAAGAGACATTTTTTTTGTGAAATCTCCAGCGTACCAATTGAAGATGCTGGACAATGAAGCCTTGTTGGAATTGACCTGATTTTTTGAT
>JAAFJL010000064.1 GCA_013298865.1 Cytophagales bacterium | reverse complement strand
ATAAATTTTATAAATTTCGAGGATATTTTTTCTCCCAACCAGAAGCAGAGAACTGAGTAGTTGAACTTCTTAGCACCTTTCTAATAGCCTGAGATTGTGTTTTTCCTTCATATTTTTGTTGAGATTGTACCCCAAAAAGTTTTGTAGGAATTCCCTTAGTATCAATTGCCAAGAATTCAATATAAAGATTAACATTGCCAGAGGTCTTCAAAAGAGACCTCTTTTCTTGTATTTGAAGGTTTTTGATACGAATAAAAATAGGCTTTTGGTCAACTAACTTCGGCATTGCTTCTTGGAAAAAACGAGTCATAATCAACTCGAAATTTTCTAAACCATCAGGCGTTGTAATACCCAAAGAATCTGCTGTTCCGAATACCCTACCTCCTGCCCGAGCATCAATAGCGGCTTTTACATAGAATTCTCTACTGGGCATGTGCCAAAATTCATTTTGCAAAATTACCTTCGGATGTGCATTCCTCGAACACGCCAAAGTAACAAAAGAGAAGCTCAAAAAAAGAGCAAAGCGTTTCATATTGTATGAGTTTTAGGCAATACATATTGAGGTGACAACAAATGAAGGAATAAATAGTATAACGCAAAATTCAACACTTTCGTCTTGAAAATCAAGTACTTAGTCTTAAAGTATATTCAATGAAGAAATATTTAATGAAAGAAAATTGACAAATATCAATTTTATGAATAAATTTAGATAAAGTCTTCACATTAAATAATTACCTATGCCGCCCGAACTTAGTTTATTTTTCTGCAAGTTTGTTAATTTTTCTAATGAAGAGTTAGCCGAAATCTTTCCTTTCTTTTACAAAAAAAAAATCAAAAAAGGAGAATGGCTTGTTGTTCCTGGTGAAGTAGCCGATGAGATAGGTTTTATCATGAAAGGACTTTTTAGAACCTATTTTTTAGTCGATGGAAAAGAAAGTACCCGTTTTTTAGGGAGCGAAGGCATTTTTGTTACTTCTATCCCCAGTTTTACAAGCCGCAAACCGAGTATAGAATATGTACAGGCTTTAGAGAATTCAGAGTTATTGATGCTTTCTCATCAAAACCTTCAAAAGATGTATGAAATTTCTCAGAAATGGGAAAGAATGGTTCGTATTTTAGCCGAATATTCATACAATGAACAGCAAGACAGAATCTATTCCCTCATTGCAGAAACGGCTCATGACCGTTATCAGAATTTCTGTAAATCTCGCCCCGATTTGCATCAACGTGTTCCACAATATATCATCGCAAATTATCTTGGTATTTCTCCAGAAACCTTGAGCAGAATTCGTAAGCAGTCATAGAAAAAGTAATATTTTTATCTCGTACTAATTTTATTGATATTTATCAATGTGAGACAATAAAAAAAATCTGATATTTGTCAGAGATACTAATAAGCGTAACAATTACTTTAATACCAAAGACCCACTGTTAACCAGTTTCGATACAAATGCCGCCACGTTTGTCAGTGCAAATCCCGCCAGATTTGCACTTTTTTTTTGTTCATTAGTCGTGTTTTTCTCAAAACTAATAAAATAATAATAAAAATATTTTCAATTAATTTTGAAAGTTCAAAATTAATACATAAATTTGATTATTGATTTAAACAAACACAAACAAGACTTTTATCAACCTCTAAATATAGTATGACGCTTGATGAAGCTAAACAATATCTTATACAAGCCTGGGGGACGTTAGGTTCGAGTTGGGGTGTAAGCCGTACAATGGCACAGGTTCATGCCTTGCTTTTGGTAGCTCCCTCCGCTATGAGTACAGAAGATATTATGGAAGCATTACAGATTTCAAGAGGTAACGTGAATATGAATGTGAGGGATTTGATGGACTGGGGAATTGTTAAAAAAGTATTGAAACCAGGCGAAAGAAAAGAGTTTTTTGAAGCTGATAAAGACATCTGGAAAGTAGCAATTCAAATTACAAAAGAAAGAAAAAAGCGTGAATTAGAGCCGATATTAAGAGTTTTAGAAGAAATTTCAACAATAGAAGCAGACATCACAGACCCTGAAGTTAAGCAATTTGCTGAGACCGTCGAAAATCTCAAAAAATTTGCTAACAATGCAGACAGTACACTTAATAATTTTATTCGTGCAGAAGAATCTTGGTTCTGGGCAGGAATCTTAAAGTTGATTAAGTAGAAAATATTAAGATATGAGTCTAAATGGCTGACCACTATCTGTATAATCCTTACTTTGTTAAGACAGTTAAAATAATGGGCTTTTTTAAAGCCTTTTATTTTCGATTAAAACTTTCATAAATTATTGAAAATTTAAAATTAAATATAATTATGGAAACTCTCGTAAACAAGAAAATTATTTATGATGACACCTGCCCAATGTGCCAATGGTACACAGGAAAATTCATAGAATCTGGCGTAATGACAGAAGAGGATAGACTCAGTTTTAGTCAACTTTCTCAGGATTATAAAAAGCATTTAGACCTCAATCGGGCAAGGCATGAAATCCCATTGCTTGATACCCAAACAGGCGAAGTTCTTTACGGACTTGACGGTTTAATGCTGATTATCGGAAAGGTATTTCCGCTATTCAATGAAATGCTGAATACTCGTTCTTGTAAATTGATAATCAGACCTTTATATAAATTCGTGTCATATAATCGTAGGATTGTTGTACCTGCTGGGGGACATAAAATTGGCTTCGATGCTGCACCTGATTTTCATTGGGGCTGGCGACTATTCTTTATTTTTTTCATGCTTTTAATGTCTTACCAAACCTTTCAATTTCATATTGTTACTTTGGACAAAATAATAATGTCATACAACTTTATAGGTCTTGAAAGTCTCTTTTTATGCTTGAATTTTGTTGGAATTATGTTGGTGTCTTTAAAGGCGAACACACTACACCAAAAATTGGATTGTTTAGCGACATTAACCGTAGCTTTTTTCTTGAGTTTAGTCTTTGGATTTTTATTTAGTATTCTGATTTTCAATATATTACAAGTTAAAGACATTCATTTTATGATTTTGGTGAGTGTTATTTTTCAAGTGATTTTCATCAAAGAATCTGAACGTAGAATTCTTATGAATCAGTTTTTAAAATAATTTTTTATTCTATTGTTTCAATATATTTTGAAATATTTATAATGATTAATATAATAAACTTTTCGCAAAATGAAACGCATCATTATTGCAGGTGGCACAGGATACTTAGGTACTGTACTTGCTCGATATTTTAGGAAAACTTGGGAAGTGGTCATTCTGAGTAGAAAATCAATGACTTCTTTTGATTCTGAACATAACATAAGATTTGTTCATTGGGATGGACAAACTTTGGGAAATTGGACGAAAGAACTTGACGGAGCAGAAGCCGTTATTAATTTGGCTGGTAAATCTGTTAATTGCAGATATAACGACAAAAATAAACAAGAGATATTTGATTCAAGAACGAATGCGACTACAATAATCGGTAAGGCAATCCAATTAGTAGCAACACCACCAAAATTATGGATAAACTCTTCTACTGCAACCATTTATCGCCATGCCGAAGATAAAGATATGGATGAATTGGATGGAGAAATCGGAAATCGGTTTTCAGTAGAAGTAGCAAAACATTGGGAGAAAACCTTCTATGATTTTGAAATTAAGAACATTCGTAAAATTGCTCTTCGGACAGCCATTGTCTTGGGAAAAACAGAAGGTGTAATGTTACGATTATTGAATTTGGTAAAATTTGGTTTAGGAGGCAAAAATGGTTCTGGAAGCCAGTTTGTAAGTTGGATACACGAAAATGATTTTTGTAGAGCAGTATCATTTTTAATAGAACATGAGCAAATCGGAGGGAATGTTAATTTGTCCTCTCCAAATCCAATTACCAATGATTTTTTGATGAAAAGTATCAGAAAAGTAACAAAAAATCCTTTCGGCTTACCAGCCACAAAATGGATGCTGAAAATTGGAGCATTTTTAATAGGAACAGAAGCCGAACTTATTCTAAAGAGCAGGAGGGTCGTTCCCAGAAGGCTAATCAAAAGTGGATTTGTCTTTCAATATCCAGACCTTGAAGAAGCATTAGTCGAGATAATCAATTAATAATTGGAACAATCTTTGTGGTAAAATACAGGCATACTATAATTAGTTTACTTGCGTTGATGTAAAGATTATCGACCTTTAAATCAATTATTGCTAAAAAAAGTCAATATTATAGAATAAATGTATTAAATTGGATTTTTAAAATAGTCATTTTTGGCAATCCCAACATAAAAGCCTCGGGTAACCGCCATTATCACAGACACTAATTATTACTGATCATGAGTAAAAAAATTAAAACCATCTTGGTTGACGACGAAAGATTGGCTCGTCAAGAACTAAAATATTTGTTGCAGGACTTCCCTGACATTCAAGTAATTGATGAAGCAGAGAATGTTGATGATGCCTTGGAGAAAATCCATCGCTTGCAACCAGACCTTATTTTCTTGGACATAGAAATGCCAGAAAAGAATGGTTTCGACTTGCTTGAGGAACTTGAATATCTTCCAAAAGTGGTTTTTGTGACAGCCTATAATCAATATGCTATTCAGGCATTTGAGGCTGATGCTTTGGATTATATCTTGAAGCCAACTAAATCTGAACGTGTTGCCAAAACATTAGATAAAGTAAGGGCTGAAATCCAACAAGAAAAAATGAGTGCTTTGATGTCTGAATCTAAGATTACGCAAGACAAGCGTATTTTCTTGAAGGATGGCGACAAGTGCTATTTTGTGAAGTTGGCAGATGTTTATATGATTGAGTCTGTGGGTAATTATTGCCGTTTCCATTTCGGAACGCACCGTCCGATGATTCACCGTTCATTGAATAAAATTCAAGAGCGTTTAGATTCTTCGGTTTTCTTTAGAGCGAACCGTCAGCAAATTATTAATACTGAATACATTGCTGATATTGAGTCTTATTATAAAGGAGGTATGAAAGTACAACTGACAACGGGTTTTGAATTAGAAATTTCTACTCGTAATTCGGTATCATTTAAAGAAATGATGGGAATATAAATCTGATTTTTGTCAGGTTTATAGATGTATATACGTAAACTATTTTTTTCGTTTATACATCCTATAACTTCGGTTATCATTGATATAAATTATACAACACACTTTGTGAATACTCATCAGTTTGTTTCTTCACAAGTGTAGTTTTTGTTGTAAACTTGACAAATGATAAGTAATATTACATCAAGATATTCAACTGAATGTCATTCAGAACCTTGAAAGTGGCGGCTTTCAAGGTTTCTTTTTTTCCCCTCTTTAAGATTAGGATATTCTAAAATATCTTTTTTGTAAAAATTTCCTCAATCACAATTTCTTGTAATTTTGCTTTCATGAGAATCCTAATTTTCCTTTACACTGCTTGGGCGGCATTTTGGTTCGTCTTTTTATTCTTATTGTTATTCCCTTTCTTTTGGATTTTTTTACAAAAAGAAGAATGGAAGCCCAAAGCCCATTATTTGAATCGACTTTGGGGCAAAATGCTTTTCCCAATGATTGGTATTCGGGTCAAGATTCAATATGAATTTGTCCCTGATAAAACGAAAGCCTACGTTTTTTGTGCGAATCACTTTTCATATTTTGATATTGCAGCCATGGGGTTGATTATCAAAAACTATTATGCTTTTGTCGGGAAGAGCGATGTAAAGCGAATTCCGTTGTTGGGTTATATGTTTGCAAAACTGCATATTCAAGTTGATAGGGCAGATAAAGATAGTAGAGCCAAGTCGATGACCCGTTCTATCAGGACACTCATCAACGGGCGAAGTATTATGATTTTTCCAGAAGGCGGTATTAAATCTAAGAATTTCCCCCAGATGTTTAAGCCGTTAAAAGATGGAGCTTTCGTGATGGCAATTCAGCAACAAGTACCAATTGTACCAATCACTTATTTGAATAATTACAAGATTTTGCATGACGATGAACTCGTCTTGCACCCACAGACTATGCGTGCCATCGTACATGAACCCATCGAAACCGTAGGTATGTCGCAAGCAGACTTAGAAGATTTAAAAGAAAAAACTTTTCAAGTGATTCAAACAGCTCTGAATAAATATCACGGAATAACCGATTAATAGATACTGTGACCAATCGTACATTTTTTTTAGGAGTAATATTTTTACGTAATAGTTTTGATTAAAATTTAAACAAACAACATAATTATGAACTCACACGAAGTAGATTACAAAATTATCGGCGAAGACATTCAAGTTGTAGAAGTTGAACTTGACCCTAACGAAACCGTAATCGCCGAAGCAGGCATGATGGTATATATGGAAGATGGTATTCAGTTTGAAACCAAAATGGGAGACGGTTCACAGGCAGATAATGGATTAATGGGAAAAATATTTCAGGCAGGTTCTCGTTTACTGACAGGAGAGTCGTTGTTTATGACGCATTTCACGAACAGAGGAATAGGTAAACGAAAAGTTGCTTTTGCGGCACCGCATCCTGGGACTATCGTTCCTATTAATTTAGCTACTTTGCCTGGTAACACACTGATTGCCCAGAAAGATAGTTTCTTGTGTGCAGCTTTGGGAACAAAAGTTTCGATTACTTTTAATAAAAAAAATGGTGCAGGATTTTTTGGCGGAGAAGGTTTTATTCTGGAAAAACTACAAGGAGACGGCATGGCGTTTGTACACGCAGGTGGTACGATTATTGAAAAAACTTTGAATAATGAAACCCTCAGAATTGATACAGGTTGTATTGTCGCTTTTGAGCAAACTTTGAACTATGATATTCAGCGAGCAGGGAGTTTAAAGTCGATGGTTTTTGGGGGTGAAGGAATTTTCTTGGCTACCATGCAAGGTAGTGGAAAAGTCTGGATTCAGTCGATGCCATTGTCTAAATTGATACGTACCTTAGCCCCTTATGGTGGAGGTGCAGGCAAAGAAAGTGGCTCGGTTTTGGGCGGTTTAGGTAATTTATTAGGAGACTAAATTAATTTGGAAATGAATCAATTTGAAAATTTGGGAATGAGCCAATTTGAGAATTATTAATTTCCAAATTTTCAAATTAAAAATAATTATGATTCGGGTGTTTTTCTTTGTTTTAATGATGAGTTGGTTGGTTTTTTCGTGTAGGAAAAAGTCTGATAATGAGGGCTTTGTACCTAAACCAAAAGGTTATAATAGGATAGATTTACCTGTGGCTTCTTATCAGAAAATGACGGAACAGCACCCGTTTTATTTTGAATATTCAAAAAATGCTATCTTGAAACCTGATACTGTCAATTGGGCAGAACCGCATTGGATTTATGTGTATTATCCAGCGTTTAAGGCAATGATTCAGTTGACGTACAAGCCTTTGGGCGGGGATAAAAAGAGGTTAGAAAAACTCATTAATGATGCCTACAAATTGGCAGCCAAACACAATATCAAAGCCAATGGGATTCAGGATTTAATCATGAAAACTCCATCTGGCAAAACTGCCGCCTTGATGGAATTGGACGGAGAAGTACCAACGTATTTACAATTCTATACCACAGATTCTACCAAACATTACCTCAGAGGAGCATTGTATTTTAATACCGCTTTGAAACAAGATTCACTATCGCCCATCATTGAATACCTCAAGAAAGATGTAATAAAAATGATTAATACTTTGGAATGGAAAAAGTAATAACCTTTTGATAATCAAATATTTAAAAACACGTAAAACTCCATGTTTGACTATTTAAAAAATTCTTTCAAGAGAAAAATTGCGAGACGCATCACCAAAAAATATCCTTCAAGGATTGATATTTTTGAAATAAAAAACATTGGTCAAGTGAAATTTGCCAATTGGGAAAACCCACTTGTTGGCAAAAAAACTATTTCTGATGATACCATTAATTTTTTCAAAAAGTATTTATCTGAAGGTGATTTTGCTATTGATATTGGGGCAAATATTGGAGAAATGACCGTTCAGATGTCTCTTATCACAGGAACAACGGGACTCACGATTGGCTTCGACCCGAACCCGATGGTTTTTGAAATTTTGAAAGAAAATGTGTTGCTTAATCCTGAGAAAACTAACTTAGCTGCTTACAACTTTGCTATTACGGATGAAGATGATGAATTCTACTATAACTCATCAGAAGCATCATTTAACAATGGTGGAATTTCCAAACAGCAAGATAATTCACACGGGAAATATTCCTTGGATACCAAAGTAAAGGGTGTGAATTTAGCTGCATTTTTAGCAAAAGAATACCCTGATTTTATCCATAAATTAAAGTTAGTAAAAATAGATACCGAAGGATACGACAAAGAAATCATCAAGTCTATTACGGGTTTATTGACTAAATACAAGCCTGTTATCATTACAGAGTGCTTTGGGAAAAACAAACCCGAAGAGAAATTTGAACAGTTTGAATTATTACAATCAATGGGATATTCTGTTTATTATATTTCTGACTTGAACGAAAACGCAGAAATCATATTACTGACAAGTAAAGAAGATATGTTGAAATGGAAGCATTTTGATTTATGTGCATTTGGAAGTCAGTAACGGTTGAAGATTAAATCTAAGCGAATTTAAGAACCAACCAGCATTTTTTCCTTTGAAAAAGTGTTATGAATTACATTTTTTCAAAGGAAAAAGTGTAATTGCCCACTCCTCACAAACTCCTACCAATCGCTTCTTTTATCATATTTGGCTTTGACCAAGGAATGAAATGATTTTCTTTGGGAATCATAATGATTTCTAATTTCTGAGAATTGACTAACATTTTCTTGGCAAAATCTGCATTTTTGGGGTCAACTAACATATCTTTTTCGCCTTGTAATACTATCACTGGTTGGCGGATATTTTGCCAACGTGGGAGCATTTTTTCTAAGCAGGGTTTTAGGTATAAAATCTCCCTGTTCGATGCTCGGAATGATGCTGGTACCAGAATACTGATGGGCGTAAATTCCATCGGAACTCTGAACCATTTTTCGTGGGGTTCTAATTCTGGAGCAATCGAGCCTGCTACAACTATCAGATTATCAATAAGTTCTGGATAATCCATTGCCATTTGGCAAATCAGTGGACCACCCAAAGAATGTCCGACGAGGATGATTTTCTTGCCCATTTTCTTATATTTTTGAACAATGGGTTTCAAATAAGCTGCCTGTTTTGTCAATGATTTTTCTCCATTTCCCAAATCAGAATCTCCAAAACCTGCTCTATCAACCGAGACTATTTTTACCTTTTTCAATAAAAGCGTATCTTTCATGAAATCAATAAAAGCCGACCAAGACCCAGGCGAACCATGCACAAAAAATGCTACGGGAAGACTGTCTTGCCCGATTTCTGCATAGTTGATAACTTGCTCGCCAACTTCTATTTGATGTTGCTGGGGTTTCTGAGAGAAATTTTTGAAGGAGGTATCTATTTCTTTCTGACTCATTTTGAAACTGAGGCACGAAGAAAGTATCTGCGAAATCACGAATAAGATTCCGTAAATTATACAAAAGCGATAGGTAATTTTTTTGAGCATTTGGGTATTTTTGAATTTACGGTAATATTGCAGAAAAATACTTGACTAACTGTCATTTTTAAGACAAAAATAAAAAATATCATGCCCATAAATCGTAATGCCTTGATTCGTTATAGAACAATTGATAATTGTCTGAAAAACCGCTTTAGAAAATGGACTTTGGAGGATTTGATTGATGCCTGTTCTGATACCTTGTACGAGTATGAGGGCATAGATAAAGGCGTGTCTGTTAGGACGGTACAGATGGATATTCAGATGATGCGGTCTGATAAATTGGGCTATAATGCTCCAATTATTGTGGTGGACAAAAAATATTATACCTACGAAGACCCCAAATATAGCATCACGAATATTCCTTTGACCGAAAAAGATATGGGGACGCTTTCTGAAGTGATTGATATTTTGAAACAGTTCAAAGGTTTTGGGCATTTTCAGGAAATGACCGAGATGGTTTCAAAATTAGAAGACCGAGTTTACGCCCAAAAACACAAGCAATCGACAGTGATTGATTTCGAGAAAAATGAGTACTTAGCAGGCTTAGAATTCTTGGATGTTTTGTACCAAGCAATTATCAAAAAACAGGTATTAGGCATTGATTATCAGTCATTTAGGTCGAGACACCCCGTTTGGCATTATTTTAATCCATGGTTATTGAAAGAGTATCGAAATCGTTGGTTTTTGGTGGGAAGTAAGGGTGAAAATTCCCCAATTCTCACGCTTGCTTTGGACAGAATGAAAGGAATTAATATTTTGGAAGAAGAAGTTTATTATCAAGATGCTGACTTTGACCCACAAAAATATTATCGTGATATTGTCGGAGTAACAGTTAATCAAGGCGAGCGTTTAGAGGACGTTATCATTTTGGCAAACCATTTATCTGCCCCGTACATCCTGACAAAACCCTTGCATCATTCTCAGACATTGGTTAAAAAAGATAAAGACGGCTTTCATATTTCGGTAAAAGTGAAAGTTAACTACGAATTTGAGCGAGATATTTTGGGCTTTGGGGAAACAATTAAAATTCTTTCTCCTAAGTTTTTAGCAGAAAGAATTCAGAAAAAATTAAAGAAAGCAGTGGCTTTGTATGAGAACTAACATATTTACTCATAGCTCAAAACTCATAGCTCAAAGTTATTTCCTATCCAAAACTCGCTTAATATCATTGGCTTGGACAAGATATTCTTTCAATTTATCATAGCTTTCTGCCAACATTAAACCCTTGAATTTCAGGAGTGTATTGATGTATTCATCTAAAACATCAAGGATATTTTCTTGATTTTGCCTAAAAATCGGAATCCAAGTTTCGGGATTTGATTTTGCCAAACGAACCGTAGAGGCAAAACCTGTACTGGCTAAATCGAAGATACTATTTTCATTTTTTTCCTTTGCTAAAACCGTAGCCGCCAAAGCAAAAGAACAGATATGTGAAATGTGCGAAATGTACGCTGTATGTAAATCATGAGCAGATGTTTCCATTGAAATTACCCTCATTCCGATGGATTCATAGAGATTTGTAATTGTCTGAACTGCCTCTGGATTACTGTCTTCGGTATCGCAGAGAACACAAACTTTGTTCTCGAATAAATTATCTAAAGCAGCTTCTGGTCCAGAAAATTCTGTTCCTGCCATTGGGTGAGTTGCCACAAATTGATTTCTACGAGGATGATTTTTGACTGCCTCAATCACAGGTTTTTTTGTTGAACCACCTTCTATAACTATCTGATTATCAGAAATTTGATTTAAAACTTCAGGTAATAAGGTTGTCAGACTATCCACAGGAGTCGCCAAGATAATAATATCAGATTCTTTAATGGCATCAGCCAAAATAGAGACTTTATCAACCAATTTTAGTTGAAGAGCCTTGATAACGTGTTCGGTTTTATTGTCAACACCAATGACAGTTTGGGCAAATCCACTTTGTTTGAGACTAAGTGCTAAAGACCCACCAATAAGTCCGATTCCTACAACGGTAATAGTCATGATTTTTTGATATAAATTCGTTTAATTGCTTCTTCAAATACAGTAACATCAGCACAAAGCGATGCCCTGATATAGCCATCTCCTGCCGAACCAAAGATGCCCCCTGGAGTAATAAATACAGCAGATTTTTCTAAGATTTCATCAGAAAGTTCATAAGCATTTTTATATTTTGCAGGAACTTTCGCCCAAACAAACATTCCAGATTGTTGCTTATCGTACTGACAATCAAGTAAATCCATCATTTCAAAAACTTTTTCTTGACGAATTTTATAAATCGCATTCAAATCATCATACCAAGATTTAGGGTTTTGTAATGCCTCTACCGCTGCCATCTGTAAGGGCAAAAACATCCCAGAATCCATGTTTGATTTAAACTTCAAAACATTCTGGATTGCTTCTGAATTTCCAGCCAACATTCCGATTCGCCAACCCGCCATGTTATGGGATTTCGAGAGAGAATTCAGTTCTAAGCCAACCTCTTTCATGCCCTCAACAGATAGCATACTTTGTGGATTTTCATTTAAAATAAAACTGTATGGATTGTCATTGATGACCAGAATATTTTGTGCCAAAGCAAAATCTCTAAGTTCTTCAAAGAAAGCCATCGAACCTTTTGCACCAGTAGGCATATGAGGGTAATTGACCCACATCAATTTCACTTTTGAAAGGTCTTTCTTTGCCAACGCTTTTAAATCTGGAAGCCAATTATTATTTTCAGACAAATCATAGTCAACCACAGTTGCACCCGTCAGGAGGGACGCTGCACGATAAGTTGGATACCCAGGATTTGGCACAAGAACTTCATCTCCAGCTTCTAAATACGCCATTGAAATGTGCATAATTCCCTCTTTTGAGCCAATGAGGGGCAATATTTCATTTATCGGATTGAGTACTACGCCATAAAAATTTTGGTAGAAATTGGCAAAACCTTCTCGCAAAGCAGGCAAACCAACATAACTCTGATAGGCGTGATGCTTCGGATTTTGGGCAGCCGTAGCAAGTGCTTCAATCGTTGCGAGTGAAGGCGGTAAGTCTGGACTACCAATACCCAGATTGAGGACATCAATTCCTTTGGCACGCATTTCTGCGATTTGTTTTAGTTTGGTCGAAAAATAATATTCTTGTACCAAATCCATTCTTGAAGCAGGTTTTATCCTCATTTTTATTGAGCTATGAGCTTTGAGCTATGAGCAAAAAGCCAATAATTATTAAATTAATATGCAACAAAAAAGCCGATTCGTCAAGAATCGGCTTGTGTATAATTTGTTTTCTGTTTACAGTTTTTTAACAATACGCAACCGATTACACCTTTGGGGCGTAATAAAAATAATATGAACGGTATGTATTGATTTGTTTCATGACTTCAAATATAGGTCTAAAATCTAAATTTACCCAAAATATTTTGTAAATTTAAACTACAAAACTCCGTTGATAAATGAGAGTTGGCGGTGGGTAGTTTTTATTGAAAAAATTAAACTACTGGAAATCAGTGAATTAAAATTCAGAATTGAGTGGGATTTTTCTAAAAGTCCTTTAGTCTTAACAAATGAAGTCAAAATATATAGAACTCATGAAAAAACAATACTTTCTTATTTTTATATTATTCTTTAGTCTTGTTTCTTGCAAACGAAACTATGTACTACCTCCCGACGAAGGTGCAGAGGATTTAACAATTCGTACCATTGGGCGATTTAGGGTTTCGGAAATTCGTTTCAAAAATATAGATTTAAAAGGCTTACCCAATACAACTAACTCGGCTTACATGAGTGTTACTCGTAAAAGTTTTAATGAAATACGAATATCATTGAGTTTTGTTGAAAGTGGTGTAAGGACAGATTATGCCTTTGATAATATTCTTTTGGATTATGCCACAACAGATAAGGAACATATCGCTTTTATACAGAATTCTGCCACTGTGGGCAATCTGGATAATAAAGGAACAATCACACTTACAAAAGCAGTTTCAAAAGACCCAATTGGCTTTTATTTAACAAGTACAAAGTATTAGTAATCTGCAACTGTATCATTCGCATAGATGTTAAAATTGACAATGCAATTACCTCTGAGAAAAAATTTCATTTTGAGTTTACACTAAAGAAACCTTTTGATTTTGAAATTGTTAATAAGAAATTGAAAGAGTATGGTATAGGTATTGTCAAAGAAAAAAATACTAATCGTGTGATAGAAATAGAATAGTTTTAATTTCCCCGCCATTCTTTTTTACTATTTTGAATCACCTCCGAAAATAATTCTTCCAAAAATCAAGTACAAAACTAAACACATCTTCCTCTTATAGTAAAAGAGAGACTTGGAAAAACAAAACCGTCAAAAAATGAGTAAATAATTTACAGGTTTTCTCTAAAATCATGAGTAATACTCCGAAATTATTAGCACTCCTAAATACTGAATACATTGTCTGGCAATACTTTGTAAACAATTTCTCAAATTGCTATATTGCAGACAAATATCTCTGCTAAACCTCTGTAAATTGTAATCGCAAGTGTTTTGTATAATGTGTAAATGGAATACCCAAACCGATTTTTACATAGTTGAGACATACATAAGGAATGCTTATCTCTGTCTAATACCTCACTCAATTTTATGTAAATTATAAAATATTCAATGGCAAACTTAATAAAACTAAATACTTATCAATCTACTTCTGGGGAACTCACAGTATTTGAAAAACTACTTCCTGGTTCAATCAAACGAGTATTTTATATTCATAATACAAATGATCAAGATGCCCGTGGAGGACATCGTCACATAGATACTCATCATGCTTTAGTTTGTTTGAAAGGCAGTTGTCAGGTTTTAGTACAAACTAAAGATTCTGAACAACGTTTTTCATTGAATAGCCCAAGTTTAGCTTTAATTTTAGAGCCATCCGACTGGCGATTGATGGATAATTTTGAGGAGGACAGCATTCTTTTAGTAATTTCTAATCAGTATTTCAGTGAAGAAGACTATATTTATGAGCCTTATCATCAAGTCAATTTAGAGCCTGCATGAAAATTTCTTTTTTAGATCTTCAAAAACTCAATCTTCCTCATCAGCAATTAATCCAAGAAAATGTAAGCCAACAAATTGCCTCTGGTTGGTATATTCTCGGTAAAAATCTCGAACAATTTGAACAATCTTTTGCTGCATATATAGGTGTAAAACATTGTATCGGTGTTGGAAATGGTTTAGAAGCACTCGTGTTACTATTGAAAGCCTATAATTTTTCCGAAAACTCAGAAGTAATTGTGGCTGCGAACACTTATATCGCAACCATTTTGGCAATTACACAAGCAGGTTTAACCCCCGTCTTGGTTGAACCGAATGCCGAAACTTATCAGATTGATGAAGGCAAAATAGAAGAAAAAATTACTGAAAATACTAAAGCCATTTTGGTGACACATCTCTACGGACGATGTGCCGAAATGCAACCCATCTGGGACTTAGCTTCAAAATATCAGCTCAAGGTTTTTGAAGATGCCGCTCAGGCTCATGGGGCTACATACCGAACCCAAAAAGCGGGAAATCTGAGCGATGGAGCAGGTTTTAGCTTTTATCCGACCAAAAATTTAGGAGCAATGGGAGACGGTGGAGCTATTACAACGAATGATGATAACTTGGCAAATAGACTAAGAAAGCTCAGGAATTATGGATTTTCATTGAAAAATATTGCTGACTTTAAAGGGCATAATTCCAGATTAGATGAAATTCAAGCGGTTATTTTGCAAACAAAATTACCTTTTTTAAATAGTGAAAATCAAAGTCGGCGAGCAATAGCAAAACGCTATTTGTCTGAAATCAAGAACCCAGCAATTATTTTGCCCCCCGCAAATCGTATCGAAGAAGATGTATGGCATTTGTTTGTTATTCAGCATGAAAATCGAGATGAATTTAGAGAGAAATTGTCTCAGAAAGGTATTGAGACCGCCATTCATTATCCTGTCCCACCGCATCAACAAAAAGCATATTCCGAACTAAATCATTTATCATTGCCCATTACAGAACGGCTTCATAACCAAGTGCTAAGTTTGCCTAATGCCCCTTATTTAACATCACAAGAAATTGATTATGTCATAGCCACGCTGAACCAATTATAATATGCTATTGTCTGTTGTTATTCCCATTTATCGAAGCGAGAAAACTATCAAATCTTTAGTTGAAAAACTACTAATAGATTTGGTCGGTATTGACTTTGAAATACTATTGATTAATGATGGAAGTCCCGATGATTCAGAGAAAATTTGTTTTGAATTAGCCTCACAATTTGAGCAAGTTAGTTGTATTTCGCTACGTAAAAACTTCGGAGAATTTAATGCTGTTATGTGCGGGTTACATCATGTTTCGGGGCAATACGCAGTAATGATTGACGATGATTTTCAGCAAGCACCTTCTGAAATTCTGAAATTACTTCACAAAATCCAGGGCGAAGATTTGGACGTTGTTTACGGGCGTTACGAAACTAAAAAACACGCTCCGTACAGAAATTTTGGTACGTGGTTGGTGAATAGGCTTACAACAATTCTTTTCAAGAAACCGAATGATTTATACCTGTCCAGTTTTAAAATCATCAAGAAAGATGTGATTGATGAAATGGTGAAATACAAAGGTGTATATCCATACTTAGATGGATTGATTTTTCAAATTACAAATAATGTAGGACAGGTAACAGTTGTGCATCAACCTCGACAAAATGGCGTTTCTAATTATACTTTTGGCAAACTTACTTCTCTATTACTAAGTGTTATTTTTGGTTATTCCTTAGTTCCGATTCGTCTTTTTTATGGTTTGGGTTTGTTACTTATTGCCCTTGCTATCGGGGGGACTATTTTGCATTTATTAGATTTCAAAGATGCCCTTCTTGTCAGCCTTATCATGCTTATGGGAGCAGTACAGCTACTTTCGGTTGCTTTTTTGGGTGAATATGTAGGGAAATCTTACCTAATGCAAGCCAATATGCCGCAGTTTATCATCAAAAAAAGTGTCTTGAAAAACCATGCCAAGTAGTCCCGAAGAATACCGTAAAATGTATGAAGTAGAAGAGCAACTTTGGTGGTACAAAGCATTGCATTTGTTTGTATTACGAAGTATCGAGAAATCGTTTGAGAACAACAGAAATATCCGTATTTTGGACGCTGGTTGTGGTACTGGCGGAATGCTGATGGCTTTGAAAAATGCAGGTTTTCAATATCTGAAAGGCATCGACTATTCGAGTATTGCAGTTAAGTTAGCACAGGAAAGAGGGTTTGATATTGAGCAGGGAAATGTGAGTGATTTCGACACTAATGAAACTTTTGATGTGATTATTTGCAATGATGTTTTTTGCTATATGAATGACCAAGAAATTGAAAATTCAATAGCTATTTTTAGCCAAATATTAAATCCCAACGGCTTGATAATTAGTAACAATAATGCCTTTGATATTTTTTGGGGAACGCACGACATTGCCATTGCCAGCAAGCGTAGGTTCAGTTGGAGATATTTTTATAATCTACTGATAGACAGGAGGTTAAAAATAAAACATCATACCTATTGGACCTTTTTTCTATCGCCATTAGTATTGGCTACTCGTCTAATTCAACGAATAAAGCACTCGCTTTTTCCTCAAAAAAACTATTCTTCTGATGTAAGTTTACCTTCCGCTTGGCTCAATAATTTCTTCTTTCATTCAGTAACATTCGAGCAGAGGATTCTACCTTTCCAACCATTTGGAAGTTCGCTTTTTTGGGTTGTACAAAAGTCGTAAAACGCCATAGATTGATACACGAAAACACAACCCAAAACATTAAATAAGTTTGAATTTTCCAATTTATGCTATCTTTCACAATAAATTGATACCCCAAAAAACCCATTGCTGGATAGATGACTAATAAATATCGCTCGAAAAAAGGAATATTTCCTGTCACAAAAAACTGTTCCAGAATATAAAAAATGATGTACAAAAACAGGAAGATTTCTACTGTATTTTCAGGAATTTTCAGGGAATTTTCAGACGATATTTTGCCCTTGATTTCTTGAAAAAAATGGAAAAGAATTGTTATTCCCATCAATAGACTATATCCCATCAATATTGTATCAAATCCATAGCCAATTTCAGCATTGAAATGCTTCGTTTTTTGGACTAAAAAGTGAATAAATCCTGAACTAACATGGCTGATTTCTGGTACATTCCAGAGATAAAAACCTTGCGATTTTAGTAAAAATGAAAAAATAATACAGACTAATAGTCCAATAATGAGAGACTTAGCTCTGAAAATCCGTTTCCCAGACAACCAAACTAAAGGGGAAAGCCAAAAACCAATATAACTTAATGCGACTAAAGGACGTTTGAAATTCAGTCCCAATTCTGAAACGTATTCTGGATAACGACTTTTAAAAATTGGAGGAACAATTCCATTCCATTGAAAAACTATCCAAATCAAAGGGAATAAACCTATCAGAAGTGCCAAAAACTGAACAATTGCTATTTTAAACTTAGGTTTTGGGAAATGTTCTAATAGTAAAATTGTGCCGAATGCACCTAATAATGCGATTTGATAAAAACGAGTCATTATACACAAACCCATGCAAAAACAAGCTAAAAATAGATAAAGCCATTGTTGTTTGATTCGGTATGCAATTAAACTCCAGCAAGTGAGCAGAAAAAGTAAAAGACTGAGTGTTTCTGTGAGGACATTCGCTCCCAATAGACCCGCATAAGGCGAACCAAGCAGAAATAGAAGCGAGAAAATAATGGGATTGCGGTAAGCAGTATTCTGTTGAATGATTTTTAAAGAAATCGTAAATACTATAAGCAACAGAAAACAATTTGCCAAACGAAAAACTCCTAAATGATTCCCGAAAATTTGCCCAACAACTGCCCAAAACCAATAAGCTAATACTCCACTTTCATTGCCATGTAGTTGTATGGATTTTGCGTTTATGCCCAACGATAGATAGGTATTTACATCTAATAAATGCTCAAATTCATCAAAAATGGGATGGTTTATACGATAGATAAATAAAAAAATATTAGCCAAGAATAGCGACAGACTGATAAAAAATACCTTATTCAAAAGACGAGTATTTGCCATTTTATTGTAAATTATTGGTCTAATAATTTGATTTTCAGAGGTTTATTTCTTCTAAAAAATAAAAAACTACCCAGTCCAGCTATCAAAAGAAAACCTCCCCAAAACCACCAATTTATTTGTTTTTCGATGGGCGAAGTATCTCCAATCAGAATACTGGCTGCCCAAAGTGTAGCTAATTGTTGACTACGGTCGGCGGTTTTTAAATAAGCAATTTTTGCTTGTTGGAGTGCTTCATCCTTTGGCAAACCGTCTCCCAAAAACTGATAAAATAATTCTGTCAATTCGTAAGTCGCTTTGTCTTCTACGCTCCAAAGTGTCGTGAGCGTTGCAGGAATACCTACGCTTGCAAATCCACGAGAAAGGCTAAAAATGCCTTCACCAATTTGCTGTTTACCGATGGCAGTTTTACAGGCAGAAAGTACCAGTAATTGTGTTTTGAATTGCTTGGAACTCTCTAATTCTGAGAGTCTTAGCGTAGAATCTGCAAAATAAACTTTGGGTTCATTGTCCAAACTATCAGCTTCGGCATGGGTAAATAATTGAATAATTTGGTAGGACGAAGCATTCTGTTTGAAAGCGTTTTTAGTGGCTTCTTTGCCAAGAAAAATTTGTTTTGAATAGAACTGCTTTCCGATTTTTTCAAGACTAATATTTGACCCAATGAGGGAATTCTGTTGCAATTTTGGGTTGAAGTTCACAGGAGCCATTCCCCAAAAAGTATCTTGAAAAAACGAAGATTTATTTTGTTGCTTCATCAAAAAATTTGCAGAATAAGTATAACTAAAAGCAAAATCATTGACCAAATACCGAGGACTTTCTGATGCCGCAGGGAGCGTACTACAAAGACTTTCAAAAGGAACAAAAACTCCGTCTGACGATACAATCACTCTACCTTTGGGCAAACTCAGTGGTGCAATCAATCTCTGATACAGCTGTTGGGCAGAAAGCTGGTACTGTCCAAAATTTTTGTTAAGCAGTTCTTTATTGGCACAAAGTCGTACAAAATCTTGAATTTCTTGTACATAATTAGAAAACGGTAACTGCAGTACTTGCGTCTTTGTTGGCGTAATCAATAAGGTATATAACACGTTTTTGCCTACAAAATAGGATACAAAAGTTTGATTTTGCTTTAATATTTTTGCCCTAAAATCTCTGATAGACGGCGTAGAATTGTCGTATTTGTAACGATAATAATTGGGGTATTTTTGTTCTAAAGTTTTCACAAAAGCCATTTTATCTTCTTGAATCTTCAGAAATTCTGTTTTCAATTCAATAAATTTCTTTGCGGTATCTGGGTATTCCATTAATTGCTTTTGTAAGCCATTAATTTTCTCTTGAAATGTTTGTTCTTTCTTTAAATCTTGGGCAGAGAGTAAGGCGTTTGCTCCTAATTCATTAAGGTTATCGTTGAGTAAAATGGCTCTACTTTTTTCAAAAAAATGAAAAGCATTTTCTCCATCATTCAGTAACTGACAAGTCTGAATGGCGTTTTCATAGAGCGGATGAGTCTGTTCTCGCCAATAGAGTTTTGACGTTTTTTCGGTATGTTCCCAACGCATATAATCAACTACTTGGTCTGCTAACTGATAGCATTTCAGGGCATTATACAAATGAGAAGTCCTTTTGGTGGCTTTGTAGTAGTCGAGCCACGTATCGGCTTTATCTTGGATGATTGTTAAAAAATTTCTTTTTGAAGCTAAACTTTGGATGCCAGAACGAGAGGGGTTTTCTTCGACATTTGTATATTTAAAATTAATGGGCAAGGTTGCCATTGCTTTTTGGTAATACTGCAAAGCCGTCTGAAAATCTCCTTTCTTCTGGTACAAAGCTCCCATATAATCATAAGCCATTGTTTTATCTCTCTCGTTGGGGTAGAGTTTAAGTGCATTCTGAAAATAAAATAATGCTTTTGGGTAGTTTTTTAGGTTGTCTTGGTAGATACTCCCTATATAAATATCCATGCTTGCGGCAGTCGAAAGATTATTTTTTTTGATATAAATCTCATACGCTAATTGGGCATAGTCAAGGCATTTACTGTAATTCTTTAAATCTTTTTCAGTTAAAAAAAGTGCCTGATAACTCTGTGCCAATAATTGGTCATATTTTATTTTTTTAGCAGTACTAACAGCTTCTAATAATGCTTTTTTAGCAAAATCCAGCTTATCCAATTTCTGGAATCCCAAACCTTGTTCGTATAAATTATTAGTGAGGTTTGCGTCATCCTTAATTTTCTGAGCTAAGTCAACCCCCAAACTTGAATAATTAAGACATTGTTGATAATCACCTGTTTCATAATAAATATGAGCAATGTTGCTATAAAAATATGCAGCAAAAGCATCGTCATCATTACTTGTTGGTTTGATTTTACAGATTTCAATACCGTCTTTAAATGCTTTGATTGTAGAATTATAGTCATTGTTTTTCCTTGAAAAATTACCCAACCAATAATACAAAATGGCTTGTTTCTTCTTTTTTTCAATACTTATTGCTTCTTTGATGAATTGAAATGCTTCAGGTAAATTGTTATTATTAGAATTGATAATACCTAATTGTATGATAATCTGAATGTAAATAGAATCTTTTGGATAGCCACATTTCATCCATTGCTGATGAAGATTCCTGACTGCGAACAAATTAGCTTTACTATCATTTGATGCTTCCAGTTTTTTGAGTCCGTTTGCAAAAAAATCTTTATTCGGGCATTGTGAATAGCCTATAAATCCACTGAGTAAGAGAAGCGTTATAAAGAAGGGTTTTAGCATTTGGGTCAGATAATAAGGATTATTTTCGTTACCAAATATAGCTAAAATTTGTTTAGGAGTCATTGAAGGGGTTTTATACTACTCACAAAAAAAACTGCATAACTAATGTCATGCAGTTTTTTCGTTTGTTAGATTTTACTTATAAGTTGCTTAAATATTCATGTATCTGTTATCTCTGATGTCTTCCGTAGTTACGGTGGACGCTTCAGTTTTTGCGATTAAATCCAATATTTCATCTTTCGATTTTTCCTTATACAATTTCGGGTTTTTGGAAAACTCCTTCGCCAATGAACCTACCACATAAGGTGTTGCAAAAGATGAGCCTTGAATGTTTGGAGAAATTTCTCCTTGAACGCCCAAAGGTTCTGGATATGCTCCGTTGGCATCAACCCCGACGACACCAATGTCAACAAAGTTACCTGAGAAATTCTGAGTAGGCACATGAGCAGGAGCTGACACTGAACGATTATTGCTATTTGCCAAACTCGTTACGGTGTAAATATGATTTTTTGGCGTACTGCCACAGGCAGGAAACCGCCAGCTATTTGGTCTGCCAATTTCTGTGGGAGTTGGGGTTGTGCTTGGGAAATCGCTATTATTACCAGCCGCATTAATAACCATAATTTTTTTCTTTTTGAACTTCTTCATGTACTCCTCGAACATCGGAATTTTACCACCGTAATATCCCCAACTCGCATTAATCATAGTCACTTTTTCTGGATGTGCCAAAATACATTCAAATGCACAGTACAAATCAAAAAACGTAGAGAAATTCTCGTTTGTTACCTTCAATGGCAATATTCTAACTTTATAATCTGCCTTTTTTGCTATGATTTTCGTAATCCTTGTTCCATGTTTTACTGAAAATGTATCATTAAAGTCATTATTATTATCCACAAAATTCCAACCATAAATTGGATCTGTTTTTGGATTCAAAATCGGAAAATTTGTCTCTAAATATCTTTGGTCAAGCCCCGAATCCATAATGGCTACTAATGGACGATACCCCTTCGGAATAGGTAAAATAATATCCTTGAAACTACCATCTGCTTTGGGAGTTATAATTTCGGAATTTGGTGGTGGTGCTGCAAAACTTAGCCCTACACCTCTTGGCGGTGGCGGTGGCGGTGGTGGCGTAGGTAAGTCTGGGCTTCCCGTAACGCCATCAACTAAGGCAATATCTTGTAAGCCCTTGCCAGTCAGTAAGATAAGTCTTCTATTGAAAGCACAAATTTTATCAATACGGATATTCTTTAGCTTTAACGTATTGCCATTTGCATCTTTACCCGTAAGGGTTTCGTACAAAATATCTCCAACCTTGACTTGCGGAGGAAGCGGTTTCTTGAATTTTACAATAATTTGATTGTTAAAAAATACACCTAATTTGTTGAAACCAGTTGCTTTCTCGTTCGTATCTTCAATAGGTTTGATGATAGAATTGAGAAACTCGCTGAATCCTCTTGGCGTATTGGGTGACGGTCTTTGGGGTGTTTGGGAGTAATTGTCAGGATATTCCATACATTTTTTTTTAAATAGTTGAAAGATAAGTGGGTATAATTGATAATCTCTGAGGGCAATTCTCAATTTCCAAGCATTCCTAAAATTCGCTCTGCTTCTTTTGCTCCTTCTAATTTTTGTTGAACTACTTGTGTCAACAATATTTTTGCTTGCGAAGTGTCTGTATTTTGATTTCGTTTTAGTAAAGTAATTGCTTCTAAAAATACGCCTGGATTAGCGTACAATTCTTTTTGCGAGGACAATTTCTTGAAATATCCAATGGCTTCTTCATATTTTTCTGTTCTTAACGCCACAATACCTGCCATTTTTTGTGCTTCTGCATTGTTGGGCAAATGCACGAAAATTGCCTGAGATTCTGCCAATTTTCCTTCATTGAAAAGCCCAATTCCGTTCTGGAGAGCATCTTTTTGCCCGTCCATTGTAACAGAAATAGTTGTTAAATTATCTTGGATATACGTTGAAGCTAATTCAGTAGAAGAGACTTTTGGACTAAAAAACCACCAAGACATTCCTACCAAAAGAGCCAATGATGCGGCAATACTCGCATAACGTACATAAAGGCTACGTACAGGAACAATAGGTTTTTGTTGTTGGCGAAGATTTTCAAATTCTGCTTTACGTCTTTCCTGAGCTACTATTTTTGTGATTTGTTTAGTTTGTAGATAAAACGCAACATTTTCTGCCAAGGTTTTATCGCTCAGAATTTGTTTTTCAAATGCAAGGTGTTCATTTTCAGGAAGTTCTCCTTGAAAATACGATTCTATTTTTTCTAATAGCTCAGTCATAAAGGGCGGTATTAAAGTTGTTTATTGATGCTTTTTTTAAATAGTATGATACGTTTATACATTTTCAAATTTTGAAATCCTTTTGGTACATTTCTTTCAGTCTTTCCATGCAACGTAACCTGCTGGTTTTGGCAACTGACGGAGAATTATAATTCATCATTTTTGCAATTTCCGCATCCGAATATCCCTCGCCCCAAGCCATTGCCATTTCATTACATTTTTCTCCGATAGCTTTTAGTCTTTCTCTTAGTAAATCAATGTCATTATCAATCATCAATTGTTGAACGATTGTTCTTGTGTCGTCTGGCAAAGGATGTAATAAATCTTCAATCGGAATTCCATTGTTGACGCTACTTTGGTTAGTCGTATTTTTTCTGATTTGGTCAACACACTTATTAGAAAAAATTTGAAAAAGATAAGTTTTTAATTCTGAACGCCCCTCAAAACGATTACTCAGCAAATGGTCAATTACCAATAAAACCGCATCAGAATACGCACTGGAGCATTCTTCTTCGCCGAGGCGATGCTTTTTTGTGCCTTCTCTAATGAAATAAAAATATTTTTCATATAAGAGATTTTCGTGCTGACGCCGTTGAGTGCCACCAGCCTTGATGCCTTCTATAATGACTTGGTCTGAGATTGATTTTTTACCGAAAAGCATTGAAGGATTGAGTTAGTGAATAAGATAATTCTAAATACAGAAGTATCAGATGAAATAATAAGCGATTATTTTATGAAGAGCAAGTAATGAAAATTAAGGACTTATCCAGACGTTTCAAATTATTTTCAGTAAAAATAAAAAAAAGTTTACCATTGATGTTTCCATTTTGATGGTTTCTACGACAAAGGGGGTACTAAGTTTTCTATTAACTCATAAAATAACTTACCTCCATGTCAACGAACATAGCACATTTCATCGCAATTGATAACAAGAGAAAAGAATTCACCCTCATCAAAGACATCGTTATGATGGAGGGATGCAGCAATTATAGCATTATACATTTACTGAGTGGCAAACGTATTTTGGTTTGTCAGACACTCAAGCAATTAGAATCAAAATTAGTAGGGGCAGGGTTTCTCAGGGTTCACCGTTCACACTTAATCAATACATCATATTTCAATTACTACGAATCTACCGAAGGTTATGTACATCTGAACAATGGCATGAAAGCGGAGGTCTCTCGTAGAAAAAAGAATCTTTTCAAAGAAGAAACTATCATGCAAAAATTCATCAGATAGATATTTCATTTAGAATTAAAAATGAAGGCTATCTGACAATTCTATGGTAGGAGTTGTATAAAAGTCTAAAGTAAAAAGTCTAATGTTAAAAGTCGAGACGAATAATATTTTTTATAATGTAATATTTCCAAATAAAATACTCTCAACTTTTAACTCATAAACTTTTTACATAATGTCATTTACTTACCTCAATCTATACTATCGGGAGGTGCGTAAGAGTTCTTGGTTTTTATCTGAATCAAGAATTCTTACCCCTCTATTTTTTTAGATAGCTTTTAGGACTTCCCAGATTAGATTTTGCTCAAAACCTCTACTGAGTGCGAAATTGACTACTTTTTTCTTACGTGCAAAAGGCTCAATATTCCTGAGTTCATGATTTTTTTTGTGAATAATCTCCTCAAGTTTTGCCCAATAGTCTTCGTCTTCAATCTCGCTGAGTCCTGCATTGATACAATATTCTGATAGCTTTCTCATTTTCATTTCTTGCCGAATTTTGATTTTCCCCCAACCTTTTTGTCTAAATTTTGAACCCGCAAAAATCCTCGCAAAACGTTCTTCATTGAGGTAATTCTGGGCAATTAATTCAAAAATAACTTCTTCGGCATCATCCCCTACAACCTCCCAATCTTTCAATCGTTCTCGGACTTCTTGTTGGGTACGTTCTTGGTAAGCACAAAAACTGGCAGCTTTAATGAGAGCTTGTTTATTCATTCTAAAAACTATATTTTTAAGTAGCCATTAAATTTTGCAATAAAATAGCCCACTTTTTCGGTAGGGGAATTGTCTAAATTTTACGTCCTTTCATTTTGTAAAAGTACAAATCAAAAAAACAATAATTATGAGATTCAAAATTCTCTTCTTCTTTATTTTACAGATATTTATTTCGGGTAAAACCTTCGCCCAAAAAGGAAATCAGGCAGATGGTCGTTGGACAAATCTTTTTGATGGAAAAACGCTCAAAGGTTTCAAGCAATTAAATGGGAAAGCACTCTACGAAGCTAAAAATGGCGAAATCGTAGGCACAACCGTAAAAGACACACCCAATTCTTTTTTGGCAACTGAACAAGATTATGGTGATTTTATTCTTGAACTTGAACTGAATGTTGCAGAAGGAATGAACTCAGGCGTCCAGTTCCGTAGTCTCTCAAAACCTGATTATAAAGATGGTCGTGTACATGGTTATCAGGCAGAAGTTGACCCGTCTGACCGTGCTTGGTCGGGTGGAATTTATGATGAAGCTCGCCGTGATTGGTTGTATATTCCGAACATTAATCCAGAAGGAAAAATGGCGTTTAAACGCAATGGACAATGGAATAAGTATAGAATTGAAGCAATCGGTAATGTGATTCGTACGTGGATAAATGATGTTCCTGTGGCAAATCTCGTTGATGATATGACCGCCAAAGGATTTATTGCCTTACAGGTTCATGCGATTTATGGAACAATGAAAGAAGGTATGCAAATCCGTTGGAAAAATATCAGAATCCAGACAGGGGCGGACATGAAACCAAGACCAACTGACAATATTCCTGTGATTAATCTGACCCTCAATACTTTATCTGAACAAGAAAAAGCACAAAATGTAAAATTATTATTCAACGGAAAAGATTTCACGGGATGGCGTGCCGTTCACGGAGATAAAATGCCTGAGAAACGTTGGTCAGTTCAAAATGGTGGTGAGGTAAATGTTGCTTCATCGAATGGTTCAGAAACTGGAAACGACATCGTAACAGCAGAACAATACGGAGCTTTTGAATTGACTTTTGAATTTAAACTTTCTGATTCTGCCAATTCAGGCGTAAAATATTTTGTGAATGAAGCATTTGATTCGGGCGGAAAATCTGGTATTGGTTTAGAATACCAAGTTTTAGATGATGAAAAACACCCAGACGCAAAAATGGGAGCGGTTGGCAATCGTACAATGGCAAGTTTATACGATTTGATTCCTTCGTATAAATTAGAAAAACGTTTCCAAAGAAAAATTGGTGAATGGAATCAAGGAAGAGTTGTGGCGTTGCCAAATAACATGATTCAACATTGGTTAAATGGTTTCAAAGTGCTTGAATATGAACGAAAAAGCAATATTTTTGATGCTTTAGTTGCAAGAAGTAAATATGAGAAATTCAAAGGTTTTGGAGCGGGTGATAAAGGACATATCCTCTTGCAAGACCATGGCAATAATGTTTCTTATAAAAATGTGAAGATTAAAGAATTGAAATAAAAAGCCCCCTAACCCCCAGAAGGGGAAAAACAATCATGGAAAGAAGAGAATTTATCAAAAAAACGACTTTTGCATCTTTCGGAGCAATGGCTTTTAATGCAAAATCTTATGCCAAAATCATAGGCTCGAATGATCGTGTACGAGTTGCCTGCGTGGGTTTCTCTGACCGTTTCAAGGCATCACATATTCCTCCGTTTAAACAGTTTCAGAAAGAAATGAATTTTGAAATGGTGGGTATCTCAGACATCTGGAATCGCCGCCGTGATGAAGGTAAGTCATTCATTGACAAAGAGTTAGGTTCTGACGTAAAAGTTTTTCGTAATAATGACGAACTCTATGCTTCAAAATCTGTAGATGCCGTGATGCTGTCAACGGCAGATTTTCAGCACGCCATTCATGCCATTGAAGCCGTAAAAGCGGGTTGTGATGCTTACGTAGAAAAACCCCTTGCCGAGACCATGGAAGATAACCGTGCGGTATTGAAAGCGGTAAAAACATCGGGTAAAATCGTCCAAATTGGTTCACAACGTAGGAGTGGAGCAAACTATTTTGCGGCAGAAGATTTTATCAAATCGGGTAAATTTGGACCTATCGTGATGGTAGAATTAGTTTGGAATGTCAATCAACCTGGACGCTGGAGAAGACCTGCCTTGACCAAAGATTTGAAAGAATCCGACATTGACTGGAAACGCTTTTTAGTAAACCGTCCTGCTGATACTTTTGACCCACGTAAGTATTTGGAATACAGACTTTTCTGGCCCTATTCTTCGGGAATTCCTGGGCAATGGATGTCACATCAGATTGATACAGTTCATTGGTTTTCGGGCTTGCCTCATCCAAGAAGTGCAGTAGCTAATGGAGGAATTTATCAGTGGAAAGATGGTCGTAAAAATGCCGATACCTTGACCGTAGTCTTTGATTATGGTCCTTTAGATGACATGACTTCGGGTTTTCAAGTACAATTTACCAGTCGTTTCTCTAACGGAGCAGGTGATACTAAAGAGTTATACTACTCAAACGGAGGTATGATAAATTTGGATACGAACGAAATTTCTCCGACTGGAGGATTGTCCGAAGGTCAAGCAAAAGCAATGGGAATGCAAGCGAATTTATTGCCAAAAATATCACTGAGTGCAACAACAAAAATTGAAACAAATGCCAATACGGGTTACGATGCCCTCACAACGGCTCATATCAAAAACTGGATGGATTGTGTACGTTCACGCAAAACGCCAAATGCTCCCATTGAAGCTGGTTATCAACACTCTATCGCTACAATTATGTCGAATGCGGCATATAGAACTGGTCAAAGAGTAACTTTTGACGAGAAAACGCAAGAAGTGATGGCTGGGGGGAAAGTGTTTAAGTATTAGGTATTATGAGTTGTTAGGTTTTGGGTGTTAGGGATTAGGGAGAAACATAAGCGTTTTCTTCTAACGCCTAATCCCCAAAACCTAACACCTTTGTTTATCAATTATTATCACATCCACCAATATCAACGCTAAAAAAACTCCCTTTTGCAACCTCAAAATTTGAGTCCATTTGGATATAATTTCCTGCCTTAAATTCTATTGTTTTATTCAAATTAATCATCACATTTCCTTGAATATTGATGACTCCTGTGGCTTGAATTTTTACTCTTCTGGCATCCAAAGGCATATTAATCATTTTATTTTGCGGACATGGATTCGCTTTCCTACTTAAAATCAATTGTCCAAAATTCACTAACGAATTTCCTGAAAATGAGACAGTTCCGTTTG
>JAAFJL010000062.1 GCA_013298865.1 Cytophagales bacterium | reverse complement strand
TAAAAGTTCAGCAATTTTAGATTGCTTCATGCCTTGAAGACGAAAAGAATGTACTAATTGATAAATCGTTGCTCTATCCATAAGAAAAATAAACAAATATAAAACTTAAATCGCTTTATCTATAAATTGAGTATTTATACAAATATACTCTCCATTGATTTCATTGAAGGTAGGAGATGAGTTCAGAAAAAGTCGTCCATTTTGTTTGAGAGCGGGAAATTCTAAGTAAAATACATTACCGTGTTGGTCGGGTTTTTCGATGTTGTCAATATCGGGATTTCTACAACATTGTGAATATGTTAGATAATACCCTTGGGAATCATCATAATCATCAGGATTTAAAGTAATTTCTTGATTATAACGCTGTACACGGGTTTTGAGGCTTCTTAGAGATGCACAGGCTTGGTTTGAGTAGGTTAAAAAAACGTCTTTATCCTCTCTGATAAGGTATAAATCTTGGACTAATGTATGATCTCGTTTACGAACAATACCTATCCGTAAATCACCATTTCGAGGACCGTTTCGATTTTGAATTTCATCCATGTAAATGAATGCTGAAATCCTGTATCTGCCTGGAAATTTATCTAATGCTTCCATCTCAAAGTTACCGCCTATCATGTGAGAGGCATAACTATATTTTGAACAAAATGCCAAAATACAGATTAAACATGATATTTGGAATAATTTAGACCTCATCGTGATTAATGTCGTAATGAATCATTGGCACAACTTAATTATTTTTTTGTAATACCTTTTCCGCTTATTTTATTACCTTCTTGAATGCCAATTACATAACTACCTTCACTGAGTTTTGAGACATCTAAGGTTGTTGTATAACTGCCATTAATACCCTTCACGATACTTGTTTGATGACTTTTGCCTAACATATCATACAAAGTTATAGATATTTCACTGACGTCCACTTGCTTTCCTTTATAGTCAATTTTGATTTTGTCAGAAGATGGATTTGGATAAACTACGAATAATTCATCAATCATTTCTCCTAATAAAGCCTTTAAATCTACTGAAACATCCGAATAACAACCCTTTGAATTATAAACTCTGAAAGTATAATCTTTGGGCGATTGAGCATTTAGAAAATCACTGTAAATGATACCATTTGCGGAAATTATACTGGCATCTTCATAGCCTAAATTTGAACTATATTGTTTTCCTACATTACAATTAAATCTATAAGTTGATTCAAAACCTGATAGTAAAAGTTTAACCTCTTTTTCCGTAGCATTTTCCAGAGCATTAACTTTTACATTTGGACGACTACTACACAAAACCCCGATGTCATACGAATAACTATTTTCCCCATATCCTCCTGTTTTCAAAGCAATTTTTGAATATGTTACCCCTCCGATTGCATCATTATCAATTTCAGCATTTGTGCCTTCTTTCGTTTTTGAGGTTTTTACTTTTACATTATTTTGCTCAACTGGAATCCTGATTTCGTAATTGGTGCTTGTTTTCAAACCTCCCGAAACGTTGTTATCATTAAACCAATATTCACCTTGTTCATTACTTGTTGTGGTGGCGATTAATTTCTCAGATTCATAAAGTTCAATGGTTATACCTCCTGATGGAAATTCATCAGAATCTTGAAACCCATTTTCGTTAGCATCTATCCATATACGATTACCTATTTCAATGGATGGCAGGTCAGATACTATCTCTACATCACCAACGCCATTTGATTTACTAAAAGTCCCAGGTTGTAGGTCAGCATACACGATGAAGCCTTTTTCTGATTTTCCTGTTTTGTTACTAAACCATTTTACCCCGCCTGTATTATACTCGTCAGTTGGCTCATGAACGCTATTGATTATTTGGTTTTTACCCACAACAATAGCTAAACCACCCACACTGTTTTCTTCATGATAAATTCTATTTTCAAAAGGTTCAAAATCATCGTAACTGTAAAATTCCCCGCCAGAAGGTCCTTGATTGTTGCCGACACCATTCATATTTTTACTATTGCCAGCAGTTGCATTACTTTCTAAATTAGACAACCCTTTTTCACTAATTACTTCTCCTGTTTTTTTATTGACCGAAGTTCTTTCAGTGTAAGCAACTCTCAAAATATCCCCTGCGGCAACTCCTGTATAAACATTTGTTCCTACTGGATTTGGTTGCCCTGTTCCAGATTGATTCCCAAATCTATCCATAAATCCTAAAATCATCGAACCTTCTTCATCAAACTCTATGTCTGATAAAATGGCTTGCGGGTAGGCTACTGTGTTTGGAACATCTGGCACGATGGTTTTCTCAAAATTATCTGTCCACGGATACCAGCCTGTTATGCCTGTTCCCTTGATTACTTCTCCTTTTGAATAGTCTAAGGACATGGAATAAAATTTATTAAACTCCTTATTATCAACATCTAAGGAATAAATTATGGCTTGTAAATCTTCTTTTTTTTGGGAAATCTGAGCATCTGAAACAACTCCCACAAATACCTTACCATGATAATATTTCACGGCATAAGGGCGATAATCACCTCCTTGAAAATTTGGGTTTGGAATTTTGTACGCCATAATATCACTCGAACTTGGTTTTTTATTTTCATCAGAAATCTTTATTCCGTATAAAGTTTTGTCATATAAATTCATAACAAAAAGTGTCCTGCCATCTTCTGAAACATCCAAGCCTCCGAGACTGACTTTACCAATTTGGTCGAATATTTCACCATCAAGGCTTTGACTATTGAGTTCTCCATTCAAATCTTTATGATTATCCTTTCCTGTTTGAATACCAAAATCTGAGAGATTGATAAATGGTTTTGTGGTATTGGTTTTTAAATCAGTAACATAAATTCCTCCCGTACCCAAAGTTCCATAACCAACGTGTCTTTTAGCAATGGCTGATGCGAAAACTGCATTTTTCCCCTTATGATAAGCCACTCCCCAAACAGACCCAATCTCTGAGGCTTTCGCTAAGGTTGTTTTTTTAGTAGGGTTTTCCGTATCAAAAAGCACTAAGGCACTTTCGTTTTTGGAGCTTTCTACTGAGTGATTTCCGTTGATATAAATGGGTAAAACTACTGACCTTTTTACCTTTGAATAATTATTGGGGTCGTAAATACCTAAGTTTAAAACATTGTTTGAACTGTTTATAAATTGGGTTACAGCCCCACGTGCTTGACTACTCACATACCCATCGGGCAAAGCGGAGAATTCTATTCTAACGTTTTTCCCAGAACCAATTGATAGTTTATATGAACCATCTGATGCCGTTTGGGCGGTGGCAATTAATTGATTTTGACGGTCATAGCCTTTCACAATTACATCGGCTACGCCCATTTCAGCTTTGTCATTTTGTTCTTGAATACCATTGGCATTCCAGTCACGAAAGACTCTTCCGCTGATTTGGGCGGTGGCATTTTTAACCTGAAAACAAAAGGCTAAAACCAGAAATGTTATATAGAATACCTTTTTCATGAGACAATGGAATTTTAGCCCTACTAAAATGAAAGGGTTTTAATGGATAAATAAACTAAGTGGTATTTTTAAAGTATTCGCTTGAAAGAGAATATCATATCTATTTTAGCGGGGTCAGCATAATCATTGGAAACTTTATCGAGAGCATACGCCATACCTACATTATCAATGTTATCTTCCGTCATTCTGAATACTAAACTTTTGGAATCAACCTTCACATTCTCAATTTCCATATCGCCACTACCAAATACGCCAAATAAGTTTGTTTTGAGGGTTGTTTCAGTAAGCCAAGAATATGGAGAAGCGATAAATCCATAATTAATATAGTTGAAAGAACATTTTCCGTCTTTTCTATAATAGGCTTCGTAATCCCGAACATCAAAGTAATTTTGCTGATACTCTTTGCTCAATGAAGCATCTCCCAACCAGTTTTCTGGTTTTGTTACGCCCCGTTTAAACCATGTTTTCAATATGGTACTTGTTCCTTTTTTTACGGTCGAGACTTCATCAATTCGCCAACCACCGAGCAAATAATCTTTATTGGTTTTGGGTTCTACCGTTGTGGAACAACCACTAAGAAAACCTAAAAACCACAGTAGAGATATGTATAAAGTGTATTTTTTCATGTTGTATCTAAATTACCGAATCACCGAAGACATTTCAAAAACCATATCGTAGTCTTTGCTGAACCAACCTTTTTGTTTTTGATAATAATTGACTCGCTCGGGGACAAGGAAATTATTGGTCTCGTCCAAAAATCGTAATGTCTGACTATCTATGGATAGGATTTTCAAAGTTCTGGTATCTCGGTAATATTGATCATAAATCACGGTGGTTTTGCTTAATACAATTTTGGTGTCTCCTTCGGTTAATTTCCAAGTTCCTCTTGCTAAACCTTGGGGATACAAACTCTCTGTATAAGTGCCATCGGTATTGAAGTAAATATCATCTCGTGTAACAAAATTAGCACCTTCTCCAAAAGCCAACTCTTCTACTTTGGTATCTGTGCCTTTTTTATAAACCTGCATTTTTGTACTGACCCAACCATTAACTACCAACTCCGCTTTGGTTTTTGCGGGTTCTGGGTCTTGGGTTTTGCAGGAGAAAATGCTTATTACCAATATTATGAGGTATAGTAGGGTTTGTTTTGGCATTTGGTTTTTATAATTTTTTAAATTTTATTTCTTTGCTCTTCGACTACGCCCAGAGGGCTTCAATGATAGTCCTTACTCGGCAAAGCTGATATAGTTCGGGATATTGCCTCTTTCTTTTCATTTTACTTGTTTTTATTTTCCTAAATTATTAACGTTATGTTACTTGCCGTGTCACAGACACTCTTCTTTCATTCTGCACCCTTAGTGTACTGAGGAACACTAAGGACAGTTTAGGGCTACACTTTCCTCAATATTCGTTCAATCTTCCTAAATCTAATACGAGATTTTAGATTGTTATACAAAGATTTGCACTTCAAATCAAATAAATGTGTTTTAAAACCTATTTTGTAAGGATTCTCAGGTGCAATGTATTCTCTACTTTTATCAATAGACTTTATAAACCACTCATTTTTAGAAAAATTTACATATTTCATATCTAATGCTCCACCTTTCATGGTATGAAATCTAACAATACCTTTTTCGTGCCAGCATTTACCAGCTGTATCAAAACATTTAAAGTCCGACATGACTTTACGGATGTACTGCGATTCTGAAAAATCTAAAACCTTACTATTTTGTTTCGATACCCTATTATTTGATAAATAAAAGGAATCCAGAAAAACTGAATCTTTTTTCACAATCAAAAAATAAATATGGTTGAGTACACTATTATTTCCTTTTCCTTCTCTGATTGTTATTTGTGTTAATTCTATTACATTTTCACTTTTATAAACAATTGTATTGTATTGTTGAAATAAACTGTCTGCAAAAGAACTGCCAGTCTGACAATTGGCACTTTTAAAGTTCCAAAAAGCAAAAAATAATAAAAGAGTCTTTTTCATTTTTTCTTATTAACATATTTCCCAAAAATTTTAGTATAATCTGCCACTCCCGTTAGGGTTTTACCAAATGCAAACCTTTCAAAAGCATAGCCAACTTCAACGCCTATGGGATTACCTTTGCTATTGAGAATTTTATATCCTGAACTTGGTCCATAAGCATTTATCCACCCTTCTTTATTGTACCCTTGTAAGTAAGATGCCTCCATTGAATTTAAGATTGCATTTCTCTGTAAGGTTATATCGTAACCTTGGATTCCACCTTCAGCCAATGATCCTTTACTATTTTGACCGACATGAACGAATTCATGTAAAATATTTCCTGCGGTACGGTTATTCCCATCCTTTATACCAATGTTAGTTTCTTTGCCATCTTCTGATGTGTAACCAGTTTTTGTGTTACCATCTACATTAATTTTAACACCTTTCCCATTTTCATTCCACATATTGTCCCACTCTTTGCTTCCTTCTTTTACACCTGAAAAATCTTGAAAAACCGTACTTACGTCCTTGTTCTCATCTAATAGTTGCTTTATTCCTGCAATTACTTGTCTAATAATATCTTTTTTTTCATTGATTGCAGCTTCCCTTGCGGTTTTCAGACCTTTTTTATCTCCCTTATACTGATCTTTGAGATTTTTTTCCTCTTCGTCTGAAAGTGTTACTGAACCAATTTCATACATTCCTGAAGGATCTATATATAGAATCGGGTTATTGAAACCATATCGATAAGGAGTTAATTGAGATGCCATATCCGCCAAAGGATCAACCGTCATCCACCTCGCAATCTCAGGATTATACATCCTTGCCCCATAGTCTAACCAATTGGTTTCCTGTTGTTTTTCTTTGCCGTTGTAAGTGTATTTATTAATGCCATAGCTGGTAACGGGGTTAGTTGGGTTGGTGTTTATCTGTAAACCAAAAGGGTAATAATGGTTTTCTTGGAGTTCTGTACCGCCTTGCTCCACTACTTTCATGGTATTACCCAAATGGTCTTTTAAGTAATACTGGTATTGAGTGGTGTAGTTTGAGCCAGTCCATGTTAATACTAACTGCCCTTCATCAGTGGCAATTCTACTTACCATTCCAGTATTATCATATTCAAAAATACCTTCGTAGGTGGTGCTGGTTGTGCCTACGGTTGTTTGGCGTTTGCCACCTTGTGCATCGTATTTATAAGTAATTACCTTTGCGGTTGCTCCGCTTCCGATGGTTACTTGGTTCACTAAATTTAATAAATTGTAAGTAATTTTCCCAGCTAAAATGTTTTTATTTAAGTCTTGGGTTAAGTTTCCGTTCGCATCGTAGGCGTAGTCGTTGGTGGTGTTTGCACCGTCCACAAATCCACCTACCTTCGTGGCGGCGGGTGCGGTGTCAGCTACTTTTAACAATTGGTTTCCTGTATAAGTATAAGCCAAAATATCAATCGCTGCCGTTGGCGAGTTGGCTTTATCACGGTTTAGGGCTAATATATTTCCGTTTTTGTCATAGATAATATTGCCTTCGCTCTGATAACTGTAATTACCTGCGGCATCAGTTAAACGATTTGCTCCATCATAAAAGTATTGCCAACTTTTGCCACCACCGCTATTATTATCCCATACAAAGCCAGTAATATTACCATTGTATTGGTTTCCGTAAGTAATACCATCAATGGGTTGTTGTCTGAGACCTACTGTACTTGCCGTAGTAAAATCTTCGTAGTATAAATCAAATCTAAAATTTTGCCCTTGGCATTTTTTCAACCAACCACGGATATTGTAATTATATCCAAGAGTACGAGTAAAAGTTACTCCATTATCGACAGAATAAAGGTTTTTGCCAGCCACCTGTCCAATCTCATTGTAACTCAATTGATTTAAAACAATCTCAGGGTTCACAATTGTACTAACTTGCCCAGGGTTTTTGATTAGCTGGTGCGTTGTTTGAGTTAAACGTTCAACGTGGTCATAAGTATATTTCTTTTTAACTTGATAGTTTCCACTGCTTGTTGCTTGGCTAATACGATCTTCGGTGGGTTTTCCTAAGAAATCTAATTTCATACTCACACGCTCCGTTGAAGCTGCCCCATAAAATAATTCACGGTGACTCTGAATCATGCGGTATTTATCATCGTAATACATTACACTTTTATAGCGAGACGTTGTTCCTAATGTTGTAGTGATTCCGCCCGTCATCATGCCTATCCTTTTGGTTTTTAAGTCGGTGGCTGCACCCGCTAAGGTTACGTAGTCGTTGGCGGTTAAAACCATTTCATTATTAAAATTCATAGTCGTTAAGAAACCACTATAACTGTAATCGTCATAATAAGAAACCGTTAAGACTTGGGCGACTGTAATTGTCAAATCGGCATCCGCTGAGGTTGCTGGTGGAATTATGGGCGTGTTATTTGAATAACCTAAAATATTTCCAGCAGCAGTACTCCTGATTTCAGACTGAACTGAAATGTTTGATACTTTAGTTTGCAAGGCTGCCCGTGTGATATTGGCAGAACTTACAATAATGCTTCTTTCACCAGTTATGATTGGGCGATTGAGGAAATCATATCGAACAAAGCTCCAATTCTTCAAGCCTCGCTGTTTTCCGTCTTGGGTATAGGCAATTCTATCCCATTGATCATAGACCATAAAAGATACATCTGCCCCAGGTACTTTTTTTTCTACGACCCGTCCACGGTCATCATAAACGTAAAGAAAAGCATACCAGTTTTTCTGATTTAGAATATCAGCTGCCAACGTCTTGTCTAAATACATCGGTTGTAAAACTGCCCTTAACTGGCTAAAATCATCGTAGATATAGTAAGTAGAAAGTACCTCAAGACCATTATAAACATTTTTAAGAATAACTCTTCCATTTTTATCTTTATACTCGCTAACTTTTCGTAAATCTTCATCCAAACTTTCTGTTATGCTTAATTGACCAGCGGCATAAAATCCACTATTTGAGGTACTTAGAGCAAAATCATAAAGTGTTGTACCCGTAACATCATATCTTTTAACTTCATTAGCAAGGTTTACTTGGTAAGAAGCTTGGGCTTCGTGACCAGTCCAACTATTACCCACAGCACCTTGTTTCAAAACACGATTTAAGGGAGAGTTTTCAAAAAAGGTTTCAGCAAAAGGTTTAGGAGATGTTCCATCAGTAACAACACCAGTACCTGAACCATTTTTATAATAATCAAACACAGCCCCAGCTGTAATATTGTCAGCACGAACAATGGCTTCTGGTTGGAATTGTCCACTTCCATTGACGGTGTAAGGCAAATACTTTTTTACTTCTCTTCCAAAGGCATCATATTCCACGGGAGCAATAATATCCTTTTTTGTAGGACTTTGTTTAAGTCCTACGGTTTGGATAACCCTACCAAGCCCATCAATGTATTGAATACTGGTTTGAACGTCATCTTCGGTGGGTGTGGCGGGTTCGGTTGTGAATGGTTTGCGGTAGTCTCTCACCCGTACATAGTTCATGCCCTGACTTTGAGCATATAACTCAAACCCAGCCAATTGGAAAATGACATAAATCAAAAAGGTATATATGAAAGTATTTTTCATAGCTATTATCATTGACTTGGAGAGTCAGTAAAAGATTATGGATTTACTTGTTCTAAGGTTACAGTTGGACCATTTGCTGAGGCAGTAATACTCATTTTTACACAGGCAGTTTGACTTCCACGAGTAACTTTAAAGATAAAATCACCAACATTAGTGTTCTGCACAGAGAGCGTAGGGTCAAGCGAAAGCGGATTATTTATTCCGATTTTAAACCAACTGAACAAATCTCCAACGGCAGCACTATTCCCATCAAATGAACCCGTCAGTTTTACGGTTGGCGTTCCATTATCGACAAAACTCTCTGGAATGACAGTGGCAATAACTGAACAGCCAATGGTTGGACTCGGTGGCGTAACGGTATTACAATTATCAGCATAATTGTACGCAAATGATTTAAGGATATTATTCTTTAAATCTCGAACATCTTTGAGCCTATTCAGTCCATCGTAATTATAAGTCGAGACAAATAAATTTGGGTCAGTTACGGTTTTCAGCCCTATCAATGGGTAATAATCGTAGGCAGTTGTTTGTGGGATTGAGCCACCAATACCCGTAGTTTTTGAACTCAATAGATTAGACTTGCCAAAAGTGGAATACCAAGACAGATTGGTTGTGATGCCGTTTCTTTCTTTGTAAGAAGTAATATTCCCATTATTATCATAAGTCAGAAACTGAGCCTCTGGGATTGTTGAATATCGACTATCAAAAACTGCCAAAGCATTGTTTTTTGAGTAAGTGAATGCACTTGTTAGAAACGGAACATTGGTTTGTAGCTTATTAATTTTAGACAATCTAAACTTACTTGCTGTATAAGTAAAAGTGTTATAACTTGCTCCAATGACGTTTTCCACCGCTCCATTCATCATAATTGAAACTGTTTCTATGGGGGTTCCAACGATGTTCAAAGTTTTCATACTGGTAATGACTGGCGAAGGCTGAGTATAATCATTAGGATAATACATTTCAGTCCTTTGTTTCTTTCCATCACTTCTTTCCGTAATTGAGGCTGACAGATTTTGGAACTCGGTATCTCTATCATACTTATACTCCATTACAGAAGTAATAAAATCCGTTGGATTATTGGTAGAATAAATTTTAGTTGTTGTTTTGGATAGCTGTGTATGACCTAAATTATTTGAGTATGAACTGTTTTTATAATAAGTAGCAATTGGAAAATCGCTTTGAGAACTATTCAGTTGTACTTTGATTCCATTAGTAAAGGTTTCTTTAAAGTAATATTCGTTTATAGTTTGTTTTACAGGAAGTGTAGATCCTGCTTTATAAACCGTTTCTTCTGTCAATAGACCTGTTTTGTAACTGGAAGAACTTGCTGGAGGAAATGGAATATCATCTACTATACTGTCGTTGAATTCGTAAGGAGAAGTATATTTATAGACTGTCTTTCCAAATATCCCATTTCTTCCAAGGTTTACAGAAACTTCCCTGTACCCAATATGGCTACCTTGGGTTGTTCCCAACGCAGTTCTATTTTTGGATAAACGAAGGTAAAATGAACAAAGAGCGTCATATCTGGCTGGACTTGTAGGTGAACCGATAGCTAAGACTACTATTTGATTAGCCAAATAGGAATATTTTGGTTCTAAATAAATAACACCACTTGAACTATTAGCATTTGAACCCATTTTGTATGAAAATTCTCTGATAATAGGAAAATTATCATTTATGGATGTGTAATCCCTTATCTCTTTTACTCTAATTCCTGTTATACTTTTTTTGATAGCAGAAGGTGTAATTGTATTGATATTTTTATAATCTACGGCAATTGATGCAAAATCATTCTTTTGACAATCGGCATGAGTGGGGTCAAAAAACTTAGCAAATGCCTGAAGTTTATAAGTACCAAGGGGTAGGAAAAGGGTTACTATTTTCTGATTATCAGGTTCTGCGGGATTACAAGTACTGGTACAATTGGCACTAAAAATATTTGAAAAAACAGTAGCCCCCAATGAATTTATAATTTTGATATACGGTTTAAAATTAGCTGTTGCTGATATACAATTAAACCCGCTATAATTTACTTTAACGCAAGATTTTTGAATACCATTTAATTCTGGACAGGCATAATCTAACGTAAAAGTTACCTCGTTAGGGGTTGTTGCACTTCCTGCTGTTTGACCAGCCATTAGAACCTCACTGTGCATATTTTGCGTAACAACTGTGCTGACAGAAGTTGAAGCTATAAATCCATACTCATTTTGTTCAAAATCAAATTCAGAATACCCTCCAGTTGGATATTTTATTTTCTTGATAATTCCAGCCTTAGCAAATTGAAAATTAGGCTCACGATCAGCTCCATCGTAAAAAATAGGATTAGGTAATCCAGTACGTGTATATATTATGGGTGGAATCATAGAAAGTATTGAACCGCCTGCAGTTTCAACATACTGAATATCCTTGCCATTATAAAATCCATTATGATCTTGCCCATAAGATAAAATTGAGGGCATTCCAACATTGTCATACTCAAATGTATGTCCAGGTTTACAGACTCCCGCTTTTTGTTCATAGACATTTTTTAAAGTCAGACGACCCGTTGAATAGTCATGACCCAATACATAAGTCATGACTTCTCTATTAGAAAGCACAGTTTGAGATAAATCCCTTACCACAATTGTACTTAATCTTCTGAATGATACTGTTTGTGTACCCAAACCAGCATTATCCGTTCTACTCTGGGTGTCAGGAATAAACTCAACTTCCATTTCTTCATTCGCAAGGGTATTCGTTATCGTTATTCTCCTAATCCTTTTACAAGATGTTATTAAATTGGAAGTTGAGGATGTCAGTCCATCTGGTCCGCAAACTTCTGGATACGTTTTATTGGTTAAATTATAGGGAATATCAGAGCCGTCAGCTTCATGCTTTACGGTTTCTGTATGTCTAAAGCCGTAATCCAGCACATAGTCATCATAAAACAGTTTTATTTTATTTTCTCCGTTCACATCACTTATTTCTGTAAGATACCATCCTGAGTTATGAGAATTATTTGTACTCCTACAACCTACATTGCTTGGAATTGTATAAGTTGGGTTAAAAACCTTTGTTGATTCAATCGCTTCAAATTTATAAGTAGTTCCGTCTTCAGCAGTGATAATCCAACCAGTAATAACATTGTTAGTGGTAGTGATAGCAGGTGAGCCACCTGATGCTGTAATGAATCTAACAGTTACCTTTTTAGAACAATCTACTTTAATATTTTTATTCCAATCAACTATTTGCCCAGATACTGGGGCAACGGTATTCCAGTCAAAAGAAAATTTGCCAGAATAACCATTGAAATTGAAATAAAATTGATCTGGTTCAGTATCATTGCACCCTCTTGCTGCATCTGCATAAAAAGCTTCGGTAGCTAATGTTGCAGACTGCAAAAAATTGTACATATTCGTGTTAGATTCTGAGACTTGAAAGAAATTCAACGATGAATTTGCCTTATGGTCATCTGGCAAACCACGAACTACTCTCGTTACAACTCCGCCTGCATTCAAAGTCCATCCTAAACCAACCCAACTGGCAATATCCTCAACTCTATTACCAGAAGCGTTATATGTTAATGAAATGGGTAATTGTAAAGCACCACTTTTGACATTGGTAATTGGAATGTTAATATTTGGAGTTCCTGTATAATAACTGACAGGGACTTCCACAAAATTTGCCAATTTAGATGCCTCTGGTGATGGCGGAATAATATTAGGAATGTAGTTTTGCCCCACACTTCGCCCTATCATCAGTGCAGATAAACAGACGAACAAAAGGATATGTAAAGATATTTTTAGATACTTATTCATGATTTTTGACAATAAAAAGCCCAGAGGCTTATATTAAACCTTGCATTTGAAAACCTGAAACAATGTTGATGTTATTTTTTAGATTTTAGGATAGTTAACTCGCTTTGTAGCATTTCAATTTTTTTGTTCTGCTCTATCAAATACAAAGTCAATTCCTCCACTTTTTTCAAGAGCGTAGCGTCCATTTTTCCTAAATCCAAACCATCTTTGGCTATGACTTCGGCGGATGGAACTTCTGGAAGATGATTGTTGGCAGTAATATAGTTTTCAACCTCTTTTAGAGGCATGAGAGAGTAGTTTTTTTCAAAAACATAGTCGGGCCAGTTGGCAGTGGTAGAAACTTTTACTTTTTCTGCTAAAATTCCTTTCTCTACGTAGAGTTTATAATCTATTGATGTTTTTGTAGCGGCAACTGTACCTATCATTACAGATTTATTATTCTTATTTCTGATTAAATAATCTGCTCCGTTGGTTAACTGATCCCATACGTCCGCACCTGCGGGAATAACGGGTGTAGTAACAGGTACTAAAATTACATTTCCTGTTGCATCAACGCTTAGAGCTTTGCCATTGGCTGTTGCCGCAGTAGAAGTAGAAAGAAGGTTATTTAACTTCAAACCACTCACCCCAGCCGTACCCGACTGTACTTGCAGATTTGTTACTGGATTTGTCAAACCACCCGTAGCTGCTGGTACAAGGATTACATCCCCATTAGCATCTACACTAAGAGCAAGACTATTTGCCGTTGAAGGCGTTGAAGTTGATTTTAGATTGGTAAAGCGGAGACCACTGGTATTAGCTGCCGAAGTAATTTCTAATTTATTTTGTGGGGCTGTGTTACCAATACCGACTTTGGTTTGACTATCCCCTAAAATAAATGAGTTATTGGCTGTAACACGTGATCCAAACCCAATAGCGACTGAACCCGAAATATTAGTATCTGCTACTGACACACCTGCATCATAGCCCAAGAACACATTACCACCACCACTCCTGTTATTGATACCTGCATCTTTTCCTATAAATACGCTACCATTACCAGATTTATTGTTAAATCCTGATTGTTCACCAAAAAATGTATTGTTACTTCCTAAAATATTGCTAAAACCAGAAGACTTACCCATGAATGTGTTTCTGGCTCCTTTATTGTAAAATCCAGTATTATTACCTACAAATGTATTATCACCCGCAAATGTATTATTTGAGCCAAATGAAGCATAAAGTCTTCCTCCATCACTATCCCTTCCTGAGTTATGTCCGATAAATATATTACTTCCAGCTTTTATATCAGCATTTGAACCTGCAAAAGCTCCAATGATGATATTTTCAACTGATGTTATTTGCTTGCCTGCTTCCCAACCGATTACAGTATTTTGCCCTCCTCTTGTTTGCAGTCCAGCGTTATTTCCTATGAAAACTGAACCATTTGCCAGTTTTGCATTTTGCCCAGCCCCATAACCTAAAGCGACAGCTTTTATGGTAGAATCCATTGCATAACCAGCTTTATAACCGATTAAAGTATTGGACCCAGTTTCTTTACCAATATATCCAGTAAATGCTCCAAGATAAGTATCTCCATCTTCAAGACTGAATCCACTGAAACCTGCAATTTTATTGTATCCTGAAAAAGCCCCAATCATTGTATAACCTGGCGAAGCGGATTGAGTACCAATTGAAGTTAATTTTCCAAGACTGTAACCAGCACTACTTCCGATGAGAGTATTGTTTGAGGTAATACTAAGCCCTAATAAACTCAAATTAGAAAAATTCTTGCCCGCACTTGGTCCAATAATAGTAGAATATTCAAAAGGATTTGTAACACTTGTGGAATCTCGATTAATGTAATTTCCTGACCTTGTTTGCGAAAACAATGTCATATTAATAGTAAGAAATGCAACAATGAAGGTTGAGACTCGTACGAATTTTTTCATGACAATTTTTCGGTTTCTTTGAATTTAATTTTCATCAAAATTCCCCAAACTGCTTCAATAAAAAATCCTACAAACACACGATTTGTTGTCGTATGGTTCGTAGGATTTTTGTCATGCTTTTGTACTACAAAATTTACTTCACCCCCAAAATTTGTAAGCCTTTTTTTGCATCTTGATACTCTGGGTTGATGGTAAGGCATTTTTTCATGTCTGTAATTGCCCCTTCTTTATCGCCCAATTGTAAGCGGGCAACACCTCGGTTATAAAAATGAATGGCATCTTGACTTCCTTCTTTATCAATTGAAATATTATAATTTGTCAAAGCCTCTTTAATTTTCCCTGTATTCAGCTGTGCCGTAGCCAAAGAACCAAAAAGTACTGCTTTTTTAGTTTTATCGTAGGGCAATGCTATCGCTTTCTCTAAATCTGGCAATGCTTTATCGGGTTGTTGATAATTCAAATACGCCATTCCTCGATTCAAATAGTTTTTTGATTTGGGTTCTTTAGCAATGGTTTTGTCGTAGTACTCTAAGGCTTTGACTTTATCGCCTTTCATGTAATAGGCTGTTGCTAAGTTTGACCAAGGTGCTGCATCATAATCATACCCTGTTTCAATGGCTTTTAAGTTTTCACTCAAAGACAAATCGTAATCTTTTTCTACTTCTCCTGCATATTTCGCTATTCCTAAATGTGCTCTGTGGTCGTCTGGATAGATTTCTATTCTTTGCTTCATTAATGAACCCGTATTTTGCCAAACTTCTACTTGTTTTCTGGAAATGAATATCAGAAAAATACTAAACAAAGAAATACCAGAAATGGCAATATTCTTTTTTGATGCGTTGCTTTGGACAATATTTGCAATCAATGTAAATAACATAAATGAAATTCCAATGTATGGTAAATAAGTATAACGGTCAGCCATGATTGCTCCACCAACTTGCAAAATTTGCGAGACAGTCGCAAAAGTAATTGCGAAAAATATAAAGCCGAAAAAGACAACTTTATTTCTTTTGAAAGACAGAAAAGTAATGGCTACTACTACAATAGAGAATAATATTCCTGAAGTATAATTGTGCTGATAATCGTGGTTTTCTTTAATGTATGGATAAAAAGAAGATAAATTTAGAGGTAAAAATAATTTGAAGCAATAAGTCATGAATCCATACGAAGCGTGTTGAAAACCATCTAATAAAGTAAATGATTTGTCAATAGCACCCAGACCCGAACTTTCACTTATCCCATGAATCATTCCATGAAAATCTCCTCCACCTTGTATATTAGTGGCAATCAATCCAAAGAGCATTGATAAGGCGAAGAAAGGGGCTTTTTCGATGATTAATTTTGCGGTAAATTTTCTATCTCTCCAATAATCTAAAAGCAAAAAGACAACGGGCAAAACAACTGCTTGCCCCTTTGATAAGCAAGAAAAAATAAATAATAACATACTGTAAATCAAATATTTAACCTTGAATTCGGAGTCCAGATATTTGAGATATGTAATACATCCCCCCAGAAAAAAGAAGCTGTACAAAACATCTTTTCGTTCAGAAACCCAAATTACAGATTCTACTTTCATGGGATGTACCGCAAAAATCAATGCTGTAAAGAAAGCAATAAATAAAGGTGAACTCAATGTTGAAATGTTCGTTTCTTCTTTCTTTTTGAGCAATAACAGCACAAACCAAAATACCAACAATACATTTAAGATATGAATAATTGTATTGGTAACGATAAATGAACGAGCAGATTCAACACCCCAAATGGAGGAGTTTATCATCATGGATGTGATAGTGAGTGGATGATAATTGAGAGCCACATGGGTTTTCCAAGCCTCAGCCCATTGCCCAGCAGGGTGCTGAATTAAGTCATTGAAGGTGATATAGATATTATCATCCCATTCGACAAAAGAGTTGTCAAATCCACCAGAAAATGCAATAAATACAGACATTATTAAAATGCCAATACAAATCCAAAACCAGTTGAATGAAGATTTGGTAGGTATAACTGTCTGATTAACAGGAGATGAATTTGTTTCAATGGGTTTACGGGTACTATTTTTCTTAGACATGAGCTACAAAGTTAATTTGGTATTAAAGTTCAACAATAATACCAAAGTAACGGGAATTAAATAAATTCACTCATTAATAGTTAATTATTTTTTTTCTGTTTTGAGGGAGTAAAACCGCAGTTACACAGCGTGTAATGAGGATTTTACCCCCTCAAAACAGGAGTAAAAGAATAGCTATCAATGGGTGAGATTGTTTAATTCCCGTTACTTCATAATCAAAAACACATAATCATCTCAATTTTCCTTTAAATTGGACAGCGAAATAGGTTAGTTTCTGCTTCCCTGTAATACCAAATTTATCAGCAATACGAGTTTTGTGTGTTCTTACCGTATTGACCGAAATAAATAGATTTTCTGCTATTTTACTTTCGGAGTTACCTTCTGAGAGGTAATGTAAAACTTGCTTTTCTTTTTCTGAGAGACACGCTAATTTTTTAGCTAATTGTTTTTCATCTTCAGGTACTTCCTCTAAATGATTCAAATAACTATTGACACAGCTGGATAGGTATTTTTTCCCAGAAAACACCTCAATCAAACAGAATTCTAATTCTTGTACACCACAACCTCGATGAATAAAACCTCTGATAACATGATTTGAATTATGTAAAAACTTAGTCAAATAGTCAGGATTTTTTTTACTGGCATAGAAGATAATTTTAGTTGAAAGATTGAGATTTTTTAGATTTTCTGCTAATTCAAATCCATTAAAATGTGGGAGTTCGGAGTCAATAAAAAGGAAATCAGGGTTTAAATTCCTTATTTTATTAACAATGTTTTCTGCGTTCTCTAAAATGGCTAAAGTACGAAAATTACAAGTAAAGTTTCGTTCTGAAATCATTTCAGAAATTAACAAATCAGGCATTACTATTACCAAAGTAGGCATACGTGAGTAACTTGCTACATGGGAATTGGGTAGAGAGCTTTCCATTTTTTTATTGATTAAGGTTTGGACAGAATAATTTAGTTTTGCTGTTTGGGAGCAAATAAGATAATGTTTTTGAGGAAGTAATGGAATATTAGAGTCGTTGCCAACTCAAGAAAGAAAATAGGGTACTACAATATTTATAAGTGATGAATTTCAAGTCGAATGAAGTAATTTAAAATATAAATTCCAAATTATTTGTGCTTTAAATTTTTATAAGATGAAATATAGAAGTGATATTTTAATGTAGGAAAGAGAATATATATCAACAATGATTAAATAATTGCTGTAAAAGCATATAGGTTTTGCCAATATTTTAGAGACGTTTACTGATAAAAGTAATCTTTATTCAGATTTTAGTATTAAAGATGCAATCTAATGAATTGAAAGTGTATCAGAATTAATTTAGGTGGATAGATTATTCGTAGGTTAATCAGGATTAATTGGGGTTAATTCAGATTAATTTGGGATTAATTAGGTAAATTAATGAGGGTTAATTCAGATTAATTGGCTAAATTAATTTTAAGTAAATGTTCGTAAATTAGACTGATAAACAAAGTGACTATATCATTATAAAACTAATTCAGTCTATGACCATACATTATCCTAACCTAAACCTTATCGCTCAAAAACGTACAGGAGGAGCTATTAATATTCAAGGGATTACCTATCAATTCAAATATTCTTGTTTTAGGATTCTACAAATTACCGATGAAAACACAATGGTAAGATTGGAGGGTGTTGAAGATTTAGATTTACTTAGTTTGAAAGAAGCAAACCTATTTATCCAGCTAAAATTCTCTACAAATAAATTATCAGCTTCGGTACTTCAAAAGGTTAATACTTTTGTGAATTTCTTAGAGGTTTATTTGAAAGAACCAAATTCAAGATTTAGAGTTGTTACAAATCAGCAATTTATAGACAAAAATCTCTGTGCTATTCAAAAACAGAGTTTCAGTAATCCAGAGTTGAGTTTCTGGGAAGAGTATTTTAAGAAACTACAAACAAATGACCCGAAAATCTCAAAATGGAATTGGGATAATTTTAATCTAAAAGATTTCTTAGGAAAAATAGAATTTGAGATTATTTCAGAAGTTCAGTTAGATACACAATATAGAAATCTCCTCATTGATAATCACAATATACTTTCTGATAATCAAAGACTTTTTATCAGTGATATTTTCTACAATATTCATAATTGGAGCAAAAATAAAAGGACTGTTGCTTTTCAAGAAATCAAAGATGCTATTCAAGAAACCAGAGAAAATATAGCCAAAGGCACAGAAAATGATGCTATAAAATATAAGTGGATTGAACCCGTAGATTTCACTAAACCTTCAAATACTGATAATTTAGACTATTATCAAGGAAAACCTGCCAAACCTATTCACATTACACTCGGATTGCCAGCGAGACGAAAAAGAATTGAGGAAGAAATTGAAAAATCAATTCTTGAAAATAATATAACTGTTTTAAAGGCTTCAAGCGGTCAAGGGAAATCAACTTTGGCATGGCAAGTTGCGTATAATCTTCATCAAAAAGATTGGACAATTTTAGAGTTGAAAGTATCGGAAGACCTCAGTAAAATGAGTCATTTGGTAGATTACTTGAAATTCAAAATTAGAACTGAATGCACTTTGCTTGTACTGGATGGTTTGAGTAGAATTACAGAAAAATGGGATGAATTGGCTCAAAATTTATCAGAATTGCCAATAAAAATATTGATAACAACAAGAGAAGAAGATTGGTCAAAATATGGCTCAGAAATCTATAAGTTGAGTTTATCAACGCCTGACATTAAATTGACTTTATCGGAAGCGGGAGATATTTATAAACAATTCGATAAAAGAAGAGTGATTCACGTCAATTCAGATGGTTCAAAAAATCCGTTCCAATACTACTGGGAACAAGTGGAAAAAAAGGGATTACTCATTGAATATGTCTATTTGATTACGCAAGGGCAAATGCTTGAATCTCGACTTAGAGAACAGGTGAAGAATATAGAGAAAGAAGAAAATGGAGGAAGTGCCAAATTAGAGACCTTACGACTTATTGCATTAGCAGATGTGTGTAATATAAAGGTAGAAACATTACAACTTAATCAGTTCTTGCGAAGTGAAAATTTACTTAAAAATATCGACAAACAAACCCTCTATTTACAATTAGAAAAAGAGTATTCTATTCGCTTTGAGAATGATTATATTGAAGGTTTACACCCTGTACGCTCATCCCATCTATTGAATATATTGAACGAAGGTACGCCTATTATAGAGACAGTCGCAAACCTTTGTCAAATAATTGACAGTGAAGATTTTTTCTATTTATTCTCATTTTTCCCCTCATTAGTTACACCTCAAAATCAGGAAAAATATTTTGATTATTTGATACTTCGTATTCAAAATAAGCCGTATAAAAGTCTTTCAAAAGCAATTGATGGGCTTTTTGCTTGGGAAGCAAACAATTATTGGAATAAACATGAAGAAACATTTAATGAAGTTTATCTTAAAGATGGAAATGCAGCAGGCTACGCTTTCACAACGGCTCTCATACCTTATCCAAATCCAGAAAATTTGAATAATCTTACAGAGTTTTTTGATGGCTTAATACCAATACTCGCAAAAGCAGAAAAGATGCCCAAATTTGATTTACTTAAATCTTCTTTAAATAAGTTTGTTACAAAACTGCACCAACATTTCTTAAAAACTACTCTATCAATAAGTACGTTAGAGGGCTTGTCTGGATTATTACGATGGTTTGATATATTCCATTTACCTTTTTCAAATTTAATGCAACTATCTGACAATGAGTTGCTTACTTTTTTTGAAAAATATCAAATAGAAAATATAGCCACTTTTTTAGAACTATACAAAGTTACGAAGCCTGATGAATATAAGATTTTCTTGAAAAACTATGAGTCAAACGTCATTTCTATTTTGAAAGAAAAGACTACAACTTCAACTCTTTTTATCAAAGAAAATGAACTTTTTGCAGAGTACTTATTCACTTCTTCATGCAATAAAGAAGTGAATGATTTGTCTAATGACAGAATGAGTGTATTTATGAAAGTATTACCCTATTATACGAGATATACTGTTGAAGGTCAATTTCTACATTATCCATCAGAGCCTATTACTCGTACTATTAAATCAAATTCAATAAAATCTTTCACCCATGAAACATTAATTATTGAAGATTATCAAGCTCGACTAAATGGTATGTGGCACAATGAAATAGATGGTAAATATCAAACAAGCTCTGAATACGAGTGGCAGCAATATATCATCAATTTAAGAAAACAATGTTTATTATGCGTGAAAATGAAGGTTAGATTATTTGAGGCACTTCTTGATAATTTCCCCGAGCGTTACAAAAAACTAAGCAATGAAATAGAAATTATTGGACGTAAAATTTCTGAATTAAGTCATTCAAATAAGAAAAGACCAAGTATCAAAAAATCTTTAAATAAGATTGAAAAAAATGATAATGCTGAAAAGGAAATAAGAGATTGGGAATTTAGTTTTATTACTTGTTTCATTAAGCAATTTCATACCCTTTTAGACCTTGATTCTGAAAAAAGAAGGTTAGCAAGAATGAATTTACAGTCTGCCGTGAGTCGTCTTCCAAAAATGCAAATAGCTTTTGAGAAAATTACGCAAAAAACATATTCGTATTTTGATAGTAAAGATTTGGTAAAGGAAGAAACAGAATGGTATGAAAGACTTGAAAGAAGTATTTTATTTTATGAAGAGATACTTCAAGGTAACTGCAAAAGACATTTACTAACAGCAAAAGATGATTGTGAAAATTGGAGCAAAACTGTAAAGAAAAACAAATTCAACAAAATACGCCAATTATTAGAAGAGATAGAGGAAGAAATAGGAATGTTATTCAAATATCCAACATTTATTCAAAAGGAAGAGTACCTTGAAAAGCTAACTATTGGAGTTGAAATGTTTGATTTACAGAATATTGAAGGAGAACTTATAAGGATAATATATGGACTCACAAAGCTAATTCATACAGATATACATGGATTCAATATTGTCGTGATTGATATCCACGACCAAGCCACAAAAGCATTTTATTTATCAAAAAACTACATAGGAAAGTTGCTATCATTCACAGAAACCCAAGTATTTGAGGACGATGCTCATGGACTTGATATGAGTCCAGTACCAATAGTAATAGATAATGAGTTATTAGCACCGTTGGAAGGAGTAACCATAGGAAATCAAGAAAATCTAAGTGCAGAATGTGGGTTATTTATAGAAAGTTCTTGGCTTTTTACTGAATACAGAAACAGACTAAATTTGGATTCAGCGATTGAAAAAAAATGGTTTGAAGAAATAAAGAGAAACTACCATAATGATATGAAAAACTGTCTTCATAAGATTCATAATAGTAATCTTTCCCAAAGCATTAAAGACCAAATTCAAAACCTTTACACAGAAGTTATTGAAGATAAAAACTATACCTCAACTCAATTTGGGGAGTTTTTGAATAAAATCTCACTTCAAAACATAGTTGAAACTGACCCAATGAAAGAGTATTTTGGGTAAAAGTAAGGCTTTCAATATCTATTTTTACTCTAACAATTTCTCTTTATTCTCCTAAATTGATTTGAATAAAAAAGGTTTAGAACAGGTATTTCAAAAATCAATTCTATAAAAATCTTCTACCAAAAAAATCGTTTCAAAAGAAATTTTGAAACGATTTTTGCATTTTTAGGTTGAATCTGTCCGTATATACACCCTATATTCACCCTATACATTCCAAACCCAAATAAAAACACCCCCAATATTTGTGGAAATTAAAACACAAATAATGGAAAATAATATTCCACAAATTGTCGTAATGACACCGACTGAATTAGAAAATCTTATTCAGTCCTCCGTTCGCAAAGCACTTGCCGAGCAATCCAATCCACAAGGCAGACAATTCCAATCTCACGAATATCTCTCCATAGAAGAGGCTTCGGAATATCTGCACGTTCCCAAGAACACCCTGTACAATTACTGCCACAACAACGTCCTTGTTTATCACAAACGAGGTAAGAAAAACTATTTCCTGAAATCGGATTTAGACGAATGGATGGCTTCTGGGCGTAAAAAATCTGCCAAAGAAATGGAACAAGATGCAATGCTAAGATTGCAAAAAGGAGGTAAGAAGAAATGACAATCCTCCAAATGCAATTAGAACAAATCATCCAAGAGCGTAGGCAACAACTAATGTCCTACGCTCAAAAAAACGATGCTAAGGAATACGTTATTCAAAAAGAAAATAAACTCATTCAATCTCTAACCAAAATCTACAATGGTATTCATCCATTGAAATATCAAGATTTATGGATTGAAATTGAAAGACGTTGGGAGATTTTTGAACGTACCGATGCCAACTTCTCAGGCATTCAACTTGACATACGTTTACGTCCAAACGGACTACTTTGTGTACAACCTTTTAACCTATTTGAAGATGAAATTTGAACCAATCACTAAACAAAAAACTGTCCCCAAACAACAAGAAGTTGAACAAGGATTACTATTAGTTCGCTCTGCAAATGAGTGCATTCAGAACGCAAAGAGTCAGCCAATTCCATTAAAACTATGTGGTGAATTGTGGTTTGAGGGCGAAGTTTCGATACTATTCGCAGATACCAATGTGGGTAAATCAATCTTGGTAGTACAAATTGCGGACAATATTTCAAGAGGTATTCAGGCAGGTGTATTTCATTCAGAAGCACCAGCACAATACATTTTATACCTTGATTTTGAACTTTCAGACAAACAATTTGAGAAACGTTACTCAGTAGAATGGGAACATCATTACCAATGGGATAATCATTTTTTGAGAGTACAAATCAATGCCAATTTTTCAGATTTTGTGGAGTTTGAAAAACAATTATTTGCAGAAATTGAAGCAAGTATTCAGCAATATGGTTCAAAGATTTTGATTGTAGATAACATCACTTATTTGAGCATGGAGTCCAACGAAAGTAGTAAAAATGCACTGCCACTAATGAAATATCTGACCAAACTCAAAAATCAATTTGGTTTATCATTATTGGTTTTGGCTCATACACCTAAACGTTTAAACCCCTCCAATCCATTGTCTATCAACGATTTAGCGGGGAGTCGCCAGTTGGCAAACTTTGCTGATAGTGTATTTTGTATTGGGCGTAGTAATCAAGGTTCGTCTATTCGTTACATCAAGCAACTCAAAGCACGCTCCTGTGCTATGATGGAAGAAGTTTGGGTGTGCGATTTGTCAAAACCTTACAACTTCTTAGGTTTTGAATTTCTAAATACTGATTACGAATACAATCACTTGAAGCCTAAAAAAGAAGCCGATGAAGAAATGAAAACGATGATTTCTACCATGAAGGCGGAGACTCCTGATATTTCATTGTCCAAAATGGCAGAAGCAATTGGCACGAATAAAATGAAGATTAAACGATTGATTGACAAAAATAATCTGTAACACCCGTAACACTCGTAACACGTGTTACAACTGTTACGCTTGTTACGGCATAAACTTTCAAGAAGATGCAAACGATAAAATATAGTACCATGACACGCACGCAATTAGCCCAAAAGTATCAAGTATGCTTGAAGACTTTTAATAAAATGTTATCGCTAATTCCTGATTTCGTCATAGATGCCAAAATCAGAATACTGACACCCAAACAAGTGAGCCTAATAATTGACCACTTGGGCGAACCTCCTGATTAATTTATCGGGAGTCTTTCAAAATAATCTCGCATTAACTGGAATTAACGAGGATTAACCCTAATTAACCAGAAAGCACCAATTCAGAGTTAAGTAACTTTGAATCAATAAGTTAAACAATAAAATCATAAATTAAACACCACAAACTATGCAAGAAATTCGCACAGGTAGGGCATTACAGTTGGAAGGACTGCAATTTGCCCAAAACAAAGTAACATTAGGCTTCAAATGTGAGGCAGGAACTAAAATTCAGTTGGCACAAGAAGCTCAACAAATCGGTATGACATTGAGTGAGTATGTTGATACCGTCATTGGCAGTCGCCACTCACTACAAAACCAAACTCCAAAAAGTACCTCAGAATTAGCTCCTAAAATAGAAATGCAAAAGAAGCAAATTCAGCAGTTGGAGGCGAAGGTAAATTTCTATGAGAATGATTTTTTGAAAAGTGCTTTCAACAAATACAGAGGGCAAACCGTACCGTTTCAAAATAATAAAGGTCAGCAAGTACAAGTAACTGTCAATAGTATCGAAGATGTATATACCATATTAATCAACGTAGTAAACCTACAATAATTATGTTCACAATTACAGCAAATCCATTTGCAGAAATGACACAAGGTTTGTCAAGCCTGCCACGTACATCAAGTAGTTCAGTTTTGCAAAGTCCACCGATTGAGCCAGATTACAACTATTACCATAAGCCCAAAGAACGTTCTAATAGTTGTTGGAAAGTGGTTTTAGTAGTATTGGGCTTGTTATCCGCTTTTGGACTTTTGTTATGGGTCACTATTCAAGAAATTGCAAAAAATGATAAGAAAAAGAAATTGGAAGAAGAGAAAAAACAAAGGGAATTATTAGAAAAAGATTATCAGTAATGTTAAAGGTTCTTTATCACCCATTTAGGTAATAAAGAACCTTTTTCACTTTTCAATTCTCAACCTCCTTCAAAACTTCATTTGATATATTTCTATATCTATCATCCATCAAAATTTTATCGAAAATATTAATAGCTTCTAATAAATATTGATGATTTTCCTCAGCATCTTCTTCAAGAAGAACATTGAATACACTCAGTACAATACTCATTACTTCTTTATCAAAATAATTGCCATAACGAATATCAGGGGCATTATAAGTGTCAAAATAGCCAATTAATTCCAAACATTCTCTGGGATATTGCTTCACGCCTGACATGAGAAATTCATAATAATATCTTGAAACTATTTTCGCAGAAGTAGCGTACTTTTTTAATGTTGGCAATAGCTCTCCAAATTTAGATTTAGGTAGGAATAAAAAAGACCGTTCGTATTCAGACACAACGTCTTCGTCACCATTTTCTAAAAAATATTCATATACATGAATACTCTTATCCCAATATTTACTCTCACAACTTTTGAGTACATCACTTGCAGAATCTACTAAATGCCCTATCACTTTATCATTATTATTTGCCATCGACAAAAATATAGGCAAGGCTTCTTCAATATTATTAAGCCAAGCATAAAAAACAATTTTAGCAATCTCTGGTAACTCATCAGGACATAAAAAAGCCTTATCATAAAAGCCTTTTAGCTGAGTGAAATGGGTGTAATTGAGGTAAAGAATAATATTTGGTGAATATTTGTAAATCTGTGGGTGTGGTTCTTCTGTAAGTTTCATAAATAAATTAAAAACCCTTTCTCTATCAATTCTAAGCCAATTGGGTAATTTTGCCATGATTGCAACTTTCAACATAGTATTATTTCCACGACTTATTTCTTCCATAGTTTCAAAAATCAATGAATGAAAATCGTTTAATTCTGTTCCATCCATTAAATACCATATTGCACTACCATTTGAATTGTTAATCGCCCTATCTAATAATTTAGACATAGAAGTATTAACTTCCTCAATTTTTGAAAGGCTATTTTTTCTTAAAAAATTAATCAATTGTACATTTACTATTTGTGATTTTATCAAGTATTCAGAAATCCGATTCACTCTCCTTAAAGAATAATTCTGTTGAATTTTATCAAGTATTATGGTTGTAAAATTTAAGACGACATTAATATCATGTTGAGCTTTAACAAGTCCTTCGATACCTGATAGGACATACTCCTCTTTTACTATCCACTCGTTTATAAGTTTTGAAATAAGAGGGATAAAGAAATCCGCTCTATTTTTTACTTCCTCTTCAAATTGTCGAGAGTGTTCCTCCAACGAACCTTTTGATGAACCAAAATTCATTCTATCTCTATCTATTTCTAAAAAAGTTTGTTCCCAATGCTCTAATGTCATTTTATCGTATGCTTTTTGGTCGAATGGAGCATACACGCCACTAACAGTAACTCGCTGTAGAGGTTTATTTTTGAGGTTAGGGAACTTCCTTTTTAGCTCTTGAAACCTTCTTTTGAGTACATTATTATTATTTATTTCCGATAAAGGAATTGCATTGAGACAGTATAAATTCTTTTCTCCATACCATCTCAAAAAATGCCTTTTTTTACCTTCATCAACTCTTATGCTAAGATGCCTTTTGTCTTTTACATTCAGAAGTATAAAATTTACGTCTTGCTTTTGTTGTGGCGTAAAAAAACCATAACTCTTTTTAATCAATTCTCTCACGTAATAGGTATCATCCAATGATAGGTCGAAACCTCCTTTTTGACCAAAATGAGCTATTAATTGATAGCACTCTTCTGGATATTCGGATGGATTTTCAAGGAGTCCTTTGGTTAAGAGTCGTTGAATTAATAGAAAAGGGTAATCAAGATTATTAGCAAAAAATTCTTTAAAAGCATGATTATTTTCTCTCGCCATTTTTTTATTTTGAAGCATCACTTCACCATAAAACGTTTCATGGTGTTCAGAACCTTCTACATCATCTGAAAAACTATTGCTCATTCCTCTATCACTCATAAAGAATGAAGTAACATTAGAATCAGTATAAGCATGATATTGAGTTCCTTCAACAACCTTTTTTATCAAATTAAATGAGAAGTCAAATGTTTGCTTAAAGTCTCTTTCAAATAAATGTTTTAATAATTTCTTCTCAGAATACTCAAAACGGACGGAGAGGTTTCGATAGGAGTTTCGTTTTGGTAAATCTTGATTTAGTAAAAGTTGTTCAAATTGAGTCAAAACCCATTGATGCTGATGTACAGAGGCTTTTTCCAATGTGTTACAAAACCACATCGTTTCTCTACCACCAACTGTAAAGTGCTTTTCAAATAAATTCATTGCAATTGGGTTTTCCCAATTGATTAAATCTATCAAAACCCACGAAATAACCTCTGATTTTTCTTCACAGTCCAACATTTCAGAAGACATAAACGCTAAAACTTCGTCAGTATTTGTGTTAGAAAACTTCGATAGAAGTATTCTACAAACAAGTACATCTCGCTTTTTGTCTTCGTACAGAATATTCTCAGGATTAAGCAATTCATTAAAAATATCATTTTCAACAAAAAAATGATACCATTCAGAACTATTTACAGACTCTAAAAATATCTTTTTCAAACAAATATCTGTTAGGACTTTATCCTTGACAAAATTCTTTTCTTTCGGAGTTATCCCTTGTGCAAAACATAAATTTGCTATCAACAGATACTTAAAATGAAAAGCGTATTCTTCTGATAATAATATCTCATTGGAGACTTTAAGATACTCTTTGGGATTATCTCCTCTTAAAAAATCTAAAATCATCTTAACAATTACCCTTATTTTCAAACTCTGATAATTGCTTTTGATAAATGGCAACAATTCACTCTTTTTGTTAAAAAAAGATTTAGCAAAAGCGAACTCATAAAATGTTTGATGGAAAAACTGGATAAAGCCACTTTGAAGGCTTATGATACCCTCACTTACCAAATAATTAAGTTCATCGAAGTATTGAATCTGAAAACTCTCTGCATCTACGCTGATTTGTTCATTGGCATACATTTTATCAGCAATTGCATAAACGAGTGCAGAGCAATGAGCAGATTTGATTTTATTATTGACAACTTTTTGTTTGAAAAGCTCTTTTTGTAAATCTTGACGTGTCAATAAACGAGAAAAGTCTAAGGTCTCATTTAGAATTTTACAGAACAAATTTAGGTTTGAAGGATTCTTTAAAAGGTCAATTAGGTGCTTAGATAGTCTTGTTGAATTGACTCCCTTTTTCTCTAAAACACTTGTAACTTGCTCATTTGTAAGTTCATATACTTTTACTTTGGTAACTTCATTGCCAAGTTTAATCAAATCAGGGTCTTCTCTTAAATCAATACTTCTTACCGAGACAATAATACGAACTTGCGAAATTAGCGTGAGTGAATTAATCAGAGTACGAAAAGTATTTATAGGTTCTCGTTTACTTGATTGGCTCTGCGATAGAGCATCTATTTGGTCTATAATTATAATAATTTTTTCAAATCCATTAATAATTAAAGTGTGTATTTGGTTTGTCAGCGAATCTTTTAAATTTAATGATTTTTCTAAGTCTTCAATGAACATTATTAGGATAATTTGATTATTGAAATTTTTGGGACAAACCAACACGATATTTTGTATAGATATTGTGATAAAATATACTGACATCAGTGGCTGTCCCAAAAAGTTTGTGGCTGTTA
>JAAFJL010000063.1 GCA_013298865.1 Cytophagales bacterium | reverse complement strand
CGAACTATTTACAGATTTTAAAAGTTAATAATTTACAAATATTTGGAGGTTAAACTCCAAACTCTAACATTTTTCAACAATTGACATGAATCCAAAAGAATTAAGTGCAGAAGAATTCAGAAAATACGCCGTACATCACAGAGGTTTGAACGGCTTGGCAGTTGACCAATATGTAAACCAAATTGGCGGAGTAAGTCGTCCTTTTATTGAGGATATGACACAGTACATCATCGAAGAACGTCCAATGCGTTTTGCTCAGATTGATGTATTTTCAAGACTAATCATGGATAGAATTATCTTCATGGGTGTTCCTGTTGACGATTATATGGCAAATATTATTGTTGCCCAAATGTTGTTCATGGAGTCAACAGATGCCAAAAAAGACATCATGATGTACATCAACAGCCCTGGTGGGTCGGTTTATGCAGGTTTGGGTATCTATGACACCATGCAGTATATTCGTCCAGAAGTTGCTACTATTTGTACATCTTTGGCGGCATCAATGGGAGCAGTTTTATTGGCAGGCGGTGCAACAGGCAAGCGTTCGGCTTTGGAACACGCTCGTATCATGATTCACCAACCATCGGGAGGAGCTCAGGGGCAATCACGTGACATTGAAATTACGGCTCGTGAAATCGTGAAAATTCGTCAGGAATTGTATGAAATTTTGGCAAAACATTCAGGGAAATCTTTCGAGGAAATCGAAGCAGATTCAGACCGTGATCATTGGATGCGTGCAGAAGAAGCCAAAACTTACGGCTTGATTGATGAAGTTCTAAGAAGAGAAGTACCTGCTTCATTACCACCAGCAGTTTCATAAAATAAAAAAGCGGAACATTCTTATTATCAGATTGTTCCGCTTTTTTTATGAGTGTTATGATTGAGCTTTTACTTGACGAACAAACTCAATTGGTACATTAGCAATATCTGCTATTTGTTCATCAGGAAAATTTGTTTTAGACAACAGGCTTTTTACGAAAGCAACATTTTTTTCATAAGTCGTAATTTCAATACCTTTTTTCTCACCTCTTTTCTCGCCTTTTTTCTCACCTCTTTCTATTCCACGTTTCAAGCCAATCCTTGTGGCTCGATCTATGACAAATTCTTCTATGCCCATAGTTTTTTCTGATTTATCTGTGATAATTCTAATTTCTTCTTCAAATTTAGTGGTTAATTTGTCTTCTCCAAAACGAACATACAATTTTAGAAAATTCATCAAACCTCTGATTTTTTCTTTCGGTATTTTTTTCAAAAACAGTCTCTTTGCTAAATCAATTTTCAAGTCAAAAAGTTCCTCTTTTGTAACCTTTCCTTTAAGTAACGCTGTTTGAACTGTTAGAATAACTATTGCAAAAGGGTTATTACTTTCATTCAAAATCTCTGGATTTTGTTCAGAAACTTTATAAGAATTGAAATCATACCGAATCTTTGTTCCCAAATATTCTGTTTCAAAATAAGAGGGTTTAAAATTCTTAGTTCCATCTGTAAAGATAGCAAAAGCAGTAATTGGTCTCTGATATTTATCCAGAATTCGGTAGAAATAGGTAAACATTCGTTGGCTAAATTCTTTATCTTTAGCTCCTTGTACCTCAATATGTACTAAAATCCATTGTTCTTCCCCTTTTTTGGTAAAAACTTTGACCAATTTATCTACATATTTCGGATGAAATTCATCTTCATCTATCGGGAAAAGCTGTTCAAGTTCTTTATCTAAAAACTCGAATGGGCGATTCATGTCAAATATATCATCAGCATTTGGAATAAAAAATCTTAGGAAATCATCGAAAAGGTCTTCTAAAATACCCTTCCAAAGTGCATCATCTCTCTTCATTGTGTAAAATTAAACTTGATTAATTAAAAACTCTATCCATTCCTCTTTTTCCACCATCTCCTGATAAAATAGATGGCTAAAGCCATTATTAAAAGGTACGGAATTAGGTAGAAAACTCCGATGATATTGTTGAAAACCGAACCCCAACCATCCCTGAAATTATGCCAAATTCTTATATAAAATGGCTCGTCTGGGGCAGAGATTGACTCTGTAACTTGGTAGATTGTCAATGTAATAGTTGAGTATGTTACTTGGTCATCCAAAAACTTTTGGCGACCTTCTTTTGCTTCAATTTCTTCTCTAATTACTCTTATATTCTCCTCAACCGCCATGATTTCTTGCACATTTTTGGCTTGTTTCAAAAGTTCCAAATAACGGTCAAATACTTTTTGTTTGCTCTTGATTCTCAGAGAGTTATCTACATATTCGGCAGTAACGTCTTCTGCTGAAACATTTTTATAATCGGTATAAATGGATTCCTTTTCAGCATCGGTTAAAAAGGTATCAAATTTTTGAAACGGAATCCGAATCGTGAGTGTATTTTCTAAATTTCCACCTTCCCGTCTTTCGCTTGAATTAGAAATATAGCCACCAATAGCTTTCACTTTTGCCTTTGTCCCAGCAGTAGCAACCTTCAAATCATTCACCCGAAAACGTATGTCTGCCGTATGAATAATTTTCTTTTCAATGCTTTGACCAGGAGGAGGTGGGGGAGGTGGCGGTGGAGCAACTGATTTTTCAGAAACTGAAGTTGGAGGTAAAATATCTTCTGCATCTGCAAATACTTGGCTTCTTTCTTTTGAACTCAAAGGTTCAGGTTTTGCCATTGCTATTTCTTGAACTTTCGCATCTGATTCCGCAGTTTTCTCACCAGAACAAGCAATTACCAATAATGTAGCTAAAAATAAAATGACTTTTTTCATAAAATAAAAGGTCGGACTAACGTGAACGACAACGGAAAAATGATGTTTTTAAGTAAGATACAGAAATGATGAGTTTTCCATAAAAATATTTTGTATGACCTTTTAATTATTTTGGATTTAAAAATCCTTGGTGTCAGTTTTGAGAAATTGACACCACCCTGACGAACACCGAAAAACGAAAATCAAGAAACGAACACCGAACATCGAAAAATCACCATCTCACTTGTCCATCACCCTGTACAATCCATTTTTCGGTGACTAATTTTTCTAAGGCAAATGGTCCACGGGCATGGAGTTTTTGGGTAGAAATTCCGATCTCCGCCCCTAAGCCAAACGCTCCGCCGTCGGTGAATCTGGTGGACGCATTGGTATAAACGGCAGCGGCATCAACTTCGGCAACGAATAAATCGCAAAGTACTGAGTTTTCTGAAATAATAGCTTCTGAATGTCTGGACGAGTATTTTCTGATATGATTCAGGGCTTCATCAATTCCAGAAACCACTTTTACAGAACATTTAAAATCTAAAAACTCTCTTCCAAAATCAGATTCTTGGGCAATTTGAAGGTTCTCGAAACCATTTTCGTGTAAAGTCTCGAAGGATTTTTCATCCGCAAAAACTGCTACATTATATTTTTTAAAATCTTCGCAAAGCATTGGTAGAAAATCCTCGGCAATAGCTTTATCAACCAAAACGGTGTCTAAGGCATTACAAACCGAAGGTCGAGAAACCTTTGCATTTACAACTATGTCTCTGGCTTTCAGTAAGTTAGCTTCTGTTTGTACGTAGGTATGGCATACACCCGCACCAGTTTCGATGGTAGGTACAAGCGAATTCTGACGAACAAATTGTATCAGACTTTCTGAACCACGAGGAATGATAATGTCCACATAACGAGTTGCCGTGAGAAGTTCTTTGACAAAAACTCTGTCGGTAGGCAACAATGTGACACAGGCGGTACTGAGATTATTTTCCTGTAAAACTCCATGAATCAATTTTATCAAAAAAGAATTCGTATCAAAAGCATCAGAACCACCACGAAGAACAACGGCATTTCCAGATCGTAAACAGAGTGAGGTTACATCAATTGTTACGTTCGGACGAGATTCATAAATTACTCCAACAACGCCCATCGGTACGAGCATCTTTTTGATAATCAGACCATTATCTAAATTTTTTTCCAAAACTACTTGTCCAGATGGGTCGGGTAGAAGGGCAACATCTCTCAGACTTTGTGCTAAATCATGAATCCGTTTTTCGGATAAAAGGAGACGGTCATACTTTGGGTCAGATTGATGCATTCTGAGTAAATCTTTCTGATTTTCAGTTAAAATCTGGGGTATATTTTCTAATAAAACCACTGACAAGCGATTCAAAATTGTTTGTTTTTGGGTATCTGTCAAACGCCTAACTTCCGAAGAAGCAAGGTGAGTTGCTGCCAAAATCGGTACGATTGATTCTAATTGAGTCGTTTCAGGCACAGGTAATTCAAGTTCCATAATTAGTATATTTGTATAATTACAAAATTACAGAAGTTTTTTAGTAATTTTTGGGAAAGAAAAAGTTTTGGCTTGTAGATAAATCGTAAAATTCTGGCTTAAACAGGTTCATTTTCAAATTAATCAAATTTCCAAATTAGCGATTATGAACATCAAGAAAAAATATACTACTGACGACCTAACAATTATTTGGGAACCTGCAAAATGTATTCATTCTGCTATTTGTTTCAAAAATTTGCCCTCAGTTTTTGACCCTCGCAAACGCCCGTGGGTCATGCCCGAAGGAGGCTCAACCGAACAAATTATTGAGCAGATAAAATCATGCCCGTCAGGTGCTTTGAGCTACGTAATGAATCATGAAATTGTTGAAGAAACTCCGAAGTCAGGAGTGATTACGAAGGTAGAAATTCTGGAAAATGGTCCAATGCTTGTACATGGCGAATTGTCTATTGCTGATAAAACAGGGGCAGTTTTACAGCAATCTGGCGTAACAGCATTTTGTAGATGCGGGAATTCTGGCAATAAACCTTTTTGTGATGGTTCTCATGCCAGAGTAGGATTTGTAGGGTAAATTGTAGGTGGAATTGTGCAAAAAATCCTAAGTATTAAGAAATTGAAACCAAATAAAATTATGTTTTTAGGGAAATTCTTACCTTAAAAATAGAATTTTATTTGACGTAAAATACTTTCAACTTTTAACTTTAGACTTTACACAACTCCACCTATTTCTATCCAATTGCTTGAATCTGTTCTGTATATAAATCTGCTCTTTTTTCTGCAAAAATATCAGCTGATAACATAAAAGTGCCTTCCAATAACATTCCCAAACCGAGTCCGAGTAAAAAATCTCTTTTCTGAAAAAAGAAAATCAATGTTACTCCAATTAATATAAATGCAATTTCTACAACTTTATAAATGTCAAAATTCTTATTTACCACATCCATTCTGGGCAATTCCTGAGCTTTGTAGGCGGTAACATCCTTCTGATAAATACTCGCTAAATCTTCCATTTGTTGATCCGTTCTGAAATAAACGCTTCCGCCTACAACAATCGCAATTAGTCCAATACCAATTACGGGTATCATCAGACCATTATTGAAAGAATTTCGGTAGGTGAAAAATAAATACAGACAGAGCAAAATACCAAAAACTCCGACTCCCATAAAAATTAGACTCTCTGCCTTTTCGGCTTTGAAGTACGTTTGCATATTTTCTATCATCGTGCGTAGGATTATTTTTTTTCAACAACTGATTTTACAATTCCTGTGAACCAACTATGGGGTAAAATTCTACGCAAAAACAATAACAAGGGAGCATTTGACCCAACGGCATAGCGTAAACGTTTGCTGCCATCGGTTGCAGCTTCGTACATTTTTTTGGCTACAACTTCTGGTCCTGGGGCATCTGCACCTGCTTTTTGGATATTTGGCATTGTCAGGTTCTGGTAATCATCATATTGTGTTAAGCCTTCTTTCGAGAATAAATCTTGTGAACGGTCGTAAAAATCCGTTTTAATCGCTCCTGGTTCTATAATTTTTATGGCAATATTGAACTGATTTAGCTCATATTGTAGAGCCTCAGAAAAACCTTCCACTGCCCATTTTGTACCATGATAAAGACTATACAAAGGGAAAGTTAGTCGCCCACCCATCGAGGTTACATTAATGATTGTTCCCGACTTTTTTTCTCTGAAATAAGGTAAAATAGCCCTTGTCACATTCATTACGCCAAAAACATTCGTATCAAATTGGCGTTGAATTTGTTCTTTTGAAGCAGCCTCGAATGCCCCAACAGCACCATAACCCGCATTATTGATGATTACATCTATTCCCCCAAAAGCCGCACGTGCATCTGTAATTGCCTTTTCGATTGAAGCATCATCCATTACATCCAAACGGAATAATTTCACATTCTGAAGTTGATTTAATTCTTTTTCATTCTCAGGTTTACGCATGGTAGCGGCAACGTTCCAACCCTTTCCTTGAAAATATTGTACGGCGGATTTTCCAATTCCAGAAGATGCCCCCGTGATTAGTACTGTTTTGTTCATGATGGTAATAATTTTGGTGGTTAGCGATTATTTTTTAATTCAAAATGACTCCAAATAGCCAAGAAAGCCTCAAAAGCTGCAAACCCAATAAGCATAGGTTTGGTCATGCCCAAGAGGACAAAAACGACAAGTCCACTACAAAAAACTAAGCGTTCATAGACTGAAAATTGCTTGAGTTTTAAGTAATTTTCTTTCGCAATCATGTAATAAAAACCTGCCACAACAAAGACCAAAAGTCCGAAAACTCGAATCCAAACGTCATTGGATGGTTCAAAACCAAAGATTCCTAAGAGAAAATTTGGAGCAAAAATTAGGGTTGTTCCTGAGCCAAGCATATACAATACTTGTGCGTAAAGAGATGTGTGTTTGTTCATGGTTGTTTGGTTAAACCTCTGAGAATGAGATGTGTAACAAATTCTGTTTCCTGCTCTGTTTGAGTGTAATCCACTTCAGAAGCAAATATCTTACCTGATTCTTGTACTGCTCTGTGTTTTAATGAATCAGCAACTATTAATAATGTTTCAGCAATTTTTTCGGGGGAAGATTCCTGAGTTTTATCTTTTAAAATCGACCCCAGAAAAGAGATTTCTAAATCCATTGTTTCAGTATAAAGTTTGTGAAACATTGGTTCAAGCGTTCTGAGATTTTCAATTGAAAGATGATGTAGATTGACCACTTTTCGGTAATACCTCAGTCGTTCAATCAGATAAGTCACTACTTTGTCGTCTGGATTTTCAATTTCTAAAACCTTTGCTTGCAGGGACTCCATAAAAGCCGAACTTTCTCTAAGAATTACTTCATTGAAAATCTCTTCTTTGTTTTTATAATAGTAATACAAAGACGCTTTATTGAGTTTTACGGCACTGCCAATGTCATCGAGTGTAGTTTTGTCGTACCCAAATCTGGCAAAACATTCTGTTGCTGCCTTCAGGATATTCTCTTTCTTTAAATCTGTTTTACTCATATTCTTCGGTGAATGGTTCAGCGTGAACAGTTCAGAATGGGCGTTTTTTAAAATTGAACTTTAATCTTTCCCGTTTGCTGTAATTTGTTTTCTGATTTCAAGGCAAAGTTAAAATCAATTTTTCAAACAAAAAAACAAATTGTTTGAAAAATTTATGAATGAATCGTAACTAACTAATAATCAATAGCTTAAATTGGTCAATTTGTTCTGGCAAGGTTCTTGTTAATGATTGTTAAGGGAACAATATGTCCTGCTGTTTTATCGTAAATACCCAAACAAACATTCCAAAATGAAAAAAATAATCTCAATTATTGCCCTTGGATTGATGGTATCTTTTCTTGGTTGCAAAACTTCTCAATCACCTGTAAATCATGATAATTCAAGGAAATCAGATGTTCAGACAATTGATGAATCTGAAATTGTAAAAGCAATTCCTGCAGAACAAGGCGTCAACTTTTTTGAAGGAACTTTAGAGGAGGGTATCGCTAAGGCAAAGGCAGAAAATAAATTACTCTTTGTTGATTGCTACACAACTTGGTGTGGACCTTGCCAAATGATGAAAAAATACACTTTCAAAGATGCTGATTTAGGAGAATTCATGGCGGAAAAATACGTTTGTATGGCAGTAAATATGGAAGATTCAGAAGGTTTGGTGGTCGGACAAAAATATCCTGTTCCAGCATTTCCGACTTTGTTATTTTTAGACAAAACAGGTCGCCTCATCCACGGGCAATCTGGTAGTGTAAATGCCTCAGCTTTATTAAATTTAGCAAAAGAAACTGCACAATCTAACTGGCAGTAGTTCTTTCGATGTTCGGGTTTTGTTGTTCGGTTTGCTTCCGAAAATCGAAAATCAAATAACGAACAATGATTTTAACAATATGGAAACTAAATTACTACCTTTTTGCGTTAGAGATTCAAAATTTAAACATTTCAATAATAATGAATTCAATCAAAACATTTTTGGTAGTTATAATGGCTACTTTGGCATTGGGAGTTGTTGCCAAGCCGAATAAAAAGGCAAAAGACGAGTCAGCAGAAGGTATTCAGTTTTTTCATGGGACTTTCAAAGAGGCTTTAGCGAAAGCGAAAAAAGAAAACAAGAAAGTCATGATGGACTGTTTCACGACTTGGTGCGGACCTTGTAAGGTTCTAAAATCTAAGGTTTTTACAGATAAAACTCTTGGAGATTTCATGAACAAAAATTATGTCTGTGTAGCTATGGACTACGAAAATGGTGAAGGTCCTGCAATTGCACAAATGTATCCAGTGGGAGGATACCCAACCGTATTTTTAATGGATTCTAATGGAAAAGTTAAAAAATCATTTGAAGGTATTCCTATGCCTACGAAAGAAGCCGCAAGCATATATTTAGCAGCAGCAAAGGAATTAGTGAAGTAGTTTTTTAGCAATAAAAAATACAAAAAGGAAGTTGTTGATATTATCGACAGCTTCCTTTTTTTGTGTAATTTTGTAGTCCTAATCATTGATTTTTAGATTATTTCATGCAAAAAATAGCTTTATTCTGCTTTATATTTATTTCTTTTCAAACATTTGCTCAGGTTAACATCAAGTGGGGACAAAAAATCATCACAAGGGACGGAACGAAACTGAGTGCAACTATCTATTTGCCTGAAAATCAGAATGATAAACTGCCCGTAATCTTTACTTTTACACCCTATAACTCAGACAGCTATCATGACAGAGGAATGTTTTTTGCTAAAAATGGCTACGTTTTCGCTTCAGTAGATGTTCGTGGGCGGGGGAATTCAGAAGGAAAATTTGAACCTTTTGTACATGAAGCAAAAGACGGTTTTGATGTAATTGAATGGCTTGCTCAACAAAATTTTTGTAATGGAAAAGTAGCCATGTGGGGCGGTTCATATTCTGGTTGGAATCAGTGGGCGATTGCCAAAGAATTTCCACCGCATCTCACTACAATTGTTCCTGCAGCAAGTGTCTTTCCTGGGCTTGATTTTCCGAATCCGAATAATATATTTTTGTCCTATACCATGAACTGGCTGACCCTCGTGAGTGGGCTTACCCAAAATGCTAATATGATTGCGGACAATAGTTTTTGGAAAAGCAAATACCGAAAAATGTATGAATCGCATGATGCCTTTGAGACTTTAGACGAAACGGTAGGAAATCCGTCTTCGATTTTTCATAACTGGTTAAATCATTATAAACCAGATAGTTACTGGCAATTTTTTACGCCAAGTTCACTGAATTATGCTACTTTGAAAATTCCAATTTTGTCGATTACTGGTTATTTTGATGGCGACCAAATGGGTGCTTTAGCTTACTACGACAAACATCATAATTTTGGAAATTACGCAACTGTACAAGAGCATCACCTAATTATTGGACCTTTTGACCATGCTGGTACACGCACGCCAACGGGTGATGTAGGTGGTTTGAAATTTGAGGAAGAAGCCATTCTGGACCTTAATAAAATACATTTGCAATGGTACGATTGGGCAATGAAAGGAGCTAAAAAACCTGATTTTCTTAGTAAAAAAATTGCTTACTATACGATGGGTGAAGAGAAATGGCATTCTGCCGAAAATCTTCAAGAAATAGGTACAAAAAAGAAAATGCTTTACATAGATTCTAATAATGGAAAAGCAAATAGTACGTTTTCGTCGGGAAATTTATTGCCGATAAAAGCCTACAAATCTGAACCAGATCAGTATTTAAGTGACCCCTTGCAAATTAATCCTGATGTACAAGATATGGATGATTCGGACGAACGTTATACCAATCAGACGTATTCGATGCAAATCTTGGGCGATGGTCTGGTTTATCATACTTTGCCATTTACGCAAGATACCAAAATTACAGGCAAAGTAGAAATGAGTGCCTATATTTCGATGGATGTTCCAGACACGGATTTTTACATAGAATTATACGAAATTCGTCCAGACGGAGAAAGTATTTATTTGACCAATTGCATGATGCGAGCAAGGTATCGGGACTCGATGACGGAGGAGAAATTAGTGCCTTTTAGGGAAATAATTAAATATGATTTTAAACAATTTTCTTGGTTTTCGAGACAAATTCAAAAAGGGAGTAGAGTAAGAATGTTTTTGAAAAGTGTCAATTCTCCGAATTTTGAAAAAAATTATCAATCTGGCGGCGTTATTTCAAAAGAAACCGAAAAAGACGCACGCAAAGGAATCATCAGATTGCACCACGACGAAACCCATGCAAGCGTATTGATACTACCGATAGAAGAGTAATGCTAAAGAACAGGTAAAAAAATAACTTATAATGAAATTAGACTAAGATTTTGCCCAAGTGAAACTTAGAGGTTTAGAGAAAAGGCAAAATACTAACTCTAATTCTCTAAACCTCTAAGTTAAATTGTTACAGGTTATTTTTAACTCATTCCTAAAACGGCGAGCCTACCAAAAAATACCTAATGACAAAATATACCAAAAAACCAACAGGTCCGAACATCAGTGTCAGGAAAAGGCAAGGTACCAGAATCCAATGAGAGATATTGTTCGACAGCGAATCACGCCATTCCCACGCCCCCACGAAGAGGTCAAAAACCAAATAATGTATCCAGCCTGCTAATAATGCTTCTCTTTTCGAGAAAAGTTTTTCGATTCCCCCCAAACTAAAAAAACTACCTCCAGATGGCTGAGTAAATGATTTTGCAATATAAAAAGCATAAACAAGAGCCAAAACCAAAGGAAAAATATTGGAGTTTATTACAGTTTTAGTGAATTTCCATTCTGGGGCAATCATCATCAATAACCAAGGCAATAAAACGATGGTATTGGCAATTTTGAAAATTTTTTCTGGAGACATGAGCGTTGATTTGAAGATTTTATCCAAGATAGTAAAATTTAGTTTGAAGCACAATTTTTTTGCTTGTAGCACGAGACTGCATCTTGTGAATCAGCGTGTTAGAATTAGCCACCAAAGCTAAAATTTATGAACACTAACAGTTAAATATTTTTCCTATATTTGATAAAAAAATAAGGCTATGGTTGTTAGTAAAAATATCAAAGAAACCATTTTGTCGGATGTTGTTTCTCAAAAATTGTTGCGTATTCCTGCTTCAGAGCAGGAATATTTCTCTGTTGCGTTTGACCTACCTTTTAAAATAGAATACCACGAAAATGAAATTATAACAATGGAATTAGCGTCATACTGGCATGAAAAGATAACCGCAACATTTATTGCATTACTGGTTCAATTATTTAATCAAAAAGAAGAGGATTTTGATATTCTCGGCAGTAACTCAGGTGTACAAATCCCGAAATTTGAAGGAGGATATTATATGCCTGATGTGATGGTAGTTAAAGGGAATCCAATTTTCAAGGAAAACTCTGCATCCATTATTGCAAACCCCCATATTGTTGTAGAAGTACTTTCGCCCGCAACAAAAGCTTTTGATATATCCGAAAAACTACCTGAATACAAATTAGTAGAAAGCCTGCAACAAGTGATTTATATTAATCCTCAGAAAGTGAATGTTTCTACTTTTGTTCGTTCAGAAAATCCAAATGCTTGGATAAATCAAGACTATTATAACCTTGAAGATTCAATAGTTGTTGAAGGTTCAAGTATTTCATTATCAGATATTTATCGAAAAATAAAATTTGAAAATTAGTATATTATTATAATCAAAACCCACTAACAGAACCCCAAAAAAATGAAAAATTTCAAACTAATCCTAACCTTTCTCTTTGGCATATTTATGATTTTTGGCGGATTGAATCACTTCCTGAAACCAGAAATTACGGCTCCGTTTATTCCTGATTTTTTGCCCAATGTTGCTGTCAATTATTTATCTGGAATCTTAGAAATCATTTGTGGAATCGGGGTTTTTATTCCGAAATTTCGTGGTTGGGCAACGCTCGGAATTTTAGCGATGATGTTAGCATTTTTACCTCTGCACATTATTGATGTTTTCAGAGAAAAACCTGCTATTGGTACTCACCAGTTAGCCCTGATTCGCCTACCAATGCAATTTGTCTTGATTGTTTGGGCATGGTTTATTAGTAGGAAATAGAAAAGGAGTTATTAGTAATTTGATTTGTATTAAATTGATAATCAGTTATTTATGAATTGAAAAATACTTTAGATTTATCATAATCCATAATAGTAAGCACGAAGCTCAATACCCCCCTAATCAGTGAATTACATGAAAAATGAAATTTCTCGTCGTGGTTTTATGTCCATAATTCCTTTAACGACCATCGGATTAATGTTAAGCAAAGGTTCAATTTTTGCTAATGATTCAAGCGTTTTGAGTTTCAAAAAACCTAATTCAAAATTTGGAGGTGTTCAAATTGGGGCAATCACATACTCGTACAGAAGTATGCCTCATGACATTGACCAGTTACTAAAATTCTGTGTTGATTCAAACATAAGTGCAATCGAAATGATGGGTGACCCTGCCGAAGAATTTGCAGGAAAACCCAAAAAACCCAATCCATTTAGAATGCCAGCCAAAGGTACGCCTCCTATGCCGAGACCACCATTAACGGATGAACAAAAAGCCCAAATGTCGGAATATACTAAGAAAGTTGCCGAATGGAGAGCCACAGTTTCGATGGATAAATTCAAAGAAATTCGGAAGAAATTTAATAATGCAGGGGTTTCAATTTACGCTTTCAAACCAAATGCAATGGGAGCTAATAATTCTGATGTAGAAGTAGAATACGCCTTGAATGCAGCTAAGACTTTGGGGGCAAACTCCGTGACGGTTGAATTACCAACGGATGCAAAACAAACCCAAAGATTAGGAGATTTAGGAGCAAAACATAAGATTTACATTGGTTATCATGCTCATTTACAGGCAACTGATACCCTTTGGGATGTAGCTTTGGAACAGTCTCCATACAATTCCATGAACCTTGATTGTGGTCATTATATTGCCGTTGGGGGTAAAAATACCAAAGAATCTTTACTTGCCTTGATTGAATCAAAGCACGAGAGAATCACGAGTATGCACATCAAAGACCGCACTGCTGACGGGAAACAAAATTTGGTTTGGGGGCAAGGAAATACACCGATAAAAGAGATTTTGTTATTAATGAAAAATAAAAAATATCAATTCCCCGCAACTGTCGAGTTAGAATATGACGTTCCAGAAGATTCAGATGCCGTAAAAGAAGTAGCAAAATGTGTAGCATTTGCAAAGAGTATTTTGGTTTAAGGGAAGGCGTAAAACATCATTATTTATTCTGAGCAGTATGGATGCTATTTCTATAGATAGACTATCATAAAAAATATTTAAAAGTATGGGAAAGAAAGATATTGAACCAGATATAATTCCATATCATATGGAATATATGAGATTATCGCTCGTAGCAAAAAAAATTAATGTTGTTACTTCTTCGATTGTACAATTTCTTGCTTCAAATGAAATAAAGTGTGAGAATAATCCAAATGCAAAAATTGATATACATTCAATCTTATTAATAGCCAAAGAGTTTAATGCATTTTTGGCATTTTTTACAGTAGAAACGTACTTATTTTATTATAAAAGATATGGTTTCTATACTCTGGATTTAAGCGGATTTCAACTTACTACAATTCCAGTTAAATTATTAGAAGTGGGAAGTATTCGTAGCCTAAATATTGGTCGTAGTAAAATTAACGACTTTAGTTTACTTGAATATCTAACAGATTTAGAGTCATTAGATATAAGTTACGGAATGTTATGGGATTGTAGTTTTTTGGAAAACCTTATAAATTTAAAATCTTTGAACTTGAGGAACAACAAGATTTCTAATTGTAATTTTCTGGAGAAGTTGACAAATTTGCGATTGTTGAACTTAAGGCACAATAAGATTTCAAATGCTAATCCTTTAGTAAATCTAATAAATTTAAAATTGTTAGATTTAAGCTATAATAAAATTTCAGGTTGTGGCTTCATGAGAGTCATGAAAGATTTAACTTCAATATTTTTGAGTAATAATGAAATAAGAAGTTTGCCGCTTACTGATGGATTACCCAGTATTGAAAAAATTTATTTGGATAATAATTATATTTCGGATATTTCTCCAATATTATCATTAATCAAAAAAGGAATTACTGTTGATGTCAGTGGAAGATATTTAGCAAAAGACAAAGTTATTTATGTGAAAAATAATTCTATTACATCTCCACCAATAGAAGTTATATATCAAGGTAATACAGCAATAATTAATTGGTTCCTGAGAAATAAAAGAGAAGCACATGTAAAACTTAATGAAGTTCGAGTTATTTTATTAGGGTGGGGCAATGCTGGTAAATCATCTCTTCTAAAAAGGCTGTTGGGTGAAAGCCCTAAAGTAGGAGATTCTGCGGCAACAGAAGGAATCAATTTAGTAAGGTGGGAATTGCCTAATTCTAATATAATTGCTAACATTTGGGATTTTGGGGGTCAAGAAATGAAACATCATACTCATCAGTTTTTTGTTTCAGATGATTGTATTTATATCGTTGTATTAGATAATAGAGAAAATGAACAAGCAGAATATTGGTTAGAATATATCAGAACAGTTGCAGGAGATAGCTCTCCTACATTATTGGTTTATAATAAAGTTGATGAGTCTCCAAATCATCATAATACCGCCGAATTTCAAAAAAAATACCTCTTTATTGAAGAAGGCACAGATACTATTATTTCCTTACCAAAATATTTAAAACCTGAACATCATAAATATTATGATGCTTTTGATACATTTAAAGCTGATTTAATAAGAATTATTAAGAATCATAGGTTTATTAAGACCTCTGAATATAGTGAACATTACATACAAGTAAAGAAATTTATTCAAGAAAATACAGAAGATAAAAGTTATATAAAGCTGAGTGATTATAGAGATTATTGTCATAAAAAAACTCTTATTGAAAAAAGAGAACAAGAGGATTGGCTTGAGATTTTACGAAAACTTGGAGTTGTTACCTACTTTGGGGAGAACTACTTTAACGAAGACTTATTATTACTTCAACCAGAATGGTTAACTTTTGCAGTTTATCGGATTATTCTGCATCCAAATGTTAAGGAAAAAGCAGGTGTAATTAAATTAAAGGATTTTCATGAATTATTACTTCAAGATGATAGCCACCAAGAGGATTTTAAAAGGAAGTATTGTTATGAGGAACATGATTTTGAATACATTGCTACAATGATGGAAAAATACAAAATCTGTTATCGTCCTCAGAAAGACCGTAATACACTTATTATTCCAACGGGTTTTCAAAGTAATTATGTGAGCAAATATGAACAGATTACAGAACAGTGTGTGAACTTTGAATTTAGTTTTAAGAAATTCCTTCCCCCTTCATTATTTTTTAGCTTAGTTACAGAATTATTAGCTTACGATTGGATAGAAGCACGTTGGGAAACAGGTATCGAAATTTATGATAAAGAAAATGGCTTAAAAGCTTTAATCAAAGTTGATAAATTTAATAGGAAAATCACATTGCAGATTTGGGGTAAAATGCCTCAATCATTATTGTCAATAATTAGGGGGATTGTAAAAAAGTTAGTCAGAGAGTTATCAGAGGTTGTTTGGAATGAAATGGACGAAATGATTCCTGTTCCTATGAAAGAGAATTCTTACATTCCATATAGGAAAATTTTAAACCTATCGTCAAAATTTAAAATGTATGTACAAGATGATGATGGAGATGACTATAAAATTTCAAGTTTGTTAAATATCATAGAAACTCCAACAGATACAGATAGAAATATGAGAGATATTATCATAAATAACACCAATACTAATACTAATCAGAACACGGTTAGTTTACAAAATGCTCCTTTAGAAGATTTACGTGATGTTTTAGCAGAGTTAGAAGATTTAGCAAGTCTCAATAAAGAGTGGCAAGCAAATTTTACTAAAGCCTTGAAAGATTTGGAAGATTTAGAAAATGCTCAGACTAAACCTGCTCAGAATACCTCTATTTCAAGATTAAGGAGTTTTTTTAATAAAGCAAAAGATGTGAAAGATTGGGTAGCAATTTCTGTTTTGCCAGCTGAACTATCGATTAAAATTCCTAAAATGTTAGAATTAGGAAATAAATTTTTGGAAAGTTTGGGCTTGAATTAGTATTGTTTATAAACACTTTACTTATTTAAGATTTACCCTTGCTCGTTTATAAAGAGTGTGTACTCTGAGCAGTATGGATGCTACAATCAGAGCAAAACCTACCTATTTTGATAGATAAACTTGGCTTTATTCCTCATCAAGCGTCAGATACGTGATACCAGAACCTATCCCAAATCAGAGTTTGGGGCGAGCGAGGTCATTGACTACATTATAGAAGGAAGTTTACTAACACAACCACTGAAATGAAAAGAATACAACTATTATTATTGCTTTTGTTACTTCAAAATATTGCGGTTTTAGGCAATATTTATTCTGATACTTCGCCTTTTTTTACACTGAATGTTCCGTCGGATAGCCTTTCGGAAAAAATTAAAATAATACACAAAAGATTTCTTGCGGGAGGTTTAAAGTTACTTGAAAAAGATTCATCAAAGCAATATATTGCTCGAAATGGAATGGCGATTATTGATTTTAAAAATGATTCTTTAATCATAATTGGCACGAAAGGAAGTTTTCCTAATCCTTTTATCTACCTTGATTCGCTTTATATTCTCAATCACATTAATCAATTTAAGCAACAGGGGGCAAGTTTTATTGTTGTAAAATCTTGGATAGAAAATGGACGTTTTGCAGCTCTGCCTGCTAATAAATTTGTAGGTCTGACTTCTGTGATGGATGATGTTATTACAAAATACAAATCGGAAGGAAATGATTGGAAGAAGGTGTTACGAGATAATTTGAATTTAGGACAAACTACAGATTTGACAAACGAAGAAATTTATTACATCAAGATTGCAGGTGATGATTCAAGATTTGCTTTTGTTATGCCCACAGGTAATGAAGCAGGTGCTATCGTTGGCGAATGGCTACCTTGTGGCTATACCAAAAACGGAATCCCCGAAGTCAGCTTAGTAAGTTCTGAGCAAGTAGTTCATAATCAGAGCATTATACAGTTGTTAAACTATTTTGAAGGTAAATGGGAGAGAATAAAGTAAGTAATTTGTTCAGTTTTGCTTTGGAAACTAACGAGCTTTCAGCCTTTATTTTGGGTAGAGATAAATATTTTATTCTTGATAGAGAAACAAATGAGCATTTTCCATTAGCAAGTTTTCAAAACTATATTGAGCCTTATTTATTGGAGAACTCAATGGATTTTTTTGATGAAACTTTTTGGAGTAAAATTAGTAGCACAATCGGAGAAGTTGATGATTTGAATATTTTCTTAGATTCATTAGTCGGACTTTTAATTCCTTATTACAATGCCAAAAATTTTGCAATTACAACTAAACGAAAAGATTCAACGCCAGCTTTTTTTATTGAAGAACTGAGCAAAACTATTATCGAAAATCAAGAACAACTCAGAAAAGATAGGAGAGGAATAGGGGCAGATTGGAATATTGTTAATAAAGAATGGGGGATTTTAGGTGGATTATTATATAATTTAGATTTAATTCTTAAACGAGGGGGACCCAATTTTATTCCCGTTGAACTTGCTTTCTTTAACGCTTTCTAGCTTTAATATTTCATTCGTGACATCATTCAGCATTTATAATGTTCCACAAAACCCAACACAAACCATGCAAAAAGCACTTAAAATCGCATTCTTTTTAGTAGTTATTTTATTGTCTTTCAAAGGTTTAGCTCAGGAAACTAAGCCTCAAACTGGTATTACAATTATTGGATATAATCACGTGGGTTTGGCGGTGAAAGACTTGAAAATTAGTGCTACTTTTTATAGAGAAATCATCGGGCTTTCTCCATTGGATATTCCTGATAATTTATTAGCAATTAGGAGATGGTTCAAGATTGCTCCTGGGCAAGAACTACATTTATTATTGGGTAGAGAAAATCCTGTTGCCAATAATGACAAGAACGGGGCACATTTTTCGTTATCTATTCCAGCCAATGCTGCCGATACTGTGGAGGCATTTTTGAAAGAAAAAAACTTGCCTTACGTTCGCCAAAAACGTTTTGATGGAGCATACCAAATCTTTATCACCGACCCAGACGGCTATGTAATAGAACTAAACGAACCGAAGAAATAGTACCTAAAACCAACATCAATAAATATGCGAATCATTAAATCTCTACTTATTTTCTCTGGAATTTTTCTTACACTCACGCACACACACAAAGTTGAGGCACAACAAGACCAGCTTTTTTTGGTATATCCTTTCATGCCCTTAGTCGTGAATCCTGCTTATGCTGGCAGTAACGATGTCGTGAATATCACAGGGGTTTACAGAAGGAGACCTCTGTTTAATCTTGGGGGAGTGACTGGAGCTGCCCAGCAGTTTATTTCCATAGATACCCCCATTGCACAAGACAAGATGGGCATTGGTTTTCAGGCATTTAACGGAAATCAAGCATTTGCCAATGCGGGCGGTGTGGCTGGTAATTTGGGCTTTTACGGAGATTTTGCCTATAAAATCTCAATGCCTCACGACGGACGGCTTTCTCTGGGGGCTCAATTAGGAGTAACCCAAGTACCAGTATTTTTTCAGACGGGAGGGATTGGTTCTGGCGGAGGAAGTTCAGGGTCTGCCTTCAAAGAAAGTATTGGCTTGGGCGTTTATTACCGAACAGATGATTTATATGCTGGGGTTTCGTACCAAAATCTTACGGCGTCAGCTCCTTATGCCAAACCTATTTTTTTTACCGCAGGTTATCTGTACGAAATCAATGCAGACTTAAAAATCAGGGTAGGAACTTTGGGCAGGTATTATACAAATGCTTTGGCAGACAAATTAGCCCTTGATTTCAACACAACACTTTGGATTAAAGACCGTTTCGGCTTTGGAGTTTGGTACATGAACACTGGCTCAGAGTTTTCATCAAAAGCACTATTGGCATCGGCTGAATTTCAATTAGGAGACCAGTTCAGGTTCGGATATTCGTATGATTTTAAGGGAAAAGACCCCGTTTCAAGTAGTTTGGGGTATAATGATTTAGGAGGTTTTCATCAACTAAAAATCCCCCAAAAGAATACTTCTTGGGGGACTTTTAACTTAAAAACTTATTGACTGTAAACTAAGCCGTTGCAGCACTCATTACTTCTGATTGCTTACGGATAGATTCCAAGTGAACCAATTTGAATAATTCTTCAACAAATTCAGGATATAAACCTAAACCAGTTGCTTGTTTTGCACGGTCAGCGTGAACTTGCTTCCAACGATCAAGTTGAAGAACAGCTACGTTATTTTCACGTTTGTAATCTCCTAATTTTTCAACAACAGACATTCTTGCTGCCAAAACCTCTAACAATTCACGGTCGATATTGTCAATTTTAGCACGTAAAGTTGCTAATTCATCTGTAAAATCAGCACCGTAATTAGCCTGACGTACATCTAATTCACGTAACATATCACCCAAAGCCTCTGGAGTCAACTGCTGCGAAGCATCAGACCAAGCAGCGTCTGGGTCACGGTGAGTTTCGATAATCATACCGTCGTAGTTCAAATCAAGAATTCTTTGCGACAATTCCATCAACAAAGAACGCTTACCTGCCATGTGCGACGGATCACCAATCATTGGCAACTGAGGAAACAAACGCTTCATCTCAACGGCTAACTGCCACATCGGCGAGTTACGATATTTTACTTCTTGGGCATTAGAAAAACCACGGTGAATTGCACCGATTTTCTTGATACCCGAATTTTGTAAACGCTCGAAAGCCCCAACCCATAAAGCCAAATCTGGATTTACTGGATTTTTCACTAACACAGGAATATCAACTCCTTTCAAAGCATCTGCTAAATCTTGTACGTTAAATGGGTTTACCGTAGTTCTTGCTCCAATCCACAATACATCAACTCCGTATTTCAGAGATAATTCTACGTGTTCTGGTGTAGCAACCTCGCAAGCCAATGGAAGACCAGTTTGCTTTTTTGCCTCAACGAGCCATTTCAAAGCGGGTTCGCCCATGCCTTCAAAACTACCAGGACGAGTACGTGGTTTCCAAACACCTGCACGCATAATGTGTGCATAGCCTTCGGCTTTAATACGGTTGGCAGTTTCCAATACCTGCTCTTCGGTTTCAGCAGAACAAGGTCCTGCAATAATCAATGGTTTGCCGTCAGTATTAATCCAATCCTGCATCGGCACTACGTCTAAATTTGCGTTCATTATGGCAAACAGTTTACCCTATTTTAAATTATATGCTTTATTAAATAACTTGATACGATTGAAAATGAAATTGTGGAGTTGTGTGAAAGTCTAAAGTACATGAGCGACCGTCGCTCGGTTAAAAGTTTTGAGCAGAAATATTATTCTGCAAAATAGATTATTTTCAAATAATATAGTCCCCAATAAGATTTTAAAGACCATTTAGCATAAAATACTTTCAACTTTTAACTTTAGACTTTTTACATCCCTCGCCACAGTAGTTTAGAGAAATAGACAACTTCTCTATTAAATTTTAAACATTCTATCGAAACAATACATTTGTAAATAATAATGCTAAATTTCATTGTGTCTTTTTTGACAAAATTTCGTCTAAAACAAGGATTTTTAAGCTAATTATTTTCAAAATCAACTCTTTAAAAAAGGAAAAATAAAATTTTCAATTCAAAAATGATTTTGTATTATTCCAATATGCTATATTTGCACGTTTTTATTCATAAAATAATGGGCATCTTACTCTCGACCATGCAAGGAATCATTCTTAGTAAAAAATTAATCCAGAGAAAATTCATTCAAACAGGTAATGTATTTACCAACCAAAATGACTAAAATGCCAACCACCAAATCGCTGAATAGTATCAAAAATTTATCATTTGAAGATACTTCGGTAGCTTTTTCTTCAAAGTCTAACGTTCAATTACGTAAGACTTATCTAATTTTCGCCAGTATGAATCAAAACTGGCTTGTAAAGTTAGGAACTTTTTTTATCAAACTCTTCCTTTTTCTTCACTTTCCTATCAAAAAACTGATTAAATCTACTGTGTTTCAGCAGTTTTGCGGTGGAGAAACTCTGCAAGAATGTGATAAAACCATAGAAAATTTGGACAAAGCTCATGTAGGCACAATTTTGGATTATTCCGTGGAGGGTGAAGACGATGAATTAAGTTTCGATAAAACGGCTCAGGAAATTCTCTTGACTATCGAAAAAGCTCACCAAAATCAGGCAATTCCTTTTGCAGTTTTCAAGGTTACAGGTATTGCAAGCAACGAATTGTTAGAGAAAATTCAGAATAATGAGGAGTTATTTGAGGAAGAAATAGAAGCCTACAAGCACGTGAAAGAACGCATGGCAATGATTTGTAGTAGAGCTGCGATTTTGAATGTAAGAATTTTCGTAGATGCCGAAGAAACTTGGATACAAGATACAATAGATACACTTACTTACGAAATGATGAATATCTACAATCATCAGCAGTGTATTATCTACAATACTTTTCAAATGTATAGAATTGATATGTTTGAAAATCTCCAGAAAGCTACAAAAGATGCTCGTGAACAAGGATATTTTCTGGGTGTAAAATTAGTACGTGGGGCGTACATGGAAAAAGAACGCCAAAGAGCCCATGAAGGAGAATATTGTGAGCCTGTTCATAAAACTAAAAAAGATACAGATGATGATTTTGACGAAGCACTCAAATTCTCAGTAGAAAATCGTGATGTAATCTCTATCTGTTTGGGAACACACAACGAAAAGAGTTGTAAATACATGGTTGATTTAATGAAACAATACGACGTTAGCCCGACGGATAAGCACTTCTATTTTGCTCAATTATTGGGAATGTCAGACAATATTTCTTTTAATTTAGCACAGTCTGGTTATAATGTTGCCAAATATGTACCTTATGGACCTGTGGAAGCAGTTATGCCATATTTGTTCAGAAGGGCAGAGGAAAATACTTCCGTCGCAGGACAAGCAAGTAGAGAATATAGACTTATCAGAAAAGAATTAGGTCGTAGAAAAAGAGCGAAATAATTGCTGATTTATATTCCTGTAAATAAAAAAAGAACGTCGGGCTAATAGTCCGACGTTCTTTTTTATTGCTTCAAAATTAAAGGTTATCTTTGTGTAATTATTTTCTGGTTGTTTAGACTAATCAGAACATGTTCAATTTGTTATTAAATCAAATCCAAATGTTATTTCGTTCCCCATACAAATATTTTTTACTGACTATCCTTTTGATTGGAATTGACCAATTGATTAAAATAGAGATTCATCAAAAACTTCAATATCAAGGCAATGAATATAAAGTTTTAGGAGATTTCTTCAAGCTACATTATGTACTAAATCCAGGTATGGCATTTGGTCTGAAATTGGATTTTATTCCTCGTGGTTATGGTAAATTAGTCCTCAGCATTTTTCGCCTTTTTGCGATGTTTGGTATTGGTTATTACTTAGTTAATCTTTCAAAAAGAGGGTATCACGAAGGTTTACTTTGGTGCATAGGAGCTATTTTGGGCGGTGCAATTGGCAATGTGGTTGATAGTACTTTCTATGGTGTAATCTTGCATAACGCTCCGTACGGTTCGCCTACGCCTTGGTTTCATGGACAAGTAATAGATATGTTTTTCTTTGATTTTTATCAAGGATGGATTCCTGACTGGGTACCTTTCTGGGGTGGAAGTTGGTACTCTACGCCAATTTTCAATTTTGCAGATGCTTCTATTTTTTGTGGGGTCGTGGTGATTTTGATTTTCCAGAATAAGTTTTTCCCACAAAAAGAAAAACAAGATATTAGCCCTGAAGTATCTGACAATCAGCAAGAAATGACGGATACCATACTCGAAAATCCAGAAGAAACCCAGAATACAACCACAGAAAATCTTAAAGAAGAATGACCTCCGAAATACTTTTAGGTTTGGCTTGGCTTTTATACGGAGCTATCCATTCAGTTTTGGCGAGTAATACTATCAAGAAAATCTTTGCCATAAAATACTACCGACTGATTTATAATGCCTTAGCGATTATTCTGCTAATTCCAATAGTTGGTTTCCAATTCAAAATCGACTCAAAAATCCTGTTACCATCATCTTCTTTCAATTTAGTTCTGGGAGGAATCATGATGCTTTCGGGAGTTTATTTGGTATTTGTTGCTTTGAAAAATTACGATACTCAGGAATTTTTGGGAACGGATTTCAAACAAGACAAAAAGAAGGTTTTCTTACAAACCGAAGGACTTTCAAGTATCGTGAGACATCCTTTGTACTTAGGTTTATTACTGTTGGTTTGGGGCAATTTTGGTTTTTTCGGAAAAGAATCTCATTTAATTTCAGCGATAGCTTTGTCAGTTTATATCAGAATCGGAATCTATTTTGAAGAAAAGAAATTAGTACAAGATTTTGGGAAGGCTTATGAGAAATACCAAAAAGAGGTGCCGATGTTGATTCCAAAATTTTAGCATGGTAACCTTCACTACTATCCTGCAAAAATTTGCAGAAAAAGGAGAGAAAACAGGTTGGACTTATCTTGAGATTCCTGCTGATATTGCTCAGGAAATAAAACCTGATACGAAAGTGAGTTTTCGAGTAAAAGGCACAATTGATAAATTTCCGATAAAATTAACGGCTCTTTTGCCCATGGGAGATGGTTCGTTTATGATTCCGATGAATGCACAGACACGTAAGGGAATTCAGAAGGGTGAAGGCGCAACCGTGACAGCAAGTTTTGAAGAAGATACTGACGAATTACCGCAATCAGAAGAATTATTGCTTTGTCTGGAAGGTGAACCAAAGGCTTTAGAAGCGTTCCAAAAATTATCAAAAAGCTACCAGAATTATTACAGCAAATGGATTGAGTCTGCCAAAACCATTGAAACCAAAACTAAGCGAATCGCCATGACGATGCAAAGTTTATTGACAGGAATGAGCTACCAAGAAATGATGAGAAATTATAAAGATTTTGATAAATTTTAAAAACGCCACGAGAGAATATCGTGGCGTTTTTTGATTTAGTAACGTGTAAACAATAAGTGGGCGTTTTTGTCAAGCCCTTTTGGAGTAATACTTTCGATACGTCGAACCGTCAACTTTTTCGTTAAATAGCGATGCTATTCGTCTGGGCGGCACTCCGCTCAAAAGTTAATCGTCTTACTCCAAAATTGCTAAGACAAATTACGCCAACTTATTATTTACACGTTACTTATTTTCAAATTATTTTCTCCTCATCGGCTGAAATTTCAGATACGTTGCCGAACGCCAAAGCCATTCCATTGGTCCATAAATAAAGCGAGATAGCCACCATTCGCTAAGGAATATTTCAAAAATAAACATTGCTATTCCTATCAAATAACACCAGCCAGCATTGAATTCTCCTGCCAATCCAAAGCCAATTCCATAGAAGATAATTATACCTATCACACTCTGTAACAGATAGTTAGTTAGTCCCATCTTCCCCACGATTGAGAGTTTTTCTAACATCCAATTCATACTTTTCAGGTTCAATAAAAGCGGAATTCCTGAAATATAAAATAAGGTCATGGCTAATGAAAGCAAAGAAAACAAAAAGCCAAAAACTATCCCGAACCAATCGGGAAGACTTTTGAAATAGTCACCAGCTTGCATCGTAATAAAAAATGCGACAATCAAGAAACTGAGTCCAATACTCCACCACATTATTTTCTTGAACAAGGATTTATGTTGGTCGAAATTATCGAAAAACTTGCGTCTGCCTACCCAAAGTCCCAACAAGAAAAAGCCCAAAGTGATGTAGATTCTACCAGATTGAAACTGAAAATCAGCTTTGTATTTGAAATCTTTAAAATTCTGGACAATCACCTCTGGATAAGTCCCTTTCTTGAGAATATTATAAGACGTTTCGGTTTCTTTTTCGTATTTATCATTCTCAATTTTCTGCTCTTTCTCGGTTTTAGGTTTCTCTTTTGGTTGAGTTGCTCCAATGGTATCTTTTATCAAAATTGGGATATTCAGGATAAAAAATAGAATGCCAATCCACAAAATTTTGTCGCTTGCTTTGTGGAAAAGTATCATAAAAAAGCCCAATACGCCGTAAATTCCAAGAATATCACCTTTCCAGTGAATATGATGTATGAAACCAATAAAAAACAAAATCACCAAACGCCACATGAATCTGGGGATAAATTTTGTGTCGTTTTCTTTGCGTTGAAAAAGCTGAATGGCAAAACTCAACCCGAACAAAAATGAGAAAAGTGTGTAGAATTTTCCTTGGATAAATATTCCACCAAAGTAGTTTGAAAAGGTAGTCCCGAAGTCATTTTGAAACTTTTGCCAGACGGCATTCGGAACAGAACCCGCAATGAACCAGCCTTCTGCATGGGCAAGGACAATGCCTAAAAGCGAGAAACCTCGCAAACCGTCAATCAATAAAATTCTTTCTTTTGGGGCAACAGGAGAAGTAGTCATGGAAAAAGGTGGTTTATGTGAGTTAGTCAATAATTTTTAGATGTTAAAGTAAGTCAAAAGGTTGCAGGAAAGAAAAATAAAAAGTGTTAAAAAAAACAAAAACTTCTATCTTTGAATATGGCTGAAAAAATTGAACTTCCTCCCAAATATTACCTCGATTATTTCGAGTATCTCCTGCAATTCGTCCAAAAACAATATGATGGTATTTTGAATGAAGCCGAGAAACATTTTTTGGCAGAATACTATGCACTTTCCGAAGATGAACGTTGCCTCTTTATCCGTTTTACCAACCGTAGAGGCTCGTTTTTTAGAACTGAGAAACTGAAATATACTGAGATTGAAAATATTCCAATTATTCTTAACTCATTGATTGACAAAGGATTAATTGAGCATATTGCCGAAAAACATATTATTTACGCAGGTGATGTTTTGGATACTTTTAATAAATCTGAACTGATTTCTTTAGCAAAAATGTTGAACCTCGAAACCCGTGGAAAAGCATCTCTCAAAAAAGAAGAAGTTTTAGACTGGATACTTGAAGTTGGGCATTGGACCGAGGTTTTGGAACTACTGAATGCCTCTGATTCATCATTGATAAAAACTTGCTACGAGTCTGAAATTCAGATGTTTAAGTTCCTTTTCTTTGGAACTCGACACGGTGATATGACTGAATTTGTTGTCCGTGATTTGGGTTTCATGAAATACGAACAATACGATGAAGAAAAATTGGTTGCGTATTTTTCGAGTAGAGAAGAAGCCGAAGATAAATTGAAGGTTTCTTTGGCGAGAGAAGATTTTTATTTGATGCAAGAAAATGAAATTGAACCCGAAGAAATATTCTTTTGGTTTACAGATTGGGCAAAGCAACATCGAGAAAAATTAGCAGAAATTGCTCTTCCGACATTTGAAAGATTGACGTTGAAAGTTGCCGCATTTTTAGAGAGAAAAAAAGCCCTTGACCAAGCTCTGATTGTCTTCAAATTCACCGAATTGAGTCCGTCAAGAGAGCGACAGGTACGAATTTTACAAAAACTAAAGAATACAGAAGAAGCCAAATTTTTAGCAGAAAGTATATTAGCAGAACCCCAAAATGCAGATGAACAATTCTTTGCGATTGATTTTCTGAATAAGTTGGAAGCGGATGCTCAGAAAAAGAAAAGTAAGAAGGCGGTTACACAGCAACTGCATGGTTCTCAGAGTATTAAGATTGATAAAGTCTGGAAGTACAGGGTTGAAGCAGGTGTAATTGATTACTACGAAAGGCGAAATATGCAAGCAACTTTCACTGAAAATCACCTTTGGCGAAGTTTTTTTGGCTTGCTTTTTTGGGACATAATTTTCGACACGGAAACCCTTGCGATTCATCATCCGCTACAACGCACGCCATCTGATTTATTCAAACCTACGTTTTTTGAAAAGCGAAAAGCTAAATTAGAAGAACGGCTTCTGATGCTGGAAAATCCAGACGAAACTATGGTTTATTTTCATCGAATTTTCTTTGAAAAATACGGTATTACCAACCCTTTGGTGGACTGGTACGGAGGTCTTTTTCCATTGATTTTGAAGTTGTTAGAGAAACTCAGCACTGAACAAATTACTCTTTTGATGTTGGAAATGGCAAGAAATCTCAGACAAAATATTAGAGGATTTCCAGATTTATTCACTTGGGACGATGGCGAATATTCTTTCGTAGAAGTAAAATCACCGACTGATAGTTTATCGAATCAGCAATTGTATTGGCTAAGATTTTTTGAACAAATCAACGTTCGCTCAAAAGTTTTGAGAGTGGAGTGGTTGGAGAATGAGGATCTGTTTGTTGAGGAATAATATTCTATTAATAAAGTATCAAGTCCTGAACTTGATACTTTACTAACAAAAACCTTAAAACTCATAAATCAAACCAATCGTCGGAACGGAATTGTTGCTTGGGTTATCCAAAATAAATGGAATTCCATTTGAACCGTCTAATTTCAAAGGCTTTCCGTCTGTAGATTCAAAGCCTGTGGCATCGGCATTTTGTTTGAAAGTATAATTCGGATATGCCTGATTCTGTGCCTGCAAAACGTTAGTAAAATCAATGTAAAAATCTAAAAGTGCCTTCTTGTAATTCCATTTTTTATCAATTCGCAAATCCATTGCATTAAAAGCATTCAGTTTGAGGGTATTTAGTTTTGAATTATCCGAAACGCCTCTTCCCAAAGTGAGATAATTGCGTTGCGAAGCCTCCAAGTTGAAGGGCGTATATGGTGCCCCACCCTGATAACGATATTTTACGCCCAATTCCCAGTTGCGGGGTAATTTATAACCACCCACAAATGAGATTAAATTAGTGTTATCCCAAGCAGACGGAATCAGCTTTCCATCTTTTCCAGAAAACTCTGATTTGAACCATGTATAACTGAAAACAGCGAAGAGATTATTGGTCAGTTTTTGTTGTAAAAATAACTCAAAACCGTAACTTCTTCCTTTTCCATTAAAGTCAACTACCTCATTACCAAGTACATTGAAATCTCCTCCTTGATTTGCTAATGAAATTCCGTCTCGCTGAGAAACAGGATAATTACTGTATTTTTTATCGAAAGCCTCCAAGGTAATTCTTGTTCCTTTGCGTGGAAGCCATTCTAAACCAGCTACCAAATGATCAGATTGAGTATATTTTGCACCCTGATTTGCTAATTTTCCTTGGTTGTCCCTGAAACCCAACATGGTATAAGGCGGAATCTTGAAATAACGCCCTACGGAAGCATTCAAGTTAATATTTTCAGATAAAGCGTAGGAAATATTTGCCCTCGGTGACAACGTTTCTATTGGATTTCCCCCATCTGAGGTAAACGAATTCATATCCGTTCTGATACCAAATGAAGTAGTTAATTTGTCATTAAAATAACTTCTTGATACTTGCCCGAACAAACCGTATCTCCAAAAATCAATTCCATTCTTAGGGATATTTACCAAAACTTCTGGCTGGATGACTTTACCATTTCCATCTTTTATTTCTTGGCGAAGTCTGTTAAAAGTCTCGTTTCTATAACGATTTTGTTGAATTGAAGCACCGAAATTATACTTCCAGCCACCCACGAATTTATTATAGTCAAAACGTAATTTATGTTCAGCTTCGGTAGAATGGATTTTCAATTGTCGCTTGGCTTCGTTACCTTCTTCGTTGTCGTAAAACTTATCAATATTATTATCCATTCTGTTGGCAGACAGGGCTAAATTCCAATAACCTCCTGATACTAAATGTCTTAAAGAAAAACCTGTGGTATTA
>JAAFJL010000061.1 GCA_013298865.1 Cytophagales bacterium | reverse complement strand
GATAAAAGTTCAGCAATTTTAGATTGCTTCATGCCTTGAAGACGAAAAGAATGTACTAATTGATAAATCGTTGCTCTATCCATAAGAAAAATAAACAAATATAAAACTTAAATCGCTTTATCTATAATATTGATTTTGTTGAATTAGTCGAAGGGCTTAAAAAAATAAAATCTAAAATTCAGAGAATTCGTTTGTGGACTTCATTAGATGGTTCATGCGACTCATTAGTAACTTTATTGAAAAAGGAATTTGAAGAATCAATAATTGAACAACTGACCATTTAATGAAAGAGCTAATATCTTTTGATTGGTGTGGGAAAATGGCTCATTTTAGAAAGTTTTATTCAAATGCTTCAGCCCTAACCCACACCATACCACCCCGAACTACTGTACTTGGGTTGCTGGCTTCTATTGCAGAAATAGAAAGAGATTCTTATTACCTTGGTACTAAAAATGAGGTATTTAATAATTTAAAAATTGGTATTCAAATTATCAATCCCGTTCGTAAAATTAATCAGAAACTCAATTACTTAAAAATAGTAAAAGACGGGGCTTCGGAAGAAAGTTTGGCTACAGACTTAAATGATCTTTACATTTTTAGGGGTTATGGAAATCGAAAACAAGTTTCGTCAGAAATTATTGTACCTCATAGTATAAGAGACAAAGATGCACTTATCAAATATAGGATTTTTGTGGGCTTTCCTGACAGTGATGAACCTATTTTTACCACGTTAAAATCAAATATAAATCGAGAATATTATCCTTTTGGGGTGTGTTTAGGTGCTGCCAATATGTTGGGATTTATAATGCAGCCGAAGGGATTTGAGCTAATTGATTTTGAGGTAGGGATACAAACAAGCGATTTTGTAGAGGTTGTAGGAGCTATTGAGGAAGATTTAGTTTCAGAGATAGATATGGAACATAATTTTTCTATCGAACATGATTTATTTCCAACTTCGTTTATGTTCAACAAAGAGTTGAAAGGACGTATTGCTAATGAAACAAAGGTGCTTTTATATTCTTCTAATGAAAGCCCTTTAAGGTTAAAACTTAGTCCATCTGAATCTATATTTTTCTTAACTCAACAACAACAATATATTTACCTCATATAATTATGTTTTATTCCCATCTTGAAAAAGACAATAAAAAAAACGTAATCGCTGGTTCGGAGAAACCCATCTATATTCATGTGGATGGTATTAAAGACTTTGTATCTAAGGCATTTCAAACTGTAAATTTTACGGACAAAGAACAGTTAGTGCTTATTAACGATATTATTAAACTTCATGACCTTGGTAAGTACACGTTGTGGTTTCAAGAGTATTTGAAATTTGATAGAAAACACCCAGAAGATTTTCAAAATCATGCTTTGATTGGTGCTGTTACTGCATACAACTATTTAAAACAAAAAGGGGGTTATTGGTCACTTTTTGCCTATTATATCATTAGAAATCATCATGCCAATCTAAATGATATTCAAAATTCATATTATATGGATGATTTGAACAGTGAAGATGTTTATAGAAGAAGGCAAATACAAATCAAAGCACAATACAGTGATTTAGTGTCTAAGTTAGAAATAATTAATAGCGAACTCGAACTAAGTTTAACTCCCCAGTCATTAAGCCATGAATTGCCTAATTGGAGAAAAATTCAAAATGAAGTGACACTATGTCTGAGATATTCATCTTCTATTGAAAAATACTTTTACGTCAATTATCTTTTTTCGCTACTGATTGAAGGAGACAAGTTAGACGCATCAAAAACAGACGTTTACTCAAAAAAAACAATAGATTTTTTAGCTATTGAGAGGCATTTAGCTGAAAAATCTAAAAATGGTGCAAAAGCTAATCATTTAAGAAATAAAGTTAGAAATGAAATACTGGCTAAATTAGACGACCCAAAAACTCTTTCTACAAAAATCTTTACCCTTACTGCTCCAACAGGTGTAGGGAAAACTTTTATTGCATTGGATTTCGCTTTACGTCTTCGGAATTTAGTACCAGAATTGAAGAATGCTCAAATCGTCTATTCTTTACCTTTCATTAACATCATTGAACAAGGTTACGATGAATATCAAAAAGCATTGAAAGGGATAGATTGCAAAATATTAGCTCACTATCAATATGCAGATGTCTTTGGGAATGACAAAGATTTGAATGAATCTCAAAAGGGTTATAATCAGAGTTTAATGGAATTAGATACTTGGCAATGTGATATTGTGATTACTTCTTTCGTACAATTTTTACATACTGTTATTGGATACAGGAATAAGATTCTGAAAAAATTCAATCATTTAGCTAACGCTATTGTGATTTTAGATGAGATTCAGACATTAAAATTGGAACAATTGCCACTAATCGGTTCCATGTTGTATTTTTTATCAAAGTATATGAATACAAGGATAATATTAATGACTGCCACCAAGCCTAAAGTTTTAGAGTTGGCTTACAGAGAAATTCTGTCTAATCCTGAATGTATTGGTACGCAATTCACAGATAAAAGTATAGAGCCTTCATTCAAAGATTGGTCGATGGAATTGTTAGAGCGTCATGAAGAAATATTCAAATCATATAAACGCACGAAAATTGTCCCATTGTTAGCTTTAAAATTTGAGAGTGAATGCCCTGAACAAGATTTCATTGAAAAAGTATTAACAAGCGAGCGTTGGCAATCCGATAAGTCATGTCTAATTGTTGTAAATAAGGTGAATCGCTGCATCAACTTATTCAACCAAATAAAACAGTATATCGCTGATAAAGACTTTCGAAATCCTATTTACTGTCTTTCCACAAATGTAGTTCCCGCTGATAGAATGTATATTATTGACCGAATTAAACTTGATTTGAGTTATGGTAGAAAACCAATTTTAGTTTCTACACAAGTGGTAGAAGCAGGTGTAGATTTAGATTTTGACATGGGAATCAGGGATTTAGGACCGATTGATTCTATCGTTCAAGTTGCAGGTCGTATCAACCGCCAGTCAGACCCAGAAAACCCAGATAGACCACACCTACCATTGTATGTTGTCGATTTAGGAGACTGTGGAAAGATTTACAAAGCCCCAACAACTACTCAAGCATTTAAGGCACTAATAAATTCAGTAGACAAAAATGGTGAAATATTAGAGGAAAATTATTTTGAAATGATTGATACTTATTTTGATAAGATTTCATCCAATGACTTGGCAAGTTTTGATTATTCACGAAGTATTTTCAATGCAGCACGTAATTTAAAGTATGATAGAAAAGTGGGAGATAAGAAAAAAGACAGCGAGGAAAAATACGTTTCTGATTTTGAAGTCATTGAAGAAAGAGGAAATATGGTATCTGTTTTCGTACTTTCAGATTCGTTTGCAGAGGAAATTATCCACAAATTCAAACTTTTGAAAACTAAAAAACTGTCAAAGGAAGATTTTAGCCGTTATTATAAAAAAGGGTTTCATCAAAGGATTATTGCTGTTCCTAATTATTATATAGATAAAAAAGAACACTTATTAATTTCAGAATATTTAGGCTTAGACTTTGAAATTGATTACTTAAAAATTGCGAAAAGTGAACATTACAACCCTGAAACTGGATTTATCAGAAAAGCAAGTGGTAATAATTATTCACCCCCGATATTCCTATGACCCAAACAACAAATATCCCCATAACAACCATCACTTTCCCTGAAATCAACCTTTTGACTCGGGATGGGCATAAATTGCGTGGGTTCTTTGGTAATTTCTTCAAGGAACATAGCCCTCTTTTGCACAATCATTTCGAGGATGATGAACAAAAGTTTCGGTATAAATATTCTTTGGTACAATACAAAGTTATCAATCGTGTGCCTATGCTTGTGGGTGTGGCTGAGGCAGCGGAGTTGTTGATTTCGCTGTTTTTGAGAATCAAATTTATAGATATTGATGGTAAAAGGTTTGATGTTTTGAGTAAAAATATCAATCATCAAGAAATAGAAATTGGGGTTTCAGATGAACTTTTTTCGTATCGTTTTGAAAATATGTGGATGGGGCTTTCTCAAAAAAATCATCAGATTTATCAGAAAACTAATGATGATAAAGCTAAGGTTAAGTTTTTGGAAACTTTGATTTCTTCAAATATTTTAACACTGTTTGAAGATTTAGGACTAAAAATAAGAGGGACTGAACATAGAATTATGGTTAAATTCAAGCCAAATGAGCCTGTTTTCTCGGCTTTCAAAAACCAAAAAATGTTGACTTTCGGAGGTACTTTCACTACCAATGCTATGATTCCTGATTATTTGGGATTGGGCAAATCAGTTTCTCGTGGCTTCGGTACAATCGTTCAAATCTAAATTTTTACTTATGCAGATTCATGTAAATTCTTTTGGGGTCTATCTCCATGTCAAAGATCAAATGTTTGAGCTTCGGAAGAAACTTGAAGATGGGAAAATTGAAACTAATCAGTACGCAGCCACTAAGGTTACGCATATCATCATGACTACGGGTACGATGCTCAGCACGGATGCCATCAAATTGGCGATGATGCACAATGTGGATATTGTTTTCTTGGAACAAAATGGTACGCCCATTGGTCGGGTTTGGCATAGTAAATTGGGTAGTACGACCAAGATTAGGAAGTCTCAGTTGGAGGTAAGTATGAATGCTGAGGGGCTTCGTTGGGTGAAAGAATGGTTGACTACGAAGTTAGAGAATCAATTGAATTTTGTGAAAGATTTGAAGAAACATCGCCCTCAACACGCTGATTTTCTGAATGATAAGATTACGAGGATTGAGGCAATGGTGATTTCAATTGGTAGTCAGCAGGCTGAAAAAACTTCGGAAGTTGCTGATACTTTGAGAGGTTTAGAGGGAACTGCTGGACGATTATATTTCGAGACTTTGAGTTACGTTTTGCCAGAGGATTATCAGTTTAAGGGGAGGTCGTCTCGTCCAGCAAATGATTGTTTCAATGCAATGCTTAATTATGGTTACGGGGTTTTGTACTCAAAAATTGAGAAAGCTCTTATCATTGCTGGTGTTGACCCGTACTTGGGTTTTTTACATCGTGACGACTACAATCAGTTAAGTATGGTGTATGATTTTATCGAACCTTATCGCATATACGTAGATGAAACTGTATTTAGGTTGTTTTCAGGAAAAAAGGTAAATAAAGCACATTCAGACACTCATACGAAGGGTGTTTCGTTGAATAGTGAAGGCAAAAAGTTATTGATTGATGCCTTGAACAAGTTCATGGATGATGATACGATTAGACACTCGGGGAAGAACCATACACGTTCTAATGCTATACAATTTGACGCACATAAGTTTGCAAATGCGATGCTGGGGGTTTGAGCGTAAGTTGTCAAGTTTTAAATTACTAAATTGATAATTTTTATACGGAACAAGATACTTATTGATGCAATTAAATGATACGGGAGCATTTGTCGCCGATTTTCTCCCCTCTCAGCAGGAGAGGGGTCGGGGGAGAGGTTTCGCATAAGTATATATATAGTTCCGTTCTTTTAAGTAAACGAGCAATAAAATGGGTAAAGTTGTTAGTATTTTCCTAAAAATGACCTTTTTGACCTCATCCCCTAACCCCTTCTCCAATTCCATTGTGGCTGCTGAGAAGGGGGACACTTAGAGAGATTAATTGACTCATTATCAAATACTTACAGACTTATGTATAAACCGTAGATGCTGCTTAGAGAAGAGAAAATCGGTGACTAATGCTCCACTATCAGTTGTAGCAATGGAATTGGAGAGGGGGTGACCCGCATAGGGTCGGGGGAGAGGTTACGCAGTAGTATGTTTATAGTTTAATTTTTAAATACATTCATTAAAACTGATTATCAAATATTTTTACCACATTTTTAAATATAACAGGTTCTCTGACAATTTTTGTGGACACAGAGTTTCTCTAAGTTTTTCACAGAGTTACACGAAGAAATTACTCTTTTAACTCTGTGAAACTTTGTGAAAAACTTTGTGCGACTCTGTGTCCACAAAAACTGTCGGAGAACCATATAACATTATGGTTGTATGGGTTTTATATGATATTGAGAACGATAAGAATCGGACGAAAATCTCGAAGATTTGTAAGCAAGTTGGATTGTATCGAGTACAGTATTCGTGTTTCGTTGGTAATTTGACCAGTAATGAAAAAGACACGCTTACGCTTCGATTGGAAGAATTGATTGACCCTGATATTGATAAAATCTACATCTTCCCGATGAATCAAACTGAACTTAAACAGACTGTACTGTTGGGTCAGGCTTTTGATAAAAAATTAGTTAATGATGAAATAAGAGCTTTATTTTTTTAACCATGCTATCACTCACTCCCTCGCATATCATTCAGTATTTGTACTGCCCAAGATTTACTTTTTTTGAGTACGTTTTGGGTATTCCTCAGTACGAAGAAAAACATTTTAAGGTCATGAAAGGACGAGAAATCCATGACCAAAAGTTGGAACAAAACAAGAATTATTTGCGTAAACGTATAGGGGCAACCGATAAGTTTTTAGACCAATATCTGACCAATGATTTGATACGGGGAATTGTTGATGAAGTGTTGGTGCTGGAAGACGGAACGATGGCACCTTTGGACTATAAATTTGCAATTTATGAAGACAAAATTTATGATACTTATCGCACACAATTGTACTGTTATGCTTGGTTGATAGAGGAGACATTTGGTAAGAAAGTCGAGAAGGGATTTTTGGTTTATACGAGAAGTCAGCATAAATTAGTTGAGGTAAAAATTGAGGAATCGAACAAAGCGGATGTTAAAAATGCGGCGGCAGAAATACAGAGGATTATTGAAGAAAATTTTTATCCGAAAGCTACTAAATTTAAGTCGAGATGCGTAAATTGCACTTATAGAAACATCTGTACCAAGTGATAGTGTGTTCCGAGGAGTAATTTATTTCAAGTGCTTAAAAATCAAGGCATAACATATTGATTTACAGTTAATTATGTTTACGGAAAAAATCAAAAAACAATGAAAAATAGTTCTTTGACATATTGTAAAAATGAAAAATTAGCAAGGGCAAAAAGCGTACAAACTATTAACAGTCAGGCAATTACACGCCCAGACGACTTCCAAAGCCATTCATTTGGTCAAAAGGATTGAAACGGTCTTTCGGTTTGGTAACTGATTCAAAGTTCACAGATCTTCCAAAGCCATTCATTTGGTCAAAAGGATTGAAACCAAGGACAAATCAAGCGAACGAACCACCAGCGGAGTACTTCCAAAGCCATTCATTTGGTCAAAAGGATTGAAACATTATAGCTACATTGATAAGCTCAATAAGCTACCTAAACCTTCCAAAGCCATTCATTTGGTCAAAAGGATTGAAACTAGCCAAAAATACGAGTTACTACACTTGAATATTTTGGCCTTCCAAAGCCATTCATTTGGTCAAAAGGATTGAAACAAACAAGAAGCTAAAGTTTCACGATTAACTTCAGATGAACTTCCAAAGCCATTCATTTGGTCAAAAGGATTGAAACTGAATCACACGATTTTGTTAAAAAGAAAATCGTAGGTCTTCCAAAGCCATTCATTTGGTCAAAAGGATTGAAACTCGCCTTTCAGACCTTGAACACCGTCAATTCCGTTTGTCTTCCAAAGCCATTCATTTGGTCAAAAGGATTGAAACGCAATTTTACAAGCAAGAACGGGAATTATCACTTTTGCTTCCAAAGCCATTCATTTGGTCAAAAGGATTGAAACTGAACAACCAGATTGTGCATCCGATGATGTAATCGCCTTCCAAAGCCATTCATTTGGTCAAAAGGATTGAAACTTGGCTTGCCTGTATTGCTTGAATTTCCAGTAATTCTTCCAAAGCCATTCATTTGGTCAAAAGGATTGAAACCCACCAGCCAGCCTATTCCAAAGATGAAAGCCAGTACAACTTCCAAAGCCATTCATTTGGTCAAAAGGATTGAAACCCTAATGAAGTATTGACCCTATCGTTTGCGAACGCAACTTCCAAAGCCATTCATTTGGTCAAAAGGATTGAAACTAGTTGAAGTTTTCTCGGCAATATTCCCAAATATTCCGACTTCCAAAGCCATTCATTTGGTCAAAAGGATTGAAACTTTGACAACTCAAATGCAATTCTTCCTAATAGTGACCTTCCAAAGCCATTCATTTGGTCAAAAGGATTGAAACATCAATCACAAAATGAATATAAGATACAAAATTAAAACTTCCAAAGCCATTCATTTGGTCAAAAGGATTGAAACCTTATCTCTTCCCAATTCTCAATGTCTTCATGTTCGCTTCCAAAGCCATTCATTTGGTCAAAAGGATTGAAACGACTTGACAAGCGTATTGGTCTTGCTTCATTTTTTCACTTCCAAAGCCATTCATTTGGTCAAAAGGATTGAAACAAAAGTGTTCAATTGTCGCAAAATAACGCTTCAATGACTTCCAAAGCCATTCATTTGGTCAAAAGGATTGAAACTTACTCAAATAGGTCGTAAGATTCGTTGAAATCGACACTTCCAAAGCCATTCATTTGGTCAAAAGGATTGAAACTCTCCAACCTCATCTGCTAAAAGATGCGGTAAAAGAACTTCCAAAGCCATTCATTTGGTCAAAAGGATTGAAACTGCCATTAGTACCATTAGTGCCATTACTTCCAGCCAACTTCCAAAGCCATTCATTTGGTCAAAAGGATTGAAACAAATTGAGACTTTGCTATTGAATGATAAAATCCAAACTTCCAAAGCCATTCATTTGGTCAAAAGGATTGAAACGATAATTGGCAAATAATATTTCATTGGAACATTGGTAACTTCCAAAGCCATTCATTTGGTCAAAAGGATTGAAACCGGAAATAACAACCGTGTGCAACCAGGAGCTTTTGATCTTCCAAAGCCATTCATTTGGTCAAAAGGATTGAAACTTTTCAAGATGAAAAAAGTAAAACTCGTCGCATTGCCTTCCAAAGCCATTCATTTGGTCAAAAGGATTGAAACCTTTAGATTTAGGAGGTTTTGGGTTTAATCCTTTCACTTCCAAAGCCATTCATTTGGTCAAAAGGATTGAAACGCGGATTGGGCGGTGATATAGAAAGGGACTACTTGCCTTCCAAAGCCATTCATTTGGTCAAAAGGATTGAAACCAAGACAAGACAACGCCAAATTATGCCAATTTGAAACTTCCAAAGCCATTCATTTGGTCAAAAGGATTGAAACTCGTATCGCTCAATCACCACTCGCTCACCCTCTGCGTCTTCCAAAGCCATTCATTTGGTCAAAAGGATTGAAACATTTCATCGTCTGGACAAGTGATAATCATATCTTTCTATTCTTCCAAAGCCATTCATTTGGTCAAAAGGATTGAAACACAACACAGACAGAATATTTGTAAATGAATAACCTTCTTCCAAAGCCATTCATTTGGTCAAAAGGATTGAAACGACTATGCTCAGGCACATAACGAAGGCACGGAAACCCTTCCAAAGCCATTCATTTGGTCAAAAGGATTGAAACTTCTCACAGTGGCTATTATCTGAGGAATTATCAATTTCTTCCAAAGCCATTCAATTGGTCAAATGGATTGAAACTGTAAAATAGGTATTGAACGATTAAACTAAAAATGATAACTTCCAAAGCCATTCAATTGGTCAAAAGGATTGAAACAATTTTATCATGAGCTTTACTTATTTCATTCATAGGTTTGTGGCTAAACTGTAATTTTCCAATTAAATCTTTTATCTTGCAACTGGAAAAAGTGAAATGCTTAGTTCAATTTATCTATAACCAAAAATACTCTCAAAAATGGGCTTATTTGATTTTTTTAAACAGAAAGAAAAAGTAGTTGAACCAATCATAGAAAAAGTAGAAGAATCTGTAAAAGATTATGTAAGAAAAGGTCCATTTTACCTTGAAAATTATGTTGAAGATTATGAAACAGTTTCTTCCAATTCGTATGAATGGGAAGAAATTATTATAGCTTCAAATGGAAGTACAAAATTTAAAATCAAATACTATGGTAAACCTCACGACTATTATAAAAATCTAATCGTTGGGACTGATTTTGCCCCATCATTAGTAGTTGCTGTTGAGCCAAATACAGGCGAAGAGATAGTTCTGTTTGACGGTTGTAGTCATGGTTATAATACTATTTATTGCGATGAATTTTCCGAAGAACAACGTAATAATCGACCTGCAAACAACATTTACAAAGACAAAGATGGTAACGATTTGTTCCGTCTTTATGTAAAAGTCTTTTATCAAAATGATTTTGAAGAAGAACCTTTTTTGAATAAAGATGACATAATAGAGTTTGAAGTAGGAAGATTTATTACAATCCAAGAAGCTAAGAAAGAAGATGATTTAATTTTATACATTGATGATGATGGATTAATTCAATTGAGAGATGGAAGAAAATTGTCAAAAGAAAACCTTTGGCGTGACTCATTTGATGTTATACAAATAATTGCCACAAACGATACTGGTAGTTCAATTGAAATAGTAGATCACGAACTTGCATAATAAACTAAATAATGTTTTTAGATTTTTTCCTTTATCTCAAAAATAACAAACTTCCCGTAACCATCACGGAATATCTTACGCTTTTGGAGGCGTTGGATAAAGATGTGATTGATTATGAGGTGGAAGAATTTTACTTTTTGTCGAAAACAATATTCGTCAAAAATGAAATTTTCTTAGAACGATATGACTATCTTTTTGGGCAGTTTTTTAAAGATATTTCTAAAGTTGCGGCTGATATTTTTGCCAATATTCCAGAAGACTGGCTCAAGAAAAAATTGGAAAAAGAACTTTCTGATGAAGAAAAAGCTAAGGTCGAAGCCATGGGAGGTTTAGATGAGTTAACCAAACGTTTGAAAGAACTTTTGGAAGAACAAAAAGAACGCCACGAAGGCGGTAACAAATGGATTGGAACTGCTGGAACTTCTCCTTTTGGCAATAACGGGTATAATCCAGAAGGTATTAAAATTGGAAAAGAAGGTGGACAAAGAAGTGCCGTAAGGGTCTGGGAATCAGGGGAGTTTAAAAATTATGATGATGACGTAGAGCTAAATACTCGAAACATTAAAATGGCTTTGAAACGGCTCAGAATTCTCACAAGAGAAGGCATAGAAGATGAGTTAGATTTAGAAGAAACTATCAACGAAACCAGTAGAAATGCTGGAATGTTAGACATAAAAATGCGAGCAACTCGCAGAAATAAAGTCAAAGTTTTGTTGCTTTTAGACGTTGGCGGTTCCATGGACGACCACATAGAATTATGTGCTGAATTATTTTCTGCGGCAAAATATCAGTTCAAAAATTTAGAGCAACTTTATTTCCACAACTGTATTTATGAAACTATGTGGAAAGATAATGATAGAAGAAACGACCGAGTTTCTACTTGGGAAATTTTACATAAATACAATCAAGATTGGAAAATCATTATTGTGGGTGATGCCTCAATGGCACCGTATGAAATTACCTCCTCTCGTGGAAGTATCGAACATTACAACGAAGAATCTGGGCTTTCGTGGCTCGAAAAAATCAAAACTCATTTCCCTCACGTTGTTTGGTTGAATCCCGTCTCGGCTGGGTATTGGCAATACACGCAAAGTATCAAAATCATCAGAGATTGGTCCGAAAATCGAATGTTTCCACTCACCATTAGCGGTCTTACTTTAGCCATGAAGTGTCTGAAAAACAATAAGATACGTTTTGACGAACACAAATAATGAATATTTTTTACGAACCCAATATCCAACAAAATTTACAGTTAAACGAAGACGAATCTCGTCATGCCATCAAGGTTCTCAGACTTTCGGCAGGAGATTTGCTAAATGTTGTAGATGGAATTGGCAACTTTTTTACTTGCGAAATTACCGTTCCTCATGAAAAAAAATGTGGTATTAGAATTACGGAACAAAAAACAAATTTTGGGAAAAGAGATTTTTACATTCATTTAGTAATTGCCCCCACCAAAAACCTTGATAGAATAGAATGGATGGTAGAAAAATGTGTAGAAATCGGCATTGATGAAATTTCGTTTATCCAAACTCGTTATTCAGAGAGAAAAGAAATAAAAATTCCCAGAATACAGAAAATAGCTGTTGGAGCAATGAAGCAATCTTTGAAAGCATTTTTACCAAAAATCAATGAAATGGTTTCTTGGAAAGAATTTCAGAAATCTGATTTTTCTAAAACTCAACATTTTATTGCTCATTTAGAAGAAGGAGATAGATCATTACTTCAAAATGCTGTTCAGCCAAATGGAAATTACACAATTTTGATTGGTCCAGAAGGAGATTTTTCTCCTGAAGAAATAAAACAAGCTATCGAAAAAGGTTTTAAACCCGTAAGTTTGGGCGAAAGCAGGCTGAGAACCGAAACAGCAGGATTAGTAGCTTGTCATACATTAAATTTAATTAATTCTTGAAACAAAATGTTTAGAAATAACACAAAAAAAGCTGTCATACTTTGTTTATTGTTTATTGTTAACTGTTCGTTGACAAACGCTCAAAGCTCTTACAAAATAGCTAAAATGAAATACGGCGGAGGAGGGGATTGGTATTGTAACAAAACATCACTGACCAATTTGATTAAATTCTGTAACTCGAACCTCAGAACAAATATTTTTCCCGAAGAAGATATTGTAGAACCAGGCAGTCCAGAAATTTTCACTTATCCTTTTGTGCATTTAACGGGTCATGGAAATGTACTTTTTACTGATTCAGAGGCTCAGAATTTACGAAGATATTTAATGTCTGGTGGTTTTTTGCACGTTGATGATAACTATGGAATGGATAAGTTTATTCGTCGAGAAATGAAAAAGGTTTTTCCAGAATTATCATTTATTGAAATCCCTTTCGACCATCCGATTTATAGCCAGAAATTCAAATTTACTGCGGGTTTACCCAAAGTTCATGAACATGATGCAAAGCCAGCACAAGGTTTTGGTCTAATTTGGCAAGGAAAATTGGTTTGTTTTTATAGTTATGAATGTGATTTAGGAAATGGTTGGGAAGATCAATCAGTTTATAATGACCCAGACGCTATCCGACAAAAAGCATTACAAATGGGAGCCAATTTGGTAGGTTATGCCATCACAAACTACTAATTTACAGTCATTTGTCAGCAAATTAGATATTAAGCTCAAACATTGAACAATATACTAAATCACCATGTTGTTCAGATTAAATACAATAATTCTTTTCTGTTATGCAATTAGTCATTCCAACATTAATCGTCCACTGGTATCTTTCATTATTCAGCCAGACGTTTTTCCTTCATCGCTATTCAGCTCACAAAATGTTCTTGATGAACAAATACTGGGAGCGTTTCTTTTACGTGCTGACTTACATTTCTCAGGGTTCGTCATACCTGAGTCCGAAAGCGTACGCAATTCTTCACAGAATGCACCATGCTTTTTCGGATACTGAAAAAGACCCCCACTCCCCACATTTTTCGAGTAATGTCTTTACAATGATGTGGAAAACAAAAGATATTTATAATGCCCTTTTGATGAATAAAAATAAAATCGAAGAGCGTTTTGATCATAATTATCCATATTCAAAATTTATTGAAAAATTAGGTGACCATTGGATTTCAAGAATTGGTTGGGGCGTTTCGTATGTAGCTTTGTACGTAATTGGATATGTGTATTTTGATATGCACTGGTTATTTTTCTTTCTGTTACCAATTCATTTTTTGATGGGACCTATTCACGGAGCAATTGTTAACTGGTCTGGACATAAATACGGTTATCAGAATTACGACAATAACGACAAATCTAAGAATTCATTGATTTTTGATTTTCTAATGATGGGAGAATTGTTCCAGAACAATCATCATAAATTACCAAACAGTATGAATTTTGGTTCAAAATGGTACGAAATTGACCCCACATATCCAATCATTAAATTATTGACTTTGTTAAGAATCATCAAACCAAATTTGAGCAAACCAGCAAACGCAGAGTTTTAATAAATATTTACTCCAACAAAAAAGCCTCCAAATGATTAATTTGGAGGCTTTTTTGTTGGATTGTATTTGATGATTATGCCCGTATCAATTCCGTACTTTGAATTTCTTTTTTAACAAAATAAGTTGTTCCAATCATTGAAATTACTAAGTAAAAAGCTACTAAAAAAGTTTGGTTTTGCGAACTTCCAAACCAGTTCCCCATTTGTATAAGCAAAACGAAGCCACAAATATTTTTGACTAATTCCCACCAAATAGCATTTGGATTTCTGTCCATTAACTCAGTGTATGCGTAAACCGTAAGCATTAAAAACCCTCCATAAATAAACATATTGGGTACTCCAAATTTACCAATGTTTCCATAAAAAAATAGCAAAAGCCCAAAAGTTGCAAGAAATTGAATCCATACCCAAACCACTAAGTTATTGGAAGACAAAGGGTTATATTTCTCGAATGAATAAGGGTCAGTGATTTTGTTTACGGGATATTGTTCAATTACATCGGCAGGTCGCCAGCCAGTTGGCTTGAACCAAATCAGAAATTTATATTTAATGTTTTTGGTTCGCCATGCGTCTTGAATCAACAACCAAATGTGTTGAAAATTAATCTTAATCGGGTTCCAAGTTGACACAGGAACTGTTATACCAAAAACAGGCGGTACATTGGGTAATTCTTCTTGGAAAGTGCCAAAAAGTTTATCCCAAAAAATAAAAATTTGTCCGTGATTTTTGTCGATATATTCAGGGTTGATAGCATGATGTACACGATGATGAGAGGGTGTAACAATAATTTTTTCCAAGAAACCCATCCGACCAATATGAATGGTATGGTACCAAAACTGAGCAAATAAATGTATAGGAGAAACAATACCAATTACATTTGCTGGTACTCCCAAAATGGCAGCAGGTAAAAGAAAAATAGCAAAAAAGTTGACTAAAGATGAAATACTTTGTCGCAAAGCACAAGCCAAATCGAATTCTTCACTGCTATGATGAATAAGATGTTGATTCCACAGGAAGTTGATTTGATGATTCAGCCTATGCCCCCAATACCCTGCAAAATCAAGTGCAATAAATGCTATTATTGTAACAATTAGGGTTGATTCAATTTTGAAAACAGCAACATGATTCACCAGCCATTCATAAGTCAAGATTGCTGTTCCAATTTTCAGAACATCTTTAATAGAATTGGTGTAGCCCGAACTCAAACTCGAAAGCATATCCATATTGCGAAAAGGCTGTTTTTTGAAATACCAAGCATAGAGTTTTTCGCCCAAAACCAATAATAAAAAAGCTGGACTTGCTACCATTAAAATTTTCCCGTAAGTTTCCATAAAATGTAAATTTGCTGATATGTATTTGTACAAAAATAATTAATTACTTGTCCAAATGCTATTAAATCATACTTCTTTCATGTATATTTCTGTTCAAAATGAGTGTTAGTTATTCAACGAAAAAATATCACATATTTATCAACTAATTTTTATGAATAAGACTAAAACAAATAGTGCCAGTAGAAGAGATTTTCTTACCAAATCTGCCTTAGCATTGGGCAGTTTTTATATAGTTCCTCGTCATGTTTTGGGCAAAGGATTTATTGCCCCCAGTGATAAATTGAATATTGCAGGCGTCGGAATTGGTGGAAAAGGAAATAGCGACATCAATAATGCTTATAACAACGGAGCAAATAATATTGTAGCCCTTTGCGATGTTGACTACAATTATGGTGGAGCAGTTTTGATGTTTAATAAATACCCAGATGCCAAGAAGTATCAAGATTTTAGAAAAATGTTGGAACAATCAAAAGATATTGATGCTGTAATTGTATCAACACCAGACCATACCCATGCGGTTGTAGCTATGGCTGCCATGCAAATGGGTAAGCACGTGTACGTACAAAAGCCACTGAGCCACAATATCTATGAAGCTCGACTAATGACCGAGACAGCCCGCAAACAAAAAGTGGTAACTCAAATGGGAAATCAAGGGGCTTCTTGTAATGAACAATTACAAATTCAAAATTGGGTCAATAAAAAAATGATTGGGGATATTCATACCGTAAACGTTTGGACAAATCGCCCTGTTTGGCCCCAAGGAATTAGAGTTCCTGCCGAAAAACACAATGTTCCAGATGGTTTAGATTGGGATTTATGGATAGGTCCTGCACAGATGGTTGATTATCATAACAAAGCCTACCATAGCTTTAAATGGAGGGGTTGGTGGAATTTTGGCACAGGTGCTTTGGGCGACATGGGTTGTCATTTGATTGACCCACCTTTCAAGGCATTAGGTTTGGGTTATCCAACAGAAGTTCAATGTTCATCAGGTTCTGTTTTTGAAAAAGATTGGGTACCAGAGTATTTTCCAGAAAGTTGTCCGCCAAGTTCGGCAGTACAATTAAAATTCCCTGCTACAAGCAAAACTAAAACTGATGTGACGATGACTTGGATGGACGGAGGCATAAGACCTTTCATGCCAGATTTGATTCCTTCTGGAGAAATTATCGGTTGGGAAGACGGCACATCTAATAATGGTTTCATGATTCATGGAACAAAAGGAATTATCACAGGAGGTTTATTTGGCGTAAATGCAAAATTGTTCTTGAAAAATGGAGATAAAATTGAAGCGCTGAAAGATCAAAACCCGAAAAATTTATTAGAATTTGGACATCAGGTAAAATGGACAGAGGCTTGCAAAGCAGGTTTCGATTCAACAGCTCATAAAGCACTTACTTCTTCTTTTGATTATTCTGGACCGTTGACAGAAACTGTTTTAATGGGAAATTTAGCTATCCGTTCTTATATGAACCGTGTAACAGGGGCAGACGGGAGAACTATGACATACCCAGGAAGAGTAAAAATGAAATGGGATGGAGCAAATACAAAAATTACTAATTACGACGAAGCTAATCAATACGTTTCTCGACAGTATCGTGATGGCTGGAAATTAGTTTAAATTTAAAACCACTCGTTAAAATGAAGAAAATTTTAAAAATTACTCTTTGGTCTGTTTTAATCATTATTATGCTATTAGCAGGTCTAATGGCTGTTTTCCTTTACAAAGTGAAAAATGGATTTCCTGTTTCGTATGAAACTGATGCTCCTAAACTTGCTTTTCCAGCGAATCAATCGGCGGTTTTATTATTTTCAAAATCAACAGGTTTTCGTCACAGTGCATCTATTGATGCATCAAAACTTGTTATTGCAGATTTGGCGAAGAAAAATAATTGGTTTCTCGTGGAAACGGAAGAAGGCGGGATATTCAATACCGAACAATTGGCTAAATTTAGTACAGTTATCTTTAATAATTCGACGGGTGAAGTTATCAATGATGAACAAAAACGAGTCTTAGAACAATACGTTGAAAATGGTGGTAGCCTTATAGGAATACATGGTGCAGGAGATAATTCTCATCATTGGGATTGGTACGTCCAGAACTTGTTAGGTTCGGAATTTTCACATCATCCTATCGAAAAACACATTCAAAAAACTGACGTATTACTTGACAATCAGGCAGATAGCTTACAAACAAATCAAATTCCTGAAAAGTGGAGTCATGCAGACGAATGGTATGTGTTTTTTGAAAATCCTCGTAAAAAAGGCTTCAATATCGTTTGTTCAATTAATGGCGATTCGATTAATCCGAGTGGAAATATGACTCTGTTGGCATCAGACAAAAACTTTGGTATGGGCAAAGATCATCCTGTGGCTTGGTCTAAAAGAGTTGGAAAAGGTAAGACTTTCTATACATCAATGGGACATGACGAAACAGCTTGGAAAAATCAAAATTTTGTACAGCTCATCGAAAATGCCATTAAATGGACGCAACACAAGGAGTAAATTGAGTACATAAACAAGTTGTTATTTTAAATAAAAAAAGCTGACTTCAAACGAAGTCAGCTTTTTTTGTTACTTCTTGCGACCACCCTTTTTAGGTTCAGGGGCTTCTTCGCCTAATTTCAAACATTCTTCTAAAGTTAATTCTGCTGCAACTTTATCTTTAGGAATCTTCACGTTTCGTTTACCTATCTGAATATAAGGTCCGTACATTCCATTTAACACTTTAACGGTATCATTTTCTGGAAACTCCTTGATAAATTTATTTGCTTCTGAGTTTCTTTTGTTAATCACCAATTCAGTAGCTCTTTCTATTGTGAGTGTTTCTAAATTATCGCCTTTACCAAGAGAGATAAATTTGCCATTATGTTTAATATATGGCCCAAATCTGCCTTTTCCAGAAGTAATTGGCAAACCTTCAAATTCACCGATGGCATCATTTACTTCTGCCTGACGCTTTTCCAAAATCAATTCAATGGTTCTTTCTTCTGAAATATAATATGGGTCGTCTGCCGTACCGAGGCTTGTAAATTTGTCATCGTGTTTTACATAAGGACCTAACTTACCAATACCAATTACCATAGGTTTATCTTCAAAAAAACCAACTTCTCTTGGTAGTTTTGGTTGTTCCAACAGGGCAAGTGCATCTTCGTAAGTTAGACTTGAAACCAATTGATCTTTTTTCAAATTGACAAAAATCGGTTTGTCTTCGTCCTTCGTGTCTCCTAACTGAACATAAGGACCAAATTTGCCCAAACGCACTGAAATTTTCTTTCCTGTTGCTGGGTCAACTCCTAATTCTCTTCCTCCGCCAACGGTACTTCTGTCTAAACCTTTTGAATCTTCAATATTTTGATGAAATCCTTTATAAAAGCCATCAATCATGGTTGCCCATTCTACTTTACCCGAAGCGATTTCGTCAAATTCGTCTTCCATGTCTGCCGTGAATTTAAAATCCACGACTTCTTTGAAATTTTCAACTAAGAAATCTGTTACGACCATTCCTGTTGAAGTTGGGAATAGTTTTTGTTTTTCAGCTCCGAAATTTTCCTTTCCAACTTTCTCAGAAATTTTATCATCTTTCAGTATTATTTCTTTGAAACTCCTTTCTTTTCCCTCTCGGTCTTCTTTTACAACATATTCTCTTTTGATAATAGTAGAAATGGTTGGTGCATAAGTTGATGGGCGACCAATACCTTTTTCTTCCAATGCTTTTACTAAACTTGCTTCGGTAAACCTTGCTGGAGGGCGGCTAAATCTTTCGGTTGCTTTCAGAATATCTAAATTCAAAACCTGACCAATATTAAGCGGAGGAAGCATTTTTGAATTTTCTTCGTCATCTTCGTCGTCTTTTCCTTCTAAATATACTTTCAAGAAACCATCAAATTTGATGACTTCTCCTTGCGCAATTAAATCTTCTGGAGTAGTTGATATGGAGATTGTGGCAGTCGTTCTTTCTAACTGAGCATCAGACATTTGTGATGCAATTGCTCTTTTCCAGATTAATTCGTACAAACGCTTTTCTTTAGGGTCTGAACCCGCAGTTGTTACTGAAAAATCTGTTGGACGAATTGCCTCGTGAGCTTCCTGTGCATTTTCGTTTTTAGTCTTATACACACGAGTTTGCACATAATTTGCACCATAAGAAGTAGTAATCGCATCAACAGCTTTTTGAACAGCCTCCTCCGACAAATTAGTAGAATCTGTTCTCATGTAAGAAATCTTACCTGCTTCGTACAATTTTTGAGCGACACTCATTGTTCCAGCAACAGAAAAACCTAATTTTCTGGAAGCCTCTTGTTGCAAAGTTGATGTTGTAAATGGTGGAGCAGGAGATTTTTTGGCAGGTTTTGTTTCAAGGTTTTTTATTTTGAAAATAGCCTTAATACATCTTTCTAAAAATGCTTTGGCATCTGCTTCTTGTTCAAAATTCTTTGGTAATTCAGCCTGTAAAACTTTACCACCTTCTAATTTGAAAAGAGCGACAATTTTGAAACTCGATTTTGAATCAAAAGCGTTGATTTCTTTTTCTCTTTCTACAATGATTCTTACGGCAACTGACTGAACACGCCCAGCTGAAAGTCCTTTACGTACCTTCGACCATAATACTGGCGAGAGTTCAAACCCTATTAATCTATCTAAAATTCTTCTTGCTTGCTGTGCGTTCACCAAGTCAACATTTATTGTTCTTGGGGCAGTAATGGCATTCAGAATAGCTTTCTTTGTAATTTCTCTAAAAACAATTCTTTTGGTATTATCCGCCAAACCTAATGCTTCTTTCAAATGCCAAGAAATGGACTCACCCTCACGGTCATCATCGGTTGCTAACCAGACTTCATCAGAAGATTTTGCTAATTGTTTCAGCTCATTCACCAATTTTACTTTATCAGCACTGATTTCATAAGTAGGTTTAAAACCATTTTCGATGTCAATTGCCATTCCCTTCCCTGGCAAATCACGGACGTGACCATAAGAAGATTTGACAGTAAAATCTTTTCCTAAATACCCCTCAATGGTCTTTGCTTTAGCGGGGGACTCAACTATTACTAAGTTCTTTGACATATATTTTTGTTAAATGCTTTGCCCAAATTAGGTCTAAAGATTATTGTTTTTAAAATCTTTAACGCAAAATTCAGTCCATAAGTTTTGATACAATTTCTACAAAGGTCTATAATTCTGGAATATTTCCAATTCTCAACCTCGAATTTACATTTATTCTCAGTCCAAATGTATTGTAATTTGCATTAATAAATGAAGAAAAAATTTCTGCACGAAGTACTTTAAAAATTCCGTCCCAACCATAACCGAATTCTAAATAATTCAATTTCTGATTGTTCACTCTTAAATAATTGAATGAAATTACCTCCTTGATTTTTTTATTTTTCAAGAAATCAAAACGATTTAAAATGAATTTATCAAACTTAATAAATCCCATAGTCTCTAAATAGTTACCCGTTGTGCTAAATAAATAATGGTCAATCAATCGTTGATTTGCCCCGTTTGTGAGACCAGAATATAGTCCAATTAAACGGTGTGATGCCAAAATGTCACTTTGCATTAATAATGTTGTGTTTCCATTAAAGTGTTTGTAGTCTATAAATTCCATTCTTTTGGTGTTCAGAAAAACACCCGTATTCAGAATTAAACCTGCTTGTGTCCAAGGCGACCATTTTTTTTGTTGAATCAATGAAAACTCGAAATGTGTAAAATCAATTTCAGAACCCATAATTGGCAATGCCCCCCTTAACTTAAACATCAATAATGGAGAGTTTTCCCAACGCATTATTTTTTCATTTGTTAGGGCATAATTTCCTAATCTTGGTCGGAAATTAAATTGTAACAAATAAGTGAAAGCTTTATGTTTATCGAAACCCGTATTTTCTTTCTCAGCATTATTGGGATAATTCGGAGTAAATGTTCTTTTATAATAATCAATCCAATAATAATCGAATTTGTTTTCCATCGGGATTCTTTCGGCAAATTCAAAACTTGATTTTAAAACTAAAGAACCCGAAAATCTTTTGACGAGATTAAAATTGATGAATTTTCTGTCGTAGATTTTCATCAAATTATTTTTCAATATAAGTGTAGAAAGCGAGTTCATCTCAGGTGAAATGGGCTGTTCGTAATTATACTGGGCAAAAAACTGCCCACCGTTCAAATCTAAAATATTATTTTCATCCTTATATCTCAGTCTTAACATTCCAGTATTTTTAGATAATCCAAAAGAACGTCTTCCTGTTGCATCAAATTCTAACCATTTATACAAACTCCAGCGTCTTCTGATGTAAAAACCTAAATTTGAAACTAAACCTTCTGCTGTATTAAAGTTGGTATCAAAAATTGGTGACCGATAATATATTTCCCAAGCATAAACATCATTTGCCTTTTTACCAAAGAAAAAGGACTTACTGAAAATCATTTGTTCTGGGCTAAAATTGATTATCCTGAAAGTATCAGGTTTTGTTAAATGAACCGAGCTATCTGCTTTTGTGAATGGAAATATTTTTGTAATGTTCTGGTTATCAGTACTATCTGATTTTATTTCTGTGACAAGTGAGTTTGTTTTCGGAAAATCAAATCCAATCACTACATCACTCCTACTGTTAGACTCGTCGTCGAGCCAGTCTTTGCGTAGGCTTTTGTGTAGTACTCTTGCTACTTGACGAAGTTGAGTAATTTCAAAATTAATGTCTTGAATATTCAAAGATTGTGGAATAGATTTGAGATGTTCAACGTGTTTTTTTATCCCAAATTTATAATTCCTAAAATCACATTCGTAGGTATATTTTCCTCTGAATCCGTAGCCTTTTCCATTTAATTGAACCTTTATTTTCTTGGGGGCTGCGTTTACATTACGCTCATTTTCAACTTCAAAATTGTAATTAACGCCATCAACTGTTGTCGTAAAATGAAAATTCAATACAACATTGAGGACTGTATCAATTTCTACTTCACCCAAAAAAAGTCTTTCTCGGTTACTTTTCGGGATAATACTGAATTTTACAAATTGGTTATCAGAAGGGCATTTTTGATAGTAATAATGTTTTCGATTTCTCTTGTAAAATGGAGACGGACAACCGCCAACACGTTCCTGAAAAAAATCTGGATTTATCAACAATACGGGGTCATTTACAGGTCTGTTTAATGTCCTTGAGTCCTTTATTTGATAGAGATATTGATTGGGACTATTAAAAAATACTTCCGAACTGGTGTGGGTGGCATAGTACAAATCTTCATTTACGCCCTCGATTCTACTCATTCTTTTCTGAATTAAATGAGGTACTTTATCGAATTTATAATACTCCGAAGCGTCTATTGAAACAGAGTAAGAAGCGTTTTTCTGAATTTGCTGAAAAGTTTTTTCAAGTACAATTTGTAGGTTTTTAGGTATAACATTTTTCGTCTGACCTTGGGTAGAAACCGAAGTCAGAAAAACTATACAAATAGCAGTAAAAATAGAAGAACAAGAAAAATATATTGGTAGCTTGGACAAATCAATTAGAATTTAATACGGCTTTCTGTGTGGCAATTTCGTTACTAAGACAAGTTAAATCATAAAATCCCTCTAATTTAAACAAACTTAATTAGTTAAATTGCATCTTGTTACGAAAGAAGTTTTTTTAGTATAAAATGAAATAAAATAAATGGCTAAATCAAAACTCACAGACCTTAAAAAACTCATTGCCGAAATGAGTGAGGACGAACTCCGTTTGGAAATCATAAAACTTTACACAAAACTGCCCCAAGTCAAGGAATTTTATAACCAAGATTTGATGACTGAAGAAGAAAGACAAGTTGTTTTAAAAGTCTATAAAGATAAAATCTATAAACAATTTCGTACCTCTGCGGGCAATCCACGAGGAATGGTAAACAATACAACCATCCGAGGAATCATTTCTGATTATGAAAAAATTGCTGTTTTCCCTTATGATGTAGTCGATTTATTGATTTATCGGGTTGAAGAAGCCACCGAACTTGCCAATGATTATGGTGGAATGGCAGAATCAAATTATAATGCTGCTATCACATCCTTCAAAAAAGCAATGACTTTGGTAAAGGAACATGGTTTGATGTCGCATTTTGAAGACCGCTGTAAAATGATTTTTAAGTCAAATAATCTTGACTATTGGTATATTGAACAGTTAGAAGAGCTTTTTGATACTGCACAAGAGTAAAGAATATCGGAAGTAAGTACTTAATGCTGCAAGACCAATTTTGTTTAATGAAACCTCTCCCCCGACCCCTCTCCAATTCCATTGCGGCTACTGAGAGGGGAGAAAATCGTCGACAAATGCTCCCCTCTCAGCAGGAGAGGGGTCGGGGGAGAGGTTTTGTAACATTATAAATATAGTTCCGAAGAACATTAATTTCAATTATGAACATCAACAAAATAAATAAAAATACCGATTGCGATGTGGTTCTCATCGGGGCTGGAATTATGTCCGCTACCTTGGGCGTTTTGCTCAAAGAACTTAATCCAGCTATTAGAATTGATATTTACGAAAGGTTAGACCGAGTAGCAGGCGAAAGCTCTGATGCTTGGAATAATGCTGGAACAGGTCATTCCGCACTTTGTGAATTGAATTATACTCCAAAAGATGATGAAGGCAATGTAAGTATCTCGAAAGCCATTAAAATCATTGAGTCTTTTGAAGTTTCTAAACAATTTTGGGCGTATTTAGTCGGACATGGCTATTTTGTTTCTCCAAAAGAATTCATCAATCAAGTCCCACATATCAGTTTTGTGCAGGGGGAAGACGATGTTGAATATCTCAAGAAAAGATTTGAGGCTTTGCAAGAATGTCATTTGTTTAATGGCATGGAGTTCTCGGCTGACTTTGAAACAATAAAATCTTGGATTCCGCTCATGATGAAAAACCGAAATTCGGAAGAAATTATTGCGGCAACCCGAACCCGGCACGGTACGGATATGAATTTCGGAGAATTAACTCGTTCGCTTTGTAATCACCTGAAAGGGCATCACGAGGTTGACGTTTTCTTAAACCATGAAGTTGAAACTTTGGAACAGCAAGAAGATAAAACTTGGAAACTTAGAGTTGAAGACAAAACCACAGGCGAAGAAAGATATGTGACATCTCAATTTGTCTTCATAGGTGCTGGCGGAGGCTCGTTGAGATTGTTGGAAAAATCTGATATTCCGGAAGCAGATGGTTATGGCGGTTTTCCTGTGAGTGGTCAATGGTTGGTGTGTAATAATCCAGCAATCATAGCTCAACATCATGCAAAAGTTTATGGTAAAGCAAAGGTAGGTACGCCTCCCATGTCTGTTCCGCATTTGGATTCTCGAATTATCAACGGGAAAAAAGAGTTGCTGTTTGGACCATTTGCAGGTTTTTCAACGAAATTTCTGAAAGAAGGTTCGTTTTTGGATTTACCAGCTTCTATCACATTCGACAATATTTTGCCAATGATTGGAGCAGGAATTCATAATTTGCCCCTCACAAAATACCTCATTGAACAAGTGTTACTTTCACAAGAAGAAAAAGTAGAAACTTTGCGAGAATTTATCCCCGATGCTAAAGATGAAGATTGGGAAATTGCCATTGCAGGACAGCGAGTACAGGTAATCCGCAAAGACGAAGAAGATGGAGGAGTGTTGGAATTCGGAACAGAAGTTGTAACTGCCCAAGATGGCACAATTGCAGCGTTATTGGGAGCATCGCCAGGAGCATCAACTTCCGTAATTGTGATGTTGGAAGTGATGGAAGAATGTTTTCCAGAACTGATGCAGTCGGCAATTTGGAAAGCGAAATTAGCAGAAATGATACCCTCTTACGGAAAATCATTAGTAAAAGACAAGGCTTTGGCAGAGAAAGTTAGGGGGATTAGTCGAGAGGTTTTGGGGGTTTGAAGAGAGAGATATTCAAATGTTTCCAACAGTTAAAATTACAAAATACAAGATAAATAAAATATAAATTCCATCGATAAAAAAAATAAATATGTACGAAATTAGACCAGAATCAATCAAGACTTTCATAGAAGACAGTAACATTAAACTTCCAAGGTTTCAAAGAAAACAAACTTGGGATCACACAAAAAACTTTAAACTTTGTATAAGTATATTTAAGCAATATCCGATTGGTGTAAGTATTCTAAGTTTGGAAAATTATGATAATAGAACTACTCGCTGGTTACTCGATGGTAGGCAAAGACGTAACGCTTTGAGCCAGATTGCAGAAGATCCTGAAAATATTTATCTATGGGCAAAGAAGTTTATTGGTATTAAAGACAGGGATCAACAACATGAAATTAGAGAGCTATTTTGGATAGAAATTAATCGTTATTTAGAGCAGGATGATTCTGATATTCAAGTTCAGGATGAAAGGGAGGTTAATTCAGATAATGATTCAGATATTGTAACTTCTAATTCTGAATCAGAAAATTTAGAGGAGGACATTCGTGTAGCTTCTAAATCAACAGGGCTGGATTTACTTCTTGAGATAATTTTGATGGTTCACAATAAGAATAAAAGATACAGTGGATTTTCTTACCCCTTTGATTTTTCAACTCATATAAAAGATTTACCTTATGTAGAAAATATCAATGGAAAACTGGTTTTAAGTTCCCGTAGAGTAAAGAGTTTTATCGTTGATTACAGAAATGATTGTAAGTTAGATCGTATGGATTATGATTTACAGATTAATTTCATGAATTTTTTAAGTAAAAGACTTAGGTTATCGGGATCTGACATAGACAAAATTTCATTGGAATTAAATCGTAAGTGGGAAAGCATAGTTGATAGGATTGAATTACTTGATAAAATTGATAATTTACTTTTAAACTCAAAAATTGGATTGATTGAAGTGAAAGAGATAAATACTGCTGATGGGCAAAAAATATTCAATATTATAAATTCAGAAGGAACTCAACTAACTGCTGTTGAGATTTTATCAGCTAAACCAAGCTGGAACAAAGAGATTAAAAACCCCAACGCTTTATTAGTAAAAGAAGCCAAGTCTTTGTATGAATCAATCAACATAAAATCTGAGAATGTTGTTCGTTGGGATATTCCAGCGACACTTTTATCAAGGTTAAATGCTTCGAATTATCTATTTAAAGACTTTACGGATCCTAATGCTAATTTTGAAAAAAAATTAACATTGGGTTTTAAGGTATTAAGTGGAATTTTAATCGGCGGAATAAAAAAGGAAGATATTAATAAATTGAGTTCGGAAGAGAAAATAAATTGGGAATATGATATTGATGTATTAATTAATGACTTAAATAATTTGATTAAAATATTAGGAGAGTATGACTATTTTAAATATTTGCAATCATGGAAGGGTACAATTATGGAAATTCTCAGTGACACAATTGCATTAAACTTTTTAGTACTTTCATATAAAGATTGGAAGAGAAAAGGCTCACCACTTGGTTCTTCATATCAAGTAAAACAGTTCCAGAAGAATGCAGTCATTTTACTTGATCGACTTATCTATGAGTATATCACACGACAGTGGAGAGGCTCAAGTGATTCAAAATTTGCACAAAATATTTCCACGTTTGATTTTCAACCAGAAATTTATATTCCTATTGAAAAACATAAATGGCTTGATTTGTTAAAAGAAATTTTTGAAAAGAATACGATTGATGATGTTCAAATAAATCAAAAAATTTTAGAACCTATTTTATATCATTTTTATTGTTTAAAAAAATTGGCTGGACCCGATACTGGACTATACTCTATTCATGTTGATCACATTATTCCGCAGTCCATTTTTAAACAGTCCACGATTGCAAATAAAGAAAATTTACAGCATAATCTTTTTAACCTTGCACTTTTGCCAGCAAATGAAAATATTTCTAAAAGTGATTCAAAGTTAATTGTTATTGAAAACCAGTGGCTAAAAGATCAAATTACGAAATATTCGTTTATTGATGAAGAAAGATTTCATGAATTTTCACAATTGAATAACTTAGACTCTTTAAAAGAATTTCGGAGAAAAATTTTTGAAAATACTTTTGATAAAGATAGAGACGAGTTTTTCATTAATTAAAAGTCTAATTTCTAACAACCCAAAAAATGCCCCTAAACAACTTCAGGGGCATTTTTTTGTAAAATATCAACAGCCTACCGACCTACATATCCGATTTGTTCATCTTCGTCTTCAAATTCTAATTCTGCATCTTTTTCCCAAATTTCCATTTCACAGGGCTTGCAATTAAATTTCAATTTGTATTCGTTTTCTCCGTGCTTTAGCGTTAGGGGTTCTACTAATTTTTCGCCCATTGTTTCACGTTGAAACCTTGCACATTTGCCCAATTCGTATTTTACGCAATACTTTGTGGTCATAACTCGTGCTTTTCCTGGGTCCCATTGTAGCTCAAAAGCCTTCTCAATTTCGGTTACGCCATGTCTTTTATAAAATGCTCTTGCCATTTTATTGGAAACATTGTACATAAAATCCAATTTCTGAACGGGATAAGGATGGTCAGTTTTCGTGATTTGGAATTCTTCTCGGTGGTATTCTTTCACACGCACTTCAACCAATAGTTCCAAGACTTCTCTTCTAATTTCGTTGACTTTTGAAATAGGCAGAAACCAATTTTCTGAAAACTCAACCTCAATTTCATCTACGATAAATGGCGTGTTGCCCGTTTTAGAGAGATTCTTTTTGATATTTGGTACAACTGATTCTTCACTTTTTGCTAATTCTTTTGTCGTTTCCAAAGTTGCAACACTCTGATGTCCGTCTTCATCTGTGACTAACAGCTGAAACCCATTTTCTATTTCTGTAAACTTCAAAGAAACCCCAATTTTACGAACGGCACTATTTTCTTTTTCAACCATTTTGTTAAATTCAGCATCTGAATTTCTGTAAATGACCGTTCCAACTGACAATGATTTAAAGGTATTTGGCACAACTAAATCATTGACGATGATATTTACTTGTGTTCCGTCGGGTTCACCGTTTTCATTCACGAAAAATAGCCCGTCTCCATTATTTAGTTTTTCGTAATTTTCAATCACATAACCGTTCGCTTTTACTTCCAATAACTTTCCAATTAACTGTCCCTGCGACTTTGGACTTTCCCATGAACCAATTTTCTCCTTCCGTTTATTGACAAAATAATCGGTGTAACCTCTGTTGAAACTTCTATCCATTTCTGGCTCGAAATTGTAAAAAGTTCTTCCCGAAGAAGCCTTTTCAAATTGAGTATTACCTTCCAAGAAACTGTCTAATTTTTTACGTAAATAGGAGGTATTATTTTTTACGTAAACAATATCTTTCAAACGACCTTCTATTTTAAAAGATGTAACACCTGCTTCTATTAAATTCGGCAATTGGTCGCTCAGGTCTAAATCTTTGATAGACAATAAGTGACTATTCGCAATTAAAGTTTTACCTGTTCCATCAATTAATTGATACGGCAAACGACAATTTTGTGCGCATGAACCTCTGTTAGCACTACGTTCTCCGTTGGCAACACTCATGTAACAATTACCACTGAAGGACACGCATAACGCCCCAGAAACAAAGAATTCTAACTCAACGTCGGTGGCTTCACTGATTTCTTTTACTTGGTCCAAATTCAATTCTCTTGCCAACACAACCCGTTTCATCCCTGCATCTTTCAAGAATTTGACGTGTTTTGGGTCTCTATTATTGGCTTGTGTACTTGCATGAATTACGATGGGGGGTAAATCCATTTCCATAATTGCCATGTCCTGAATAATGAGGGCATCCACACCAATTTCGTAGAGTTGGTAGATGAGTTTTTTACATAAATCCAACTCGTTATCATACAAAATCGTATTTAAAACAACAAAAACCTGAGCCTTGAAAAGGTGAGCATACTTTACCATCTCGGCAATATCCTCCAGAGAATTGGTCGCATTTGACCTTGCCCCGAACTGAGGAGCACCAATATAAACAGCATCTGCACCAGCATTAATAGCAGCCATACCTT